>JBQCGX010000114.1:0-48067 GCA_051955255.1 Agriterribacter sp. | reverse complement strand
GATCAGAAACTACAAAAACAATTTCTCTATTTTCAAGTCTCTGAAAAAGAGCAACAGTAGCCTCTTTAAATTCTTCGTCAAAATAGCCTCCAACGATTGAAGTGTCTATATAAATTCGCTGTTTCATCTAAATACAAGGTTACAAAGTTTTATTTTCCGAATCTACAAAAATTAACGGGTTCATCAGAGCTGCTGGCGTTTTATGGATGCGGCAACCACCAGTAAAAGCCCATAGCTATTATTCAGATCGGTCAGACCGCCTGAAGGAGCCTTCCCATCGGCACGCCCAACGGGCGGTCTGATGGAAAAAGCTGCAGAAGCACATAGTCATTTCAAAAACACATGCGTCTCTGTGTCATGTCCCTGAAAAAAATAAACATTATCATTAATCCATTTTGCCTTCTTTAGCTTGCTCGGTCGGTCAGACCGCCCCGGCATCCGCCCGCGCAGCTCAACCCGGGCGTGCCGACCAGAACTCCCTGATCGCTGAAGGCTGACAGCTCAATGCAGATATTCACACCATCATAACATTATCATCTTTACATTTGTATTAACACATATTATTGTCTCTGCATATGTCGCAAGATTTTGAAACATCTAAAAACGTAAAAGCCGGAACCATTACAGGCGTAATCTCCGGTGCTTTATTGTTGTTCTTTTTCCTCGTTTCCTGGTCGGTACCGGCTCCGCCACTGCCCCCGGTAGAAGAAGGAATGGAAGTGAACCTGGGCAACAGCGACGATGGAGCAGGAGATGTGCAACCGCTCAGACCCGGTGCGCCGGCAGCTGCGGAAAAAGAAGTGAATACACCACCCAAGGCTGCTAATACACCGGTTGAAAATGTAAAAGCAGTTGAAACCGATGACAACGATGAAGAAGCTCCGGATGTAAAAGTTCCAAAACCTAAAGTTTCAAATCCCGAAGCGAAAACAATTCCCACAAAAGAAAATACAACTACTACCAAAAAGAACAACACCAAACCGCAAATAGTGGAAAATCCTAAACCGGCGCCACCAAAGCCTCGCGCTACTTATAAAGGTGGTGATGGTAGTGGACCTGGTGGAAACAACGCAGATACGTGGAACAACAGCAAGAGCGAGGGCAATACCAGTGGAACCGGCGATCGTGGTAAGATCAACGGTGATCCCAATTCAAAAAATTACGATGGTTTCGGTGGCAGCGGAAATGGCAGCTATACCATACAGGGAAGCTTAAAAGGAAGGCAGATCATTCGTCAACCGTCTTTCCAGGACGAGTTCAATGAAAATGCAAAAGTGGCGGTGGATATATCTGTAGATGCATCAGGCGCAGTAACCGCGGCAGCTTACCAACCCAGGGGGTCCACTACTTCAAATGCCGGCATGAAAGACATTGCACTCCGCAAAGCCCGTCAGCTCAAATTCGCAGCAGGCGAGGAGCAACGCGGTACTATTATCTTCAACTTTAAAGTAACAAATTAGTTTAGTGTTTGGCGTTTATTGTTGGGGGTAACCTCTAACAGTAAACTGCAAACGAAAAATGTCACACAGGGTTTAATCATTTGATTAAAATATTTGTTTAAATCAAAATTTTAAATTTACCTTTGTTTCTGTAACAGAAAACAATGGCAAAAACGAAAGCAGTTAAAGAAGCATCGGCTGAAGAAAAAATAAAAGAAGCTGCACGGAAAGTATTTACCCAAAAAGGATACGCCGCCACACGCACCAGAGACATTGCGGAAGAAGCTGGCTTAAACCTGGCTTTGCTCAATTACTATTTCCGCAGCAAGGAGAAGTTGTTTGAGATCATCATGAAGGAGAAAATGCAGCAGTTGTTCGGCGTCATAACTCCCTTGTTGAATGATCAATCTACCACACTGGATCAGAAAATAGAGCAGATCGTTTCCAACTATATTGATATGCTGAGTCAAAATCCCGACCTGCCGATTTTTGTGCTGAGCGAAATACGCAACAACACCGGCATGTTCAGGCAAATGCAGGTAGGCAAGCTCATTCAAACCTCTTACTTTGTTGAACAACTCCGGGAAAGACAGCCCGATGTGCATCCTTTGCATTTTATCGTTTCCATGCTTGGAATGACGGTTTTTCCCTTTGTTTCAAAACCAGTATTTCAATCCGTTGGTGTGCTAACCGATGAATCGTTTACCGAAATGATGCAGCAGCGAAAAGCATTGATGCCTAAATGGATGAAAGCAATGCTGAAGGTGAAATAATTTTTTTTGCTACCGGTTTAATCAAATGATTAAAATAATTGACAATCAAACCATAAACGATGAAACGGCTTAATCTTATAATGTGTTGCCTGCTTATAGCATGTATGGTACACGGGCAAGGGCTGAGCATTGAAGAATGCTACACATTGGCAAAGCAGCATTATCCGCTTACCAGGCAGCACGACCTTATCAGGAAGAGCAATGAATACACGGTAGCCAATATGGCTGCGGGTTATCTGCCGCAGTTGAGCATTAACGGGCAGGCAACTTATCAATCAGAAGTAACACAAATACCCATTAAGGTGCCGGGAATTGATGTGCCCGAAATAAGTAAAGATCAGTACAAATTGTATGGAGAAGTTACGCAAACCATTTTCGACGGAGGCGTAATTAGACAACAGCAACGCATACAGCAAGCCAATGCAGCAGTGGAAGAACAATCGCTGGAAGTAGAGTTATATAAACTGAAAGACCGCATTAACCAGTTGTTCTTTGGCATTTTACTGGTAGATGGTCAGCTTGCACAGGCGGCCATTACCAACAAAGACATTGAAGCGGCACTTAAAAAAATGGAGGCTGCTATCGCCAATGCCACAGCGCTGAAAAGCAGCGGAGATGTGTTAAAGGCAGAAATGCTAAAAAACAATCAACGCATTATTGAACTGAAAGCCATGAAAAAAGCCTATGCATTGATGTTAGGGTTGTTTACAGGTACAGCTATCAACGAAAATACTGTTTTGGTAAAGCCACAGCCATGGTTACCCGAAAACGATATCAAACGTCCTGAGCTTACGTTATATGAAAAGCAGGAAAAATTATACGATGCACAATACAAGCTGATCAATGCGAAAAACCTTCCCAGACTGGGCTTGTTTTTACAAGGCGGTATGGGACGACCTGCACTCAACATGCTCAGCAATAAGTTTGAACCCTATTACCTGGGAGGCGTAAAATTGAATTGGTCACTATCTGGCTTCTACACTGCACGAAAAGAAAAGCTTTTGCTGGATATTAAAAAGAAAAATACCGGTTTGCAGAAAGAAACTTTCCTGTTTAACACCAACCTCACATTGCAGCAACAGCAATCAGAAGCAGACAAATGGAAAGACCTGCTTGAAACCGATAATGAAATGATACGCCTGCGCGCCAGTGTAAAAACTGCGGCAGCAGCACAATTAGAAAACGGCGTTATAACCTCCAGCGATTTTATAAGAGAAGTAAATGCGGAGGATCAGGCTGTGCAGAATAAGACATTGCATGAAATGCAGCTCCTGCTTGCTCAGTACAACGTTAAATGGAATACCGGCAATTAATAACATTCAATTTTAAACATACAGCAATGAAATTTTCTATAATCAATTTTCGTATGTCGCTCCTGCTTATGCTGGTTACAGCGGTTTTGTTTGCGTGCTCAGGTAATAAACATCCTTATGATGCATCGGGAACTTTTGAAGCAGTTGAAACCATTGTTTCGGCAGAAGCAACGGGCGTTATTAAACAGTTTGATGTTGAAGAAGGACAATCGCTGGCTGTGGGCCAAATCGTAGGATACATAGACAGCACCCAACTGTCGCTTCGAAAAAAACAGCTCGAAGCACAAATAAAAGCAACCGGAAGCAGGCTACCCGATATTTCGGTACAAACCAGTTATTACAAACAACAACTCGCTGCCATGCAGGTAAAATTCGACAACCTGAAACATGAGCAAAATCGCATACAGAATCTTGTAAAAGCAGATGCGGCAACCGGCAAGCAGCTCGACGACATCAATGCTCAGGTACAGGAAATGGAAAAGCAGTTGCAGGTAATACAACAGCAAAATGCAGCCCAGGTATCTGTACTAAAAACGCAAACCTCTGGTTTGAGGAGTGATGTACTGCCATTGGTTGCACAAATTGAACAAATAACCGATCAGTTGAACAAATGCAACATTGTAAACGAAACAAAAGGAACCGTGCTTACCAAGTATGCCGAAGTAAATGAAATGGCAACAGCCGGCAAAGCATTGTACAAAATAGCAGATCTGAGCAGCATTGTATTACGGGCATATATAACCGGCGATCAGTTAGCCAAAGTAAAGCTCAACCAAAAAGTAACGGTGATGGTAGACGACGGAAAAGATGCCTACAAGAATTACGAAGGCACTATTGAATGGATCAACAACAAAGCTGAATTCACTCCCAAAACCATTCAAACCAAAGACGAAAGAGCCAACCTGGTATATGCCGTAAAAATAAGAGTGTCGAACGATGGCTTTTTAAAGATTGGTATGTATGCCGATGTAAAATTGTTTTAGCCGCGTTCTTCATCTGCGAATGAGCGGCTACTATTTTTCTAACAACATCATTTATTAATATGCACTCCGTAGTTGTAAACAATCTTACCAAAACATACGGCAAAGAAAAGCTGGTGGCGGTAAACAAGGTTTCCTTTTCGGTAGAAAAAGGAGAATTGTTTGGATTGATTGGTCCAGACGGTGCAGGCAAAACCAGCATTTTCAGAATGCTTACTACACTGCTGCTGCCCGATAGCGGAACTGCCACGGTGGATGGATTCGACGTTGTGAAAGACTATCGCCAGATAAGGAACACAGTGGGATACATGCCCGGAAAGTTCTCACTGTACCAGGATCTTACCATCGAAGAAAACCTTCAGTTTTTTGCAACCGTCTTCGGCACTACTATTCAGGAAAACTATCACCTTGTTAAAGACATTTATGTTCAGATAGAAAAATTCAAAAACCGCCGCGCCGGGAAACTGTCCGGCGGCATGAAGCAAAAGCTGGCGCTCTGTTGCGCACTCATTCACAAACCAACTGTATTGTTTTTAGACGAGCCAACTACAGGTGTAGATCCTGTATCGCGCAAGGAATTTTGGGAAATGCTGAAAAGGTTAAAGCAGCAAGGTATCTCTATTATCGTATCAACGCCGTATATGGATGAAGCCGACCTGTGCGACCGCATAGCCCTGATACAAGGTGGCAATATTCTTTCTGTAGAAACGCCGACTAATATTAAAAGCGGTTATGGCGATCCGTTATTTGCTGTAAAGGCAAACAATATGTACAAGCTCCTGGAAGTACTGAAAACTTACGACAAAGTGTTGGACAGTTATGCGTTTGGAGAATTTGCCCATGTTGCGTTCAACAATCGTGAAGTAAAGACAGACGATGTAAAAACGTTCCTGCTGAATGAAGGATTGCAACAGCCGGAAATCAGGCAGACCAATCCAACCATTGAGGACTGTTTTATAAAACTGTTAAAAAATTAGTATGAGCGATACCGTTATAAAAGCAGAAAAGCTCACCAAAAAGTTTGGCGACTTTATAGCTACAAACGAAATAACGTTTGAAGTATATAAAGGCGAAATATTCGGGTTTCTTGGCGCCAACGGGGCAGGAAAAACCACCGCTATGCGCATGCTCTGCGGCTTGTCGGTTCCAAGCTCCGGAAAGGCGACCATAGCAGGGTTTGATGTGTACAAACAAACAGAGCAGATCAAAAAAAATATTGGCTATATGAGCCAGAAGTTTTCATTGTACGAAGACCTGACGGTGATAGAAAACATTCGCTTTTTTGGTGGCATATATGGGTTGAGCAATGAAGCGCTAAAGCAAGAAAGCGAGCAATTGATCAACAAGCTGGGACTGCAGAAAGAAGCTAAAAAGCTGGTATCGGAACTACCGCTCGGATGGAAACAGAAACTGGCTTTTTCTGTTGCAATATTGCACCACCCTGCCATTGTTTTTTTGGATGAACCAACCGGTGGTGTTGATCCCGTTACCCGTCGCCAGTTCTGGGATCTGATATACGAAGCAGCCAACAAAGGAGTAACCATTTTTGTTACCACGCATTATATGGACGAAGCAGAATACTGCAATCGCATTTCGCTGATGGTAGACGGAAGGATTGAAGCACTCGATACACCCTTTAACCTGAAGCAGCAGTTTAATGCAACATCGATGGACGAAGTATTTTATCAACTGGCCCGTGGAGCAAAGAGGGGGGACTAGTGAGTAAGTTAAGTGAGTTAAACAAGTTAAGTAAGTTAAATACTTAATACTACTCACTCAACTCAATTAACCAATTCAACCAAAGACAATGAAACAGTTTATCACATTTGTGCGAAAGGAATTTTACCATGTGCTGCGCGACAGGAAAACCCTGCTCATATTGTTTGGTATGCCGGTTGTGCAGATCCTGATCTTTGGGTTTGCACTTTCAAACGAAGTAAAAAACTCCCGCATCGTGGTAATGGACCAGGCGAAAGACGTTGCGTCGCAGCAATTGGTAAGCCGCATAGAAGCCAGCCGCTACTTCGAAATTGAGAAAACAATTCTTGGTCAAAAGCAAATAGACGAAGCGTTTAAGCAGGGAAAAATAAAAATGGCTTTAATACTGCCCGCCGGCTTTAATGAAAAATTGCTGCATGAAAACGCTGCGCAAATACAGGTAATAGCCGATGCCTCCGATCCCAATATTGCCACCACGCTCACCAACTATGTAAATTCCATTGTGCAGGATTTTCAGTCCGAGCTCAACGAAAATCGTTTAGTTCCTTATCGTATTATTCCCGAAACCAGGATGTTATACAATCCGCAGCAAAAAAGCGTACACTCCATGGTACCCGGAGTGATGGCGCTGATATTAATGCTGGTGTGCGTAATGATGACTGCCATTTCCATTGTGCGCGAAAAGGAAACGGGCACGATGGAAATTTTATTGGTATCGCCCTTTAAACCTTTCCTGGTTATTCTTTCCAAAGCCGTGCCTTACCTGCTGCTGTCTTTTATCAACATTATTACCATATTGGTAATGAGCGTGTGGCTGCTGGAATTGCCCATCAATGGCAGCATTCCTTTACTGCTTACCGTGAGTACCCTCTATATCATTACCTGTTTAAGCCTCGGCATTTTTATTTCCATCAAAACCGAATCGCAGCAGGCAGCCATGACCATTTCGTTAATGGGCATGCTGCTGCCAACGCTCATGTTCAGCGGTTTTATGTTTCCTATAGAAAACATGCCGGTGCCACTGCAGGTTATATCCAACATAGTACCCGCCAAATGGTTCAACATCATCATCAAATCGGTAATGATCAAAGGGCTGGGCTTCGGCGCCATCTGGAAAGAAGTGCTCATTCTTTCAGGTATGACCCTGTTCTTTTTATTGGTAAGTGTAAAGAGCTTTAAAATAAGGCTCGCTTAAAAATATTCGCTATGCGTACCATTCGTTTTCTTTTGCAAAAGGAATTCAGGCAGATACTCCGGAACAAAACCATCCGGATGATGATATTTGTGATGCCCGCGGTGCAGTTGATCATTATGCCGCTGGCAGCAGATTACGAGGTAAAGAATATCAACCTGGCCGTGGCAGACCACGATCATTCCACTTACTCGCGCCAGTTGATCAACAAGATCACCGCCTCGGGATATTTTCGTTTAACCGGTTATAACCAGTCTTTCAAAGAGTCATTTGGACTGATTGAAAAGGATAAGGCCGATCTTATACTGGAAATACCTGCCCGCTTTGAAAAAGATATTATCAGAGAAAACGAAGCAAAAGTTTTTGTTGCGGTTAACGCCATTAACGGAACAAAAGCCAGCCTGGGCGGCGCGTATATAGGAAATATCATCCGCGACTATAACAACGAAATCAGGGCTAAATTAATCCCCGTAACCCGTTTCAATCCCATGCCTATGGTGGAGGTCACTGCTTCCAACTGGTTTAATGTGTACATGAACTATCATGTATTTATGGTGCCGGGCATTTTGGCCATATTGGTTACCATGGTTGGCGGTTTTTTGTCGGCCCTCAATATTGTGAAAGAAAAAGAAGCAGGCACGATAGAACAAATAAACGTAACGCCTATCCGAAAACATCATTTCATTATCGGTAAGCTCATTCCCTTTTGGGTATTGGGTAACGTTATCTTCAGCATTGGTATGTTAATAGCCTGGGGTATATACGGCATTGTGCCTGTAGGGAACCTGCTGGTGCTATATGCCTGCATATCTATGTACCTGTTGGCTATATTGGGATTTGGATTGTTGATTTCCACTTTTTGCGATACACAGCAGCAGGCAATGCTGATTATGTTTTTCTTTATGATGATCTTCATATTGCTGGGCGGTTTATACACTTCTATAGACAGTATGCCGGAGTGGGCAAAAACCATTTCCAGGTTCAATCCCGCCGCTTATCTGATAGATGTCATTCGTATGGTAGTATTAAAAGGCAGTGGTTTTAAAGATGTATTGCCCCATATTGTTAAGCTGGGAATATTTGCCATTGTTTTAAACAGTTGGGCAGTGCTGAATTACAGGAAAAGGGTATAAGGAGTAAGGTATAAGGAATAAGGTGGAAGGTGTAGGGTATAGGGCCTTATTCCTTACACCTTTTACCTCATACCTTCCACCTTTTGCCTTCTACCTTTTTTCGCTACATTCGTCTACTCATCCTTCATCACCATGCCCCGCAATCCCGTTACAAGTATCAGCCAGGTATTAACCGAACTCGATGTTATTATTGCGCATTGCGAGGCTGCTTCCAGTCGCCAGGCCTATTTTGCCATCCTTTACAAACAAATGACGGTAGCAGTAGCAAAAGGAATAGCAAACGGGTTGTTTGAAGATGCTGCGCGCATGGAAAAGCTGGATGTGATTTTTGCCAAACGGTATATAGATGCCTGGCATTGCTATAAAGACAAAAGTCCCTGCAGTGCCTGCTGGCAAACGGCTTTTGAGGCTGCCAACCAGGAAAGCCTGGTAGTGGTACAGCACATACTGTTAGGCGTAAACGCACATATCAATCTCGATCTTTCTATTGCTGCAGCCGAAACAGCGCCGGGGCAAAGCATTTTTACCATGCAAAAAGATTATGATCTTATCAACAGCATGATTGCCACCACTTACAACGACATGCAAAGCCGGCTTGGAAAGATATGGTGGCCAATGAAGTTTGTACTGATGATTACCAACAATCGCCACCAGGCCGTCATCAACTTTAGCGTAAGCAAAGCCAGGCAGGCTGCATGGGCCAGCGCAACTGCAATGGCACTGGCTGAAGGCGAAGCGGAAAAAAATTACGTGAATGGGTTAGACCAAACGGTTGAAAAGCTGGCCGGGGGTATTATAAATCCCGGTGCATGGACACGATTCCTGCTGAAATGGGTGCGCTGGTCTGAGCAAAAAGACACCCGCCGCATAATAGCCTTGCTGAAACAAGACTGATTGTGCATAAATGCAGGCCAAACCTGCTTTTAACGCCTTTTCCGGTGCATAAAAAAGTGCATAGCTGGTGCATAGTAAAGTCGCAAAAAGTTTGGATAAAAGGATTAGAAAAACGTATCTTTATGGTACATCGTTGCTGATAACTGGAAACAGACTAAAAGCAACATTCGAGACGCGGAAATCCGTCAGAAGATGGAAGCATCTCACGAAAGCATCGGGTAGAGTTAAATAAGAATGCGAAAGCAGGAAGATTAAACTAAACTTGATGCTTTTTCTTTGTGGCTATCAGCGATCAGCCGTCAGCATTCAGCCTTCAGCTATCAGGCGTCCCGTCATTTCGAGTAAACAATTAGTGGAACTAAAGCTCTTTGAAAATGACAAACGGTATATACTACCCTGGCCTTCGAATTGGTACGCTCCAAGTCGGTAACGATTTGGCAGGAGTATTTCAAGATTCTGTTGTTGATTTTACATTAGTACTAAAGATTAATCTGGGCGTTCCCTAAATCGGCCGTAGTCGATTTCGGGCGGCTTTTTGAGTTACTTTTTTCCGCAAAAAAGTAACTCAAAAAGCAGAGGGTTTATAGCAGAAAGTAAAACCGCGTTTGTGCAAACAAAAATTAATTTTATAACCAACTGATAAACATCATACTGAAAAACATCTCATTGGCACGCAGGAGAAATCTCCCTGCAAATTCTCTTTATTTTTTGTTTCATAGTTCCTGCATTTTGTTTTTTGTATCTTGTACTCCTGTATTTTGGTTCTTCTATACTGAACCTTGTAACCTGTAATTAATCCCAATGAACAAATATGCTTTGCTCGGTATAACATGTTTTTTCCTTGCCTGTTCTTCTCAAAAAAAAGCGACAATAAAATCTTCTGAAATGCCCGTGGGTGCAGGAGATACCCGCGTTTATACAGTAGAATCGTTAGACGAAAACACATACCTGCTTACCGAACCTGCTACCGATAAAAGCTATGGTTATACCAAAGAAAATCCTGTAAAAACAGGAGGAAACAAAGAACGTAGCGGTCCCATGAATGAAAGAAGATTTTTAAATGCATTGCTGGGACCTAATGGCGAATCGATCGGCTACTTTCGCGCAGGAAGTTGCTGCGGATTTAAAACGCCGAATGGTTTAATGAATAATATGGGATTGCTGGATATTTACCGCGTGTGGTGGCAGGGAAGCAAAGACACTGTAAGCATTTACATCAACATGTACGACAAAGGCGACCTGTACATTCCCGTTGGCTTTACCGCAAGAAAATAAATTGGCAACTTTATCCTCACCTTACACCCTTCACCTTATACCTTATTTTTGCAATCTATGGCAACAAAAAAGAAACTGGTTGTACTAACCGGGGCGGGCGTTAGCGCCGAAAGCGGAATAAAAACATTCAGGGACAGCGACGGGCTGTGGGAAGGGTACAATGTTGAGGATGTAGCCACACCAGGGGCCTGGAAAAAAGATCCGGAGCAGGTGCTGCGCTTCTATAATATGCGGAGGCAGCAGGCGCTGAACGTTCAACCCAATGCCGCACACCTGGGGCTGGCAGCATTGGAAAAAAACTTCGATGTACACATCATCACACAAAACATAGACGACCTGCACGAACGTGCCGGTTCCACGAAAGTGTTGCACCTGCATGGAGAGATCTTTAAAATGCGTAGCGAAAAAAATGAGCGGCTGGTATACGAAATTAAGGGCGACATTAACGTGGGCGACAAAGCAGAAGACGGCGCTCAGTTGCGTCCCGCTATTGTTTGGTTTGAGGAACCAGTACCCATGATTGAAAAAGCTGTAACGGTAATGGATACTGCAGAAATTTTTGTGGTGGTAGGCACCTCACTGGTAGTATATCCGGCAGCAGGTTTGGTAAACTATGCACCCTACGGCATTCCCAAGTTCATCATCGATAAAAAAATACCTTATTCCTCCGCGCTGCACGACGTAACCGCTATTGAAAAACCGGCAACAGAAGGAGTAGGGGAGTTGATAAAGCTGCTGGGGTGAGCAACGAGCGACCAGCCATCAGCGGAAAAAGAAAAAGAACCAAGAAGCAAGATACAAGAACCAAGCGGGGAACTGTCAGCGATCAGTTTTCAGCCGTCAGCAAGCACTTCCAAACTCCAAACGACAAACAATAAACCCAAAATCAACAAATCAGCAATCCCTGTGCACCTCTGTGTCTTCGTGCCTCCGTGGTTCAATCAGAAATCATAAATCCTTTTATCCGTCAGACCGCCTTAGCGGCGTGCCGACGGGGGGAATAAATCAACAAATCAAAAATCAAAAAATCTCCGTGCCTCTGTGCCTTTGTGGTTCCATCAGAAATCTTTGAAAATAACCCCTTCCCCCTTTAACTCCCTCAACACCGGTTCATAAATTTCCGGCAATACAGGTATATGCAATCCCCGTACTATTATTTTTTCCTGCAATATCAATGTAGCTGCAATGCCCAGCGGCAGACCCACTGTTTTTGCCATTGCCGTATGCAAATTGTTTTCACCCTTCACCACCAAACAGCTGCTCCTGCTTTTTTCTTCGCCGTTAAGAGTGTATTTTAATTCGTGCAGCATTACAATCATATCCTTGTCGTTCGGCTGCAACATCAGCCGCTCTTCCAATAAGCCCTGCAATATACCGGCAGCGGTTTTGTTGCCCTTGGCAATCACCTCGTTGCTGTACAAACCCAGGTAAGCCAGCAGTTTTTTTTCTTCCGGCAATATAGCAAGCTGTTGTATCCGGTCTTCCAAAAAATCGATATAGCTGATGCGGTTGGTGTCAACCAGTTCCTCGTCGTTGGTAAGCCCCAGCGACACAACTATTTTCCAGCCCCTGCAAAAATCGGGATGACGTAAAGTGGTGCGAATAAACGTTGTGGCGTCTTCCAAACCATACAATCCAACATAACTCAGCGAATCGCGGTTAGGATACCAGGCATACAAACCGTAACCCGGAACAGCTACCGTTCTGTTCGGATCAAACAGATCCTGGTAGGCCAATTGCTCTATTTTTCCTTTCCGCCTGTACATGGCGCCCGTTTTACCGGCCAGCACAATGTTGCGCGGGTTCCAACTCACTTTATAATGCCAGGGATTGTTATCGCTTTCAGGTGCTACCAGTCCGCCGCAATGCGAATAAAACGAATGAATTTTGCCTCCTGCCTGCTGAATGCCATGAATCATTTGCATGGCGCTCATATGGTCAATGCCAGGGTCCAGCCCCATCTCACACAAAAACAAAAGTCCCTTTTCAGCAATAACAGGCGCCAGTTTCCTGATAGCCTCCTCCACATACGAAGCGGTGAGCAGGTGTTTTTGCGCGGCAATGCAATTTTCAGCCACAGCCAAATGCAAAGCCGGCGGCAGCATGGAAATTACAAGATCGCTTTCGGTTATAAGCTGGTTGCGCAATGGTTCGTCCGACATATCGAACAGAACAGCCCTGGCACACGGCGCATTGCCAATTTTAGCCTGCGCCAGTTGCAGATTAGCATCAGCAACCACCAGTTGCCACTGCTGCTGTATGCATTGCCCGATCAGGTATTCAATGAGGCTGGTAGCCGATTTTCCCGTGCCAAAAACAAGGATATTTTTCAATAGTGGTTTTTGGCAAATTTCAAATTTGAAATCTAAAATTTCAAATTTGCTCCACTATTCACATTCGTGGATAAATAAACGCTCCAAAAGCGCTGTTTTTCAGGCTGAAAAGCGCTAAAAATGCTACATTTGCAGGCATTTTTTATATACGTTTTCGTACAGAAAAAAGTAGGAGAAAAATCAGATATGGAAGATAATTTAACGCCGCAGGAAACCAACGATAACAACCGTATTATCCAGATCAACATTGAGGAGCAAATGAAAAAAGCCTACATCGACTACTCGATGAGTGTAATTGTAGGCCGCGCCCTGCCCGATGTACGTGATGGCTTAAAGCCAGTACACCGGCGCATTTTGTTTGCCATGAACGAGCTGGGCATTAATTACAACAAGCCCTATAAAAAATCGGCTCGTGTGGTAGGGGAGGTGCTGGGTAAATATCACCCGCATGGAGACAGTTCGGTATACGATGCCATGGTGCGCATGGCCCAGGAATGGAACATGCGGTATACGCTGATTGATAAACAGGGAAACTTTGGTAACCAGGACGGGGATGATCCGGCAGCTATGCGTTACACCGAAGCCAGGCTGCAGCGTTTAGCCGAGCATATGCTGGACGATATTGAGAAGGACACAGTGGATTTCCAGCCCAACTTCGACGATTCTGAAAAAGAACCCACCATTCTTCCCACGCGCATTCCGCAATTGCTCGTAAACGGTTCCAGTGGTATTGCCGTGGGCATGGCAACCAACATGATGCCCCACAACCTTACAGAAGTAATTGAGGGTTGCATAGCCTATATCGACAATCGTGAAATAACAATAGATGAACTGATCAAATATGTAAAGGCGCCCGATTTTCCTACCGGCGGTATCATTTATGGCTACGAAGGCATTCGCGCTGCCATGCATACCGGTCGCGGCAGGGTGGTGTTGCGCGGCAAAGTGCATATTGATACCAAAGCCAGCGGCAGAGAGCAGATCATCATTACCTCTGTTCCCTACCAGGTAAGCCGCGATGTGCTTACCAACCGCATTGGCGAGCTGGTGAATGAAAAGATCATAGAAGGCATTGCACACGTAAATAACGAGTCTACCCAAAAAGAAGGTACCCGTATTGTGATAGACCTGAAGAGAGACGCCATTGCCAACGTGGTCATCAACCACCTGTATAAACACACCGAACTGCAAACCTCCTATGGCATTAACAACGTAGCTATTGTAAAAGGCAGACCCAAAACGCTCAATCTTAAAGACCTCATCAGCGAGTTCATTGAGTTCAGGCACGAAGTGGTGGTACGCCGCACGAAGTATGAATTAAGAGAAGCAGAGAAGAAAGCGCATATCTTACAAGGTTATCTTATTGCGCTGGATCACCTGGACGAAGTGATTTCAATGATCCGGAATTCGGCTACGCCCGAAATTGCCAGGGAAAACCTGATCAATGCCGGCTGGGGACTGGATGAAGTGCAGGCGAGAGCCATACTGGAATTAAGGCTGCAGCGCCTTACCGGTATGGAACGCGAAAAGATCAAGGAAGAATACGACGAGATCATGAAACAGATCGCTTACCTGAAAGAGCTGCTGGGTGACGAAGGCAAAAGATACGATGTAATTAAAGCAGAGCTCACAGAAATTAAAGATCGTTTTGGCGATGAACGCCGCTCAGAAATACAGTACCTGGCGGACGAAATGCGCATTGAAGACCTGATAGAAGAAGAAGATGTGGTGATCACCATCAGCCACCAGGGTTATATCAAACGTACTTCGGCTACAGAATACCGTCAGCAAAATCGCGGTGGCAGAGGCGCCATTGGCGGACGCACCAAAGAAGAAGACTGGATAGAGCATCTTTTTGTGGCATCAACTCACCATACCATGTTGTACTTTACCGAAAAAGGAAGGTGCTACTGGCTGAAGGTATATCAACTGCCCGAAGGTGATAAGAACAGCAAGGGCAGAGCCATACAGAATTTGATACAGTTGCCGCAGGATGATAAGGTGCGTGCCATCATAGACGTAAAAAATTTAGAAGACGAAGACTTTGTAAAGAATAATTATATTGTACTTTGTACACGAAAAGGCATTATTAAGAAAACACTTTTAGAAGATTTTAGCAGACCGCGTGCAACCGGGGTGAATGCTATCACCATCGTAGAGGGAGACCAGTTGCTGGAAGCCAGGATGACCGACGGCAACAGCGAGATCATGATGGCTGTAAAAAGCGGAAGAGCCATCCGTTTTCCGGAAGACAAAGTGCGCCCAACCGGTCGCGGAGCCATTGGAGTAGGAGGTATTGCGGTAGATGATGAGCAGGATGAAGTGGTTGGCATGATTTGTGTCAAAAAAGACGACAAATCGCGTACGGTACTGGTAGTGAGTGAGAAAGGATTTGGAAAACGTACCCCCATCACCGACGAAGCAGGCGAAGACAATTACCGTATCACCAACCGCGGCGGAAAAGGTGTTAAAACCATCAACGTAACTGAAAAAACCGGTTCGCTGGTGGGCATACTGGACGTTAGTGAAGAGGAAGACCTGATGATCACCTGCAAATCTGGTCTTACCATCAGGATAGCGGTGAGCCAGGTAAGTGAGCAGGGCAGGGCTACCCAGGGTGTAAAACTGATAAGGCTGGATGAGGACGACGCCATAGCTGCCATCACACAGTTGGCGCGCTACGAAGGAGAGAATGGCGGAAATGAGAATGCAGCAGCAGATGAGAACGGATCGGCCGGTAACGACAATGGAACGGAACCTGGAGGAGACGCGGAAACAACGGATGAAAATGTAAATCCCTCAATATAATCTGTTCAAAAACCAATAGATTAAAGTTTTAAAACAATCAACATGAAGAAAATAATATTAACGACCCTGATTGCGTCTTTTACCTTAAGCTTGTTTGCCCAGAACCTGAACAAGGTGAAAGACATGCTTAAGAACAATGAACTCGACAAAGCGAAAGCAGGAATAGATCAGTTGCTTACAAATCCCAAGCAGCAAAAGAATGCAGAAGTATGGTTTACAAAAGCCAAAATTTATGGCGCTATTGCCACCAACGACCAGTTTAAAACCCTGGTACCTGATGGAAGAGCAGATGCATTTGAAGCCATTAAAAAAGCCGTTGAGCTTGACAAAAACGAAACCACCACTTTTTTAACGCTCGAAAACTATAAGCCTGTTTACGATTTATACGGCGGCTATTTTGACCAGGCGGCTGCGCAATACAATGCTGAAAAATACGAAGATGCATTGTCTACCTTCAAAAAATCAAGCACAGTTGGTGAGTATATTTTTTCCCAGGGTTGGGGACTTGCCAAGCTCGATACCACACTTGTATATTACTCTGCATTGGCAGCTATGAACGCTAAAAAAGAAGACGAAGCAGCAGCCGCTTTTCAAAAACTGGCTGATGCTAAAATTGGTACCAAACCAGAGCACGTAACCATTTACCGTTTCCTGGCTAAATATTACCTCGACAAGAAAGACATCCCTAACATGCAGAAATACATCAAACAAGGTGTAGAGCTGTATCCTAAAGATGACTATTTACCGCTGGTAGAATTTGATTACCTCCGCAACCAGGGCGATAAAAAAGCGATTTACGCCAAATACGAGGAGTTGATCAAAAGCAATCCTGAAAATTTTGACATGATCGTTGACTATGCCAATGAACTCTTTAACGAAACGCACGTAAGCGATGTAAAAGACAGACCGGCTGATTACAACGACCGCATAGTGAAAATAGAAAACTTGTACAAACAGGCGCTGGCATTAAAACCAGATGCATTGGAAGCCAACCTTAACCTTGCCAAGCACTACTTTAACCAGGCTTTATTTTTGGAAGAAGATGCAAACAAAATTAAAAGCACCAAACCTGAAGACGTAAAGAAAAAAGATGAAATGAAAGCCCAGGTGGTAGCACTTTGCGATAAAGCCATTCCTCCGTTTGAAGTAGTATTCAATGCACTGGATTCAAAATCAACCTTGAAGCTGTCTGAAAAATCAGAATACAAATCGGCTTGCAACAACCTGGCTTATTGCTACGACAGGAAGAAAGACAAAGCAAAATCTGATTTCTACCAGAAGAAATACGATGAAGCTGACAAAAAATAGGCTGGTCAATATATTTTCTTAAAAAAGGAGGCACACGCCTCCTTTTTTTATTCCGTACGATAAATGTATAGCGTAGAAGAATCGTCTTCCGGCACAAAATAAAACTGAAGTGCTTCACCCACCGACTCCACATAAAAAGGATTATTGGTAAGGATGACACCTTTAGCAGTATATTCGGTTACAGGTAACTGTAAGCCCGCATCAAAATCGTTCATATCAATCATTTCCAATCCACCCAGGCGCACCACATCGCCCTTGGCATTTTTATAAGTGCGCAACCCGGAGCAGATCATCTTGCCCGCACCCGCATCATTGCAATCCTGGAAGTCTACATAAAAATGCGGATTGATATATCCTTTTTCACCACGCAGGTTTGCAACTGTAGCTCCGTTGCTGTGTGTGATCTTCCATTTGTAAAATTTCCGGCTGCCCCAGTTCATACCCACCAGTTCGTTGGTTTCTCGATTGTATGCCACCGCACCAATAGCATCGGGAATCCGGGCAACCAGTTCTGCCTTTAGTGTGTTGGGATCAACCCGGTATACAATCGACTTGCCAAACGGTCTGTATTCGCACACCGGCACCCAGATATGGTTTTCGTCAAAATCAATTCCCCCGGGATGGTAGATCACGCCTTCGCCCAGGCGGACGCTGTCGATCAGCTTTCCCGCTTCGGAAAATTTAAAGAGGTAGCCAACGCCCTCTCCGTTGTCGCGATCATATCCGTTTTGCAACGCCGGGTATTTTTTGGGCCAACGGATCACTTTTACAGCACTCAAAAAATAAAATGCTCCGACTTTGGTGAGTCCCTGCGTATGATACGTAGTAAAGTTGAGTGGAATACTGTCGACTAACCGCCATGACGCATCAGCAGTTAGCCGGTTGAAATGCTGGTAAGTAGTAACGGTTCCCGGCTTTTGCTGCTGACCAATAGCGGCACCAGGCATAAAAGCATATACCACTGCTATAGCAACGCCCAGGCTGTTCCAAATAGCTTTCATAAATATTTCCTTAAAGCCGAAAGATATTATTTTTTGGTATGCTGTGGATGATATGTTCGGGGTATGCGGATGGATTAAAGTCCATCCTTACAGTATGATACCGAGCCTACGGCTCTCGCTGTTTGTAAGGAGGCAGAGTCATGGGCTCGATAAAATATTGTAACATTGGATTTCAACCCAATGCTCTCCACGCCGGAATATGCTTTGCGCAGCCTAATTTTGCACCCACATTATTATTGTAGTGAAGAACGACCGACAGTACTTTCGCAATCCATACCTGTTTTTGTTACAGGTATGCTGGCGCTATGCCGCCAACATGCGGTTTAAATATGTAATTATTTACAGTGCTTTTGCGGTTAGCAACCTGGTGCAGGCAGCCCTGCCCGTTATATGGGGTGTATACATCAACGATCTGCAGCAGCACGGCTCCGATGCACTGCAACGTACCTGGAAATACGCTCTTGTATATCTTGGAATAAAGCTGGCCGATTGGGCTTTTCATGGTCCCGCACGCATTGTGGAAAGAAGGCTGGCGTTTTTTATTGCCCGCAATTTTATGGATGAATACTATCACAAAACGTTGCAACTGCCAGTGAAATGGCACCAGGATCATCACTCAGGCGAGATCATCAACCGGGTGCGCAAAGCATACGAATCGATCAGGAATTTTTTTGAACGTGGCTTTGAATATGTACATACCCTTGCCAAGTTCTTTATTTCGTTTGCAGCCATGCTGTATTTTTCTCCGTTGTTTGGTGGAGTGGCCGTGTTGCTGGGTCTGCTGGTTGTGTTTGTCATCTTCCGGTTCGATAAGCCTTATATCAAAACATTGGAAGAGGTAAACGAAGAAGAACACAAAGTGTCGGCTACCTTGTTCGACAGTCTATCCAACGTTGTTACAGTAATAACCCTGCGCCTGCAAAGCCGCCTGCAGCAAACCCTGCTGGCAAGGGTTATGTCGGTATGGCCGCCTTTTCGTAAAAATGTTGCTATCAACGAATGGAAGTGGTTTGTTACCGATATGCTGGTAGCAGTTATATATGTTGTTATACTGGTGGGCTATGTGTGGCAACACTGGATACCCGGCGAAATATTTTTATTGGGCGGACTGGTAACACTGATGGGTTATGTGGAAAGGTTCACCAGTGTTTTTCATAATGTAGCCTACCTGTATACCGATGTGGTGAAAGATGCCACCAACGTGCGAACAGCTTTTGTAGTAACAGAAGCTTACAATAAACATCACCTGCCTGAGAATGATGCATCGTTGCCGCGGGACTGGCATCAGATCAATATTCACGATCTGTCTTTTTCGCACAAGGGCAACGAAAATTTTCTTCCGGCAGAAGTACAGCCTGCCCGCGCCGCAGGGCTTAGCAATATCAGTCTTACACTGCAAAAAGGAAAACGAGTGGCATTGGTAGGAGAGAGCGGCAGCGGTAAAAGTACGCTGCTGGCAGTTTTGCGCGGTTTGTATCCGCCTGCCGCAGGCGCATCTATTTTGATCGATGGTGTTCCGCAGCCGCAAGGCATCAACACCATTGCAACGCATGTTACCCTTTTTCCGCAGGAACCGGAAATTTTTGAAAATACGATTGAATACAATATCACACTCGGCATTTCCTACAGCGAAAAAGAAATTGAAACCGTTTGCAAAGCCGTTCGCTTTTGGGAAGTGGTGCAACAACTGCCCAAAGGATTGCAAAGCAGCATTGCCGAAAAGGGGGTAAACCTTTCGGGCGGACAAAAGCAACGCCTGGCATTGGCGCGCGGTATGTTTGCTGCAAAGGACAGCGATATTGTTTTGCTCGACGAACCAACCAGCAGCATTGACCCTAAAACAGAATTGCTGATTTATGAGCAACTGTTTGAAAGCTGTAAAAACAAAGTCATCGTATCTGCCTTGCACAGGCTGCACCTGTTGCGCCACTTCGATCATATTTATGTAATGCAGAACGGACAGGTATTAGCCGAAGGCAATCTTGAATACCTCCTGCAACACAGCGAAGCTTTTATTGAATTATGGAGGCATCAGCAGGTTTCTTAAAATATAGAAACGCTGCACCGTTGTAAAAAATTCACAGCCTGTTTGTATAATGTTGGGTTAAAAGCAATTGAAGCATTCTTTTAGCTGGAGGCTTTCTTCATATTTGTGCCATCAAAAAAAACAAGCACATGAAAAGAAAACTTTACTTTCTGTTTTTTACAGCCGTTGCATGCACTATCACCAATCAATTGAACGCTCAAATCGCCAAGGGTACTGATTTATTGGGAGGAAGCGTCAGCTTCTCTTCAAACAAATCCTCTACCTATGCCGATGATTATCAAAACCAAAGTTCATCCTTTTACGTGTCGCCAGCGTATGGAAAATTTGTTAAGCAAAATCTTGTTCTTGGTGCGGAGCTCTCATACGGCAACCAACACACTACAAACACATCTCCCGGCAATCCGGAAAGAAAGGAAAAAGACAATTACTATGGCGTGGGAGTGTTTTTGCGTCAATACAAAAACCTCGGGTCATCCGGTTTTTTCCTCTTTTTACAAAGCCGGTTAGGAGGCACTTTATCAAGAGGAACCAGCGAATATAGCAATGGTTACGATAAAACGGAATCAAAAGGATACAGCGTTAACCTTAACCTGAGTCCCGGAATTGCTTATGCAATAACACCGCGCTTTCATTTTGAAACAGGATTGAATAATTTATTGTATGCAGGCTATCAAAACACCCGATACAAGGCTACCGGTAGCACACAATCATACGACAGCAAAAGCAATTCCTTTAATGCAGGAGCAAGTGTGGGAAGTGGTTTGCAATGGACTATAGGTTTTCGCATTTTATTACCCCAATAGGTCAGGCTGCCTATCACGCAGCAATACAAAACACTTTATCTAACGTCAAACACTGTACGAAGTCTTTGAGACTTCGTACTTCCTATGTTCTTCATCAAAAAAGCACAACCATGAAAAAGACATTTTACCAGTTCATTTTTACAGTCACGCTTTGCATTTCGGTTAATTGCCTGCAAGCTCAAATTAGCAAAGGAGCCAGTTTGCTGGGCGGAAGTATCCACTTTTCTTCAACGATCAATGAAAGTTATAGTTATGGGTTTCAAGTGAAAGAGTCAGCTTTCGGTATTAGCCCCTCATATGGCAGGTTCATTAAACAAAATCTTGCACTCGGAGTCCAGCTATCTTATATCGCCAACAATTTTACAAACAAAAATCCAACCAATCCTGAACGAAAACAGCATAGTGACGCTTATGGCGTAGGTGTGTATTTGCGGCAGTATAAAAATCTGGGATCATCCGGTTTTTATTTGTTTTTACAAAGCAATGCAGGCGGACAATGGTTTCTTAAAAAAACCAAGTATCAATCTGGCTATGATTATGCTGAAACAAAAGGCTATAAGATCGGACTAAACCTAACCCCTGGTATCGCCTATGCCGTTACACCTCGTTTTCATATCGAAACGGGATTAAGCAACCTTTTGTTTGTTGAATATAACAATTCAAAAGAGATATCAGCTTCGGGTTTATCCTCATTTGATGAAAAATACAGCAGGTTTATGGCTGGAGCAAGTGTAGGAGAGAACCTCGAATTCACTGTCGGCTTTCGCATTTTGCTTGCCAAATAATATACTAGCTGTACGAAGTCTCCAGACTACAAGTGTTTGAAACCTGTGTTTTTGGTCGATCCGACCGGCTCTCGCCGTGCCGACCGAAACCCAACACTATCGGCACGCCGAAGGCGGTCTGATGGAATTAGGTACACCATGCACGAGCCTCGAACACTTGTGGTCCCAATACTTCGTGTACTCCCTATGTTCTTCCCGGACTGCCAGCAAAAGCTTCAACTTTCTCGCCGAAGGTAAATCGCCCCCTAATATCAGAATCTTCAACTTTATCTTATTTTTACAATGGTTGATTGCTTTATAAGCTGAAGCGGTAACAACCCGGATTTGCTAAACGCTAATTTTTATTGCCTGCCATTCACTTGAAAAAGACTGTACAATATAATCTTAAGCACCTGCTTCACCGGGTGGCGCAGGATGACGAAGATGCGTTTAAGGTTATATTTCATGCATACAAAGAGCGATTTTATGCAGTTGCACTCAAAATGACCCGCTCTCATGCCATAGCCGAAGAAATTGTGCAGGAAACATTTATAAAGATCTGGCAAAAAAGGTTTTCACTCGGCGACATTGAAAATGCTGATGCCTATTTTTTTACAGCCATTTACCGACGCATCTATAATTATTACAAAAAGCTGGCGCTTGAGCAAAAGCTGCTCGATCATATTGCCACATTGCCCGCCTCTAAGAATATTACGGACGAAACAGTGCTGGCATGGGAAAGTGAGCGCTTTATTAACGATGCTATTAAAAGTCTGCCAGCCCAGCAGCAATTGGTGTTCAGGCTCAGCAAGCAGGACGGTTTGAGCAGGGAACAAATAGCCGAAAAGCTGCAAATATCTCCCAACACCGTTCGCAACCACCTGGCAGCCGCAATACAATCCATAAAAGCACATCTTAACGGTGCAGCAATTACCTGGTCACTTCTTTTATGGGTTACTCCCTGTTAAGTGTCCTGGCCTTCTTTTTTCAAAAAAAATTTTTTTCAACTGGTACAAATTGTTCTTACAGTTGTCTGTCTGTAAAATAAGGAGCTGGCATAACCGCCTCCTGCTAAATAATGATATGGCATTGACCACTGAAAGAATATTTTACCTGTTGAATGCATATACTTCCGGAAAGTGCACTGCCGCCGAAGAGAAGGAACTGTTGGAATGGATGAGCGAAGCGCCGGAAGAAAGCGAATTGAAAACCCATGTAAAAAAGCAGTGGGATGCCCATCGCACCAATGCTGATGCTGTAAATGTGGATTGGAATAAAATGTTTGAAACCATTATCCGGTCTGACAAAGCAATTCCAATAGACGCTGCACCTTCACGCACCAGCATCGGCTGGCGCCGCATTGTTGCAGCAGCATCCATCGTATTGTTATTGCTGGGTGCAGGAATCATATATTTCCTTCTTGCTCCGGAGAAAAAGTTTGCACGCGTTACCGAAAAACAAAACCAGGTTCAAGACCAGGATGTGGCTGCCCCCGCTGCCAATAAAGCTGTACTAAAGCTTGCAAATGGCAGGGAAATTATACTGGACAATGCGCGCGATGGCTCGCTTGAGCAACAAGGCGTATCCAATGCCCATAAGCTTGGTTCGGATGAGTTGATATACAGTCCTCAGCACAACGCCAGGGTTGAACTGCATACGTTAGACGTACCCCGCGGCAGCAAGCCTGTACAATTGCAGTTAGCCGATGGATCACAGGTATGGATAAACGTAGGCTCGTCGATCACCTTCCCCAACATCTTCACCGGTTCCGATAGGAAAGTAACCATAAAAGGGGAGGCTTACTTTGAAATTAAGAAAGATGCAGGCAGAAAGTTTTTGGTTGAAGCCAACGGAACGACAACAGAAGTGCTGGGCACACATTTCAACATCAATAGCTATGCAAATGAGGTTGCTGTAAAAATTACGCTGCTCGAAGGAGCAGTAAAGGTGCAGAAATCTGGCCGGTCTGCCACGCTTAAGCCCGGCCACCAGGCGCTGTGCAGCAATGAAAACATACAACTCATGACCAACATAGATACCAGCGAAGTGTTGGCCTGGAAGCACGGTTTGTTCGAGTTTATAGATACAGATATTCAATCTGTAATGCGGCAGATAGAAAGATGGTACGATGTAGAGGTGATATTTGCCGGCACGGTTACGCAGCATTTTACCGGCACCATCCAAAGAGCGGTAAATGTTTCGCAGGTGTTGAAAATGCTGGAAAAAACAGGCGGCGTACGGTTTGCCGTTGAGGGCAAAAAAATAGTTGTAAAAAATTATTGAGAAACCAGGGTGATCCCGTAAAAAGCCGCCCCGGGGTAGGAGCCGGAGCGGCGGGTAGTTCGGGTTAACCCGCTAAATACAATTTAATTCACGAACTGTTTATTAACGAAACCCAAACAAGAACAAAATTATGAGAATTGTAGACACCTCCGCCTCCGGTGGTTGTTTTTGGCTTGTTTTGCCATTACCCAACCACAGGCGGTTTACCAAACAACTGCTGCTGCGTATGAAACTTACTTTCATTCTTGTATTGATTGCATGCCTCCAGGTAAGCGCCGGGAGCTATGCACAGCGCATTACACTCTCCGAAAAAAATGCATCGCTTCAGAAAATATTCCAGGAAGTTAAAAAGCAAACCGGTTATTCTTTTTTGTATTCTACAGAAGTGATCCGCCAGGCTCGCAAGGTGGATATAGACGTCAGGGATGCTTCCATTGAGTATGTGCTTCGTATATGCTTTGCAAACCAGGTATTGACATGGGAGATCGAAGGCAAAACAATTATCATCAAACCCAGAGCCGCAGAAACCACTCCCCGCAATGATGATGCAACAGCCATTCAGGCTGCTCAAATCAAAGGGCAGGTAACGGGGCAGGATGGAACGCCTTTATCCAATGCCACCATTTCACTCAAAGGAACAAACAAATCATGGGTGTCGGCAGCAGATGGCAGCTTCGATATCAATACACCCGAATCTTCCGGCATTTTGGTGGTGTCTTATGTAGGTTACATCAGCCAGGAAGTTCCCTTTAAAGCCAGCAGCGGTTATCTTTTTGTAAAGATGGTAGCGGCTGATAATGTGTCTGAAGATATAGTGCTTGTTGGTTATTCCAAATCAAGAAAACAGGACCTTACCGGCGCAGTGTCCAGCGTACGCGAAAAAGACCTGCAAAGCAGGCCCGTTGCAAGTTTCCAGGATGCCCTTGTTGGAAGGGCAAGCGGTGTGAATGTTAGCCAGACAGGCGGAAACCTCGACGGGAAATTCAATATTGTTATAAGAGGCGCCGGCGCCATCACTACCAGCAGCGGTCCCCTCATTATTGTAGATGGGGTAACCACCACCGGTAGTTCGCTCAATGCCATCAACCCAAAAGATATTGTGTCTATAGATGTGCTCAAAGATGCTTCTGCAACTTCCATTTATGGGGCGCAGGCGTCTAACGGTGTATTGCTGATTACTACTCGCCGCGGTAAAGCTGGCAAAACGCTGGTGACTTTTAATACAGAACTCGGTTCCGAAAGCATTTCTAAAATGTATAAAGTACTCAGCACCGAGCAGCAGCGCCGCCTGTTTGTAGAAGCCTTCAAAAACTCCGGCAGGAATACCACCGCTTACGAAAACCCCGCCGACGCTGTTTGGCAAACAGACAATAACTGGCAGGAACTGGCAACACGCTCGGCGCTTCGGCAGAACTATAATATCCAGGTATCCGGTGGCGATGCTAAAAGCCGCTTTGCTGTATCCGGCGGTTTTTTAAAGCGGGAAGGTGTTCTGAAAAATACGGACATCACCGATTTCTTTCTCAGGGCTAACAACGACATCAACGTAGGGTCAAAGCTCAAGATTACTTCTTCTTTCATGACTACCTACCAGATATACAATCAACCTCAGAGAGAGAATGATATTTTTAATTCGGGGGGATTGTATGAAAGACTGGTAAGCCAGCATTCCTATAATCCTGCATTCGATGCCGAAGGAAATCTTGCAGGAGTGCAAACAGCGGCAGATCCCTATTTTGGCGCATCATCAAACCCGCTCATTCCCCTTTATCTTTTTAAGAACCAGTCAAAGAATACAAAAATCCTGGCAAGCCTGAAGCTGGACTACGAAATAGTAAAGGGACTGACATTGTCCGGAAGCTCAGGTGTTGACCTCGCCCTCCAGAATATCAGCACCTATACTCCAACGTATTCAATCGGGTTAAATAAGCAGGATTACGGCATTGCCACTGCCGGGTCTGTTCAGCAGTACAATTGGGTTACAGATATCACACTCGAATATCAAAAAACAATCGGTTTGCATGCTGCCAAACTGCTTGTGGGTGCATCTGCCCAGCAACAACGTTATGTAAGCACCAACACCGAAGGTTGGGGCACTACCGATAATTCGCTCGACCAGCTTGCCAACCAGCAAAATTTTTCTGCTAAAAGTTCAGATATTACCTCAGGGCTTGCTTCTACTTTTGCCCGGCTGAACTATGGCTTTGACGAACGTTATTTGCTTACAGCCACTGTTCGCCGCGATGGCTCCTCCAAGTTTGGTTCTGCCAACCGGTATGGTGTTTTTCCCTCTGCATCTGTGGCGTGGAGAATTGCCAGGGAAGATTTTTTTAAAGTAGCTGCTATAAATGATTTGAAGCTGAGAGTGAGCTATGGACTTACAGGCAACCAGAATATAGGCGACTTTGGATTTCTGTCGCAGGTTACTGCCGCCAATTATGTATACGGCAATACCACCGCCGGTGGAAATGTGCCGGGCAACATCAGCAACCCCGCCCTGCAATGGGAATCTGCCAAACAATTAGATGCCGGTATAGACATTAGTTTATTTGGAAGCCGGTTAAACCTTACATTGGACTATTATCAGAAAAAGTCTGAAAACCTGCTCATCAATATTCCAATGCCCCTTACATCGGGAGTTACTTCTCAGGCAACCAATTTCGGCGCCATTAAAAACAACGGGGTGGAGTTTGCGGTGAACAGCAGAAACCTGACTGGTAATTTTAGCTGGACAACAGATTTTAATATTGCCTACAACAAAAATCGTGTGCTGAATGCCGGCACCAACTCTGTAGGTGGAGAACTGACGATTCCGGGCACTACGCTGAGTTTGCCGAACGATTTTGTCAACCTTACAGCAGCCGGGTATCCGGTAGGCGCTTTTAACATGTACAGGTTTATAGGCATCTGGCAGCAGAGCGATCAGCAGGAAGCTGCCGCCGCAGGAGCCGTTCCGGGCGATGTGCGCTATGCCGATCTTAATAAAAATGGAATACTCGACCCGGGCGATAAAGAATATGTGGGAAGCCCGCAACCCACCTATTATGGCGGACTTAACAATACATGGTCGTACAAAAATTTCTCGCTCAATGTATTCATCAATTTTTCGGGTGGAAATAAATTATACAATACCATGCGCAACCTGAATGCAAGAGCCGTTCCCTTTAATCAGCAATTGGCAGAGGTAGCTGATTTCTGGACGCCCGACAATCCATCCAATTCAGTGCCCCGGCCATCGCAGGGAGGTAATACTACTTTTCTTGCCACAAGAGTATCTACCCGCTTTCTGGAAGATGCGGGTTTTGCCAGGCTTAAGAATATAAGCCTTGCGTATGAATTGTCGCCCTCGTTGCTGGACAGACTGAAACTGCAGCATGCAAGAATCGCTATCTCCTGCATCAACGCAATAACAATAACGAAATACAAGGGACTTGACCCGGAGGCGTCAAGCAGTGGGAACTTATTATCTGCCGGGCAGGATATAACACCTTATCCACCAACCAGGCAGTTTAACCTGTCTGTATCACTCACGTTTTAAAATATTTTGAATACTATTAAAGCTATTATATATGAACAAACTCAATTTGCGTGCAGGCATAATTACGATGCTGGTAATGCTGTGCAGTTGCAAAAAAATACTGGAGCCCAAACCTGTGGGCACCAACACCCTTCAAAGCCTCGTTACCACGTCAAACGGCATAACTGCTTTAACCAATGGCATGTATTCGCCGCTTTATAAACTGTACGATCAAACCATGCAGCGGTTAACAGACCTGGCAAGCGATGATGGCTGGACCTGGCGAAATGAACTGGAAACCGATATTTTTATTGCATCGCCTACTTACCGGTTTACAAAAACTGCATGGACGGAGTACTACAGGATCATCAACTATGCCAACAACATCCTGGACAATATTGACAACGTGCAGGATTTTCCTGACGAGGCAACCAAAAACAGCGTTCGGGGGCAGGCATTATTTATGAGGGCATTCAGTTACTTTAACCTGGTAAGATTGTTTGGCGGTGTGCCATTAATAGAAAAACAGATCCTTGTACGCAGCGACGCAGAATTGCCACGGGTGGCTATCGGCGATGTATATACGCTCATCAAAAATGATCTTACAAATGCAATAACCCTGCTTCCCACAACATATGGTGGTGCAGCAGGAATGGAAAAAGGACGCCCCACTACTTATGCAGCCAGTGCGTTAAAATCGGCAGTACACCTGGAACTGGAAGAATGGGATGAAGTGATTGCCGCTTCATCGGCAGTAATTGGAAACGGTGCGTTGCTGCAGAATTATGCAGATTATTTTAATGGCAAAGCGGAGAACAATGCCGGTTCTTTATTCGAAGTGCAATACAATAATCTGAATCCCGCCCCTATAAGTAGTGCTTTTGCACCTGCTGTTTACCAGGGCAGCGCGTTGATCCTGCCCACAGACGATGACCTGGAGGGCAAGGGCGGAGGACCTTCATCGGGTGGCAGCTTTGTACAATCGTATGAGCCCGGCGATCTTCGCAAAAACGTAACAATAGCAACCTATGGCCTTCCCAATTTTATTGATGCCAGCAAACCCAATGGTACACTTTTCTGCATCAATAAATTTTACAACGCAGTAGACCCTGTGGGGCAAAGCCCATGGAACTATCCCTTGCTGCGTTATGCGGAAGTGTTACTTACGAGAGCGGAAGCGCTGAATGAAAAAGCATACGCACCACAAGGCGAAGCATTTGAATTATTGAACGAAGTAAGGAGCGCCGCAGGCCTGGAAGAACTGACCGCAGCAGACCTCCCTTCGCAATCGGCTTTCAGAGATACGGTAAGGCACGAACGAAGAATGGAGCTTGCGTTTGAATGTATCAGATATTTTGATTTAAACCGGTGGGGCATTATGCAAAGCCGTTTGCAGCCGCAGCTTGATTTCCTGGGTCTTACATTCCCGTCGCAGTGGATGATTACACACCCGGTTACCGGTAAACAATATTTTCTCTATCCTATACCCGAAACAGAGTTCATTAACAATGCAAGTCTTGGAGATCAAAATCCTGGTTATTGAGCGATAGGAACCTTGAACACGATGGGGCGTGAGACACGCCCCATGGCGAGGAGATGATACCCGAAATAGAGTTTATTAACAATGTAAATCTCGGCGATCAAAACCTTGATTATAGATCAATACGAATCATGCATATGGAACTGTGGGACGTGAGGCATCCCCATGGCGAAGGAGGTAGGTGTCATCAACGTAAGTTGTTCCTCCACCCTGGCTCGTGTCTCACCATAGTCGTCAACGTAAGAAAAATAGTAATGGTTATGCGGTCCGTTTCTTCGCTGTGGGGCGTGTCTCACGCCCAACATTTAGAATTTTGCATTGTATTCAACAAAATTCTTTTATTTTACCACCCCTGTAAGGGTGTTAACCGCTTAAAGAAATCAGAATGAAAACACGCATCGGTATCCTTTCACTGCTCCTGTTATCGCACTGTATTATTGCAGCTCAATCCACTCCGTCAAAAAAGCCAAACGTAATATTTATTATGGCAGATGACATGGGCTATGGCGATCCACACTGCTATAACAGCCAGTCAAAAATTCCAACGCCGAATATGGACAGGCTGGCAGCAACAGGAATGATGTTTATGGACGCACATTCTGCCTCATCCGTTTGTACACCATCACGATACAGCGTCATCAACGGAAAGTATGCCTGGAAATCGCGGTTGAAAAAAGAAGTGCTTTGGTCGGGCTACGATGCACCATTGATTGATGCGCATGAGTTTACCATTGCAGACCTTTTTAAAAAAGCGGGTTATCAAACCGCGGCAATAGGCAAATGGCATCTGGGCATTCATTTCTTAAAAAAAGCGGGATACAATTATGTAGCACCCAAGGATAATAATGAGAGCGGATTGGGAGGCGCAAAAAATGTAGATTTTTCCACACCCACATTTGGTGGTCCAAACGATCTTGGGTTTGATTATTTCTTTGGATTGCCCGGTGGTAACAACCTGGAACCTTATGCATTTTCCCGGAACAGGTATGCCGTTGGTAGCCCGGATAAATGGAGAGAGAAAAGTTCACCTACAGTATCAAACACCTCTGCAAGAGAAGTGCATGAAGGATGGATGGTAGAAAACTGGAGCGATACGGCGATAGGTCCCAGGTTAACCAGCGAAGCAGAAGGTTTTATAGAGCGTTCTGCGGCTGCAAAAAAACCGTTCTTTTTATATTTTACACCGGTAGCGCCTCATCGCCCCTGCACACCTTCGGCGGTTGCCAAAGGCAAAAGCGATGCAGGCGAGCGGGGAGACATGGTGTTTGAATTAGACTGGAGCGTAGGCGAGATCATGAAAAAACTGAAGGTACTGGGCATTGAAAAAAATACGATACTCATTGTTACATCCGACAACGGAGGTACACCTGTAAGCGACGATGGCAAAGATTATGGCCATAAAAGCTGCGGCGATCTGAAAGGCTTTAAAGCCGCGTTGCACGAAGGCGGGCACCGTGTGCCGTTTATTGTGTCGTGGCCGGCTGTGGTAAAACCCGGCACTGCATCAAATGCATTGGTTTCAAATCTTGACCTCATGGCAACCGCATCGGAAATAACCGGGGTGACAATGCCAAAGGACAAAGACAGCAGGAGCTTTGCGCCTGTACTGTACAATGCCCGTTCCGAACGGCACAGGAAGGGATTGATACATCATACTTACTCCGGGCAATACGCTATCCGCGACGGATTGTGGAAGCTGATCCCTGCGCGATCTGCCAAAGGAGACTGGAGCTATGAGTTATACAATGTGATAGAAGACCCAAATGAAAAAGTGGATAAGAGCAAGGAACATCCTGAAGTGGTTGCTGCACTTATGACAAAACTCGAAAGCCAGATATTTGATTTTTAATTGAACAACATCACACAATAAGGTAACAACCAAAGTTTATACGAATGAAATCAACAAAGTATTTTATCCATCTCGCTGCATGTTTATTAACCGCAATAACCATACAGGCACAGCAAAAGCCCAATATCATTTATATACTTGCCGACGACCTCGGTTACGGCGATGTGAGTTGCTTTAACAAAGATTCAAAGCTTAATACTGCTAACATCGATAAAGTAGCAGCGCAGGGAATGAAATTTACCGACGCACACAGCAACTCAGCGGTGTGCACGCCCACCCGTTATGGAATATTGACGGGCAGGTATGCATGGCGCACCAGCCTGCAAAATGGTGTGCTGTGGGGCTACGACACCATGCTGATAAAAAATGATCAGACCACTGTAGCGTCCCTGTTAAAACGCAATGGCTATCATACCGCCTGCGTTGGCAAATGGCACCTGGGGCTCGACTGGCAAAAAGATGCAAAGGGAAATTTTGATTTCTTTCAACCCATAACCAACGGCCCGCAGCAGGTTGGCTTTGATTATTTTTATGGCATACCTGCTTCGCTGGATATGCATCCCTATTTTTATATTGAGAACAACCGGATAACGGCAAGCACTGTTGATAGCGTAAAAGGAAGTCCTCAGATGGGATTTTGGAGAGCCGGTCCCGCAGGCAACGATTTTAAGCATGACGAAGTATTGGAAAAAATTACTGACAAGGCAACCGCGTATATCTCCAGCCAGGCAAAATCGGGCAACCCGTTTTTTCTTTATTTCCCGCTCACTTCACCTCATACACCTGTTTTACCTAGTGCTGCTTACCGGGGCAAGTCTGGTACTAATGAGTACGGAGATTTTGTGTTGATGACCGATGCGATGGTGGGCAAAATACTGGAGGCTGTAAAAGCCGCCGGTATTGAGCAGAACACAATCATTGTAATAACCAGCGACAATGGTTGTTCTCCCAATGCAGATTTTGACAAGCTTATTGCCGCAGGGCACGATCCAAGTTATATTTACCGGGGAACAAAAGCAGATATTTTTGAAGGTGGACATCGCATACCCTTCATTGTGAAATGGCCCGGAAAAGTAAAAGCAGCCACAGAATCCGGCGCGACTGTTTGTCTAACGGATTTGATGGCAACATTGGCCGATATGCTGCAACAGCCATTAAAAGACAATGAGGGGCAAGACAGCTACAGCCTGTTGCCGCTGTTATTGCAGCAAAAAGGATACGCAAGAACAAGCACCATTCATCATTCCATTGATGGAAACTTCTCTATAAGAAACCAGGACTGGAAATTAATTCTTGCACGCGGCTCGGGCGGCTGGAGCATACCTACAGAAAAAGAGGCAAAGGCACAAAACTTACCGGCGGTTCAACTGTATAATTTGAAAACGGACATCGGCGAAACAAAGAATGTGGCTGCAGATCATCCACAGGTAGTAAAAGAGCTGACCAAGCTACTACAGGCAACCGTTGAGAACGGACGCTCCACGAAAGGGAAAAAACAACGCAATGATGTTGTTGTTAAATACATAAAAAAGTAAAACAGGGGACCAGTTGCATTGGAGTTCAATCCAATACGACCTGTATTTAGAACTTATCTAAACTTAGTTTGTCGGTCAGACCGCCAACTGCGCTCCATGCCCGTTCATGGCGAGCCGACCGGCGTTCCCACTATCAGCAAGATCCGTAGGATCGGTAACATACTGTAAAGGATGGATTTTAATCCATCCGGTATTAACTAGTCGTCATCGTCTTTATCCCGTTTGCTTTTTTCGTTGAATTTCAAAAAGGCGGCCCTCACGGGCGAGGGGGCGGGGCTGTTTTTTAAACCCTGCCACAAAATTTCATTGAAAACCAGGTCCGGCACTGCATCCTCTTTCGACCAGTCGAAGCTTTCGCTCAGGGTAGCGAGCTTGCCGGTAGTGGGATTTCTTTCATTCAGGTTGATGTTGGACGCCAGGTGATCGAACGGCGTAAAATCGGGCGTAGCGCTGAAGCAACGCCACATAGGAGTGGCAGCCGCATCGTATTGTGTCATGGGCGGCATGCCCAATATCAGTTCAATGGTTCGCAACATGCCCGTTGTTGAATACATGGTATGATCAACAAACCTGCGCTTTACATAAGGGCTTATTAAATAAGCGGTGCTGCGGTGTGCATCTACATGATCGGGACCATTCTGCGCGTCGTCTTCCAGGATAAAAATGGCGGTTTCTTTCCATATAGAACTTTTGCTGATATAATCCACGAACAAACCCACAGCCAGGTCATTGTCTGCAACATGGGCATAAGGCGTTTTCTTACCCGCACGCATACCCTCCGTATGATCGTTTCCGAAGCGGAGCGTGGTGAGGCTTGGAATGGCATTTGCTTTTACCAGCGAGTCAAAATCGTGTTTCCACTGGCTGAATCTTGTAGTGTCTGCCACACTCAGGTCGTAACCCGTGTAATGCGGTGCAAAATGTCCCTCCAATACCTTCAGGTTGGCTTTTCCATCGTCGGCAAATTCACCATAGGTTCTGAAGCTTACATTGTTTCGCTTTGCATGATCCCATATAAAGCCATCGCGGTTGTTTGCAATTTTACGTTCGCCCTCTCCTCCATAAGTTCCTCCACGACCGCCATAGCTCGACGGCCATGTTTTCTCCAGGTAATCGTTCGCGTAAGCGCCCATGCTCCAGTTGTGCCCGTCAGCGCTCACTTCGGCATCTACGTAAAAATTATCCAGCAATACAAAATCGCGCGCTATCTTATGCTGGTTGGGAGTAATGCGTTCGCCGAATAAACAAAGACTGGTATCACCATTGCCTTCCTGCATATCGCCCAGCACCTGGTCGTACGTCCTGTTTTCTTTAATGATGTAAAAAACATATTTAATAGGAGAGGGGTCGCCCACCTTCATCGGTACGGGATTGCCGGGTTCTCCCTGCGCATTCAATTCTTTATCTTTTGAGTAAGGAGTGTTGAGATATACTGCTTGTGAAAAAACGGCCAGTTGCTGTGGATCGGGCTTTGGAATAAAACTCAGCGTGCCCCTGAAAAGACCTGCTATATATTGTACTTTGGCAGGGCGCGCGCTGTCTCCCGCATGCCGGCGAACGGTTTCCCTGGTACCTGTAGGATTGGGACCATATGGGTTGGCTTTTGAAGTTAGTCCCTTGCCATTGGTTACCAATATTTGTTTGCCCACTACCTTTACATTGGTGGGATACCAGCCAACCGGTATAAATCCTTTTGAAACAGATTTGGAGGGCGTAGACACATCAAACACTGCCAGGCAGTTGTTATCTGCATTTGCCACGTACAAGGTTTTTTCATCTTCCGACAACGCTACACCATTGCTGGTTGAACCACTGGGTGCATTGGGATACAGCGCTGCATTGAGGGTTTCGATCACTTTTCCCGTTTGCGTATTGATCACCGAAACCGAATTGTCATCTGCATTGGCTACATATAAAGTTTTGCCGTTTCTGGTAAAGCAAATTTCATTGGGGTGATTGCCTACCGGAATGGTTGCAAGGGTTTTTTGCGTATGCACATCCCAGGCAATTATTTTTGCAGCGCCCCAAACGCTGATGTACAAAGTCTTCCGGTTGGGCGATAATTTGCAGGTATACGCCTCGGCGCCCAGCGGCATTTTGAATACTATTTTTTTGGTTGCAATATCAAAAACGTACAGGCTGCTGTCTTCGCGCGTAACCACAAACAATTGTTTTTTGTTTGCATCATCCACATCCAATCCGGCCACCCCAATCCTGTTAGGCCAGGGTTTGCCCAACAAAAAAGAGTCTTTCAACGCAAGTTTATTCTGGACGATTGAATATTGTTTTACCATATTGTCGTGCCCCGCCGACACGTACAACGATTGATCGTTGCTGCCAAATGCCAGCCCGTACCACGACTTTGCAATCACTATGCTGTCTGTTTTTTTCTGTCGCCTGATGTCGATCAGCTCAATGGTTTGGGTGCTTTGCCCGTTGTTGGTAACAGCCGCCAGCTTTTTTTTATGACCGATTACAAGGTTGAGCGGCAGATCGCCCAATTCAATATTGTTTCCTGCGGGGGTTAAGCTCCAGCCGTTGGGAAGCCCGATTTTACCGGACTGTAACGACTCAAGTGTTTGCGAACGGGCGACAACAGCCGCCAGGCAGATAGATCCGATCAAAAGGTATTTTATCTTCATAACCCAAGTTAATTTGTTTTACACAAGCGTAACATAGGAAGCAATGAGAGATAATGAAAAAATAATGCAGTGTACAGTGCACCTTTTTTTCATCGGGAATGATTGGTGTCACGGAATAAATGTAAAAGTTTTTATTAAAACGGATGGATTTTAATCCGTCCGCCGTTCCCACCCGGAGAAAAGTCGCAAATACCCCTTAAACTGCCGCGCTTACACCCACGGTTTATATAAATTCTGCCGAATTTTACAGCAACAGGAATAATAAACTAAAAATTATAAAATATGAGCAAGGTTAAAGTTGCAGCATTTTCAGTTTCGCTTGATGGATTTGGAGCAGGAACAAACCAGGACATCGATCATCCGCTGGGCATAAAGGGCGAAGAATTACACCCGTGGATGGCTACAACAAAAATGTTTCATACCATGATAGGCAAAGAAGGTGGAACTGAAGGCGTGGACCATGATATTGCGGAGCGGTCGATGCAAAATAATGGCGCATGGATTATGGGACGTAATATGTTTGGACCCGTTCGCGGCCCCTGGCCTGATAATAAGTGGAGAGGCTGGTGGGGGGAGCAACCGCCTTATCATGTTCCGGTATTCGTGTTAACCCATCATGCAAGGGAACGGCTGACGATGGAAGGAGGAACCACTTTTTATTTTATTACAGACGGTATAGACGCTGCGTTGGAAGCCGCAAAAAAAGCAGCGAACGGAAAAGATATACGCATTGGCGGCGGCGCTTCAACCGTTCGCCAGTTCCTGCAGGCTGGTTATATTGATGAGCTGCAAATAACATTCTCGCCCGTTTTTCTGGGTGCGGGAGAAAACCTGTTTTCAGGAATTGATTTGCCGGCGCTGGGTTTCAATCAAATTCAAAAAATAGACGGTGAAAAAGCGATGCATGTTATTGTCACCAAAAAATGAGCGCAACATGAATGCGTAAAAAAGCAATGCCTGCCTCCCTGGTTGGAATGATGCTGTTTTAGTTGGCCGTTTTCGTGTAGCCGTGAACTTAAGCATGCGAAGAAAGGGTTGATTGAAACCTAAATGTGTTTATTTCTTAGGTAAGCAGTCCATCAAAGGAAAATTATCAGAAACAGTGTTTTTTGCTTTAAATTGCCGCCCGGTATTTCGGCAGGTGGATTTCAAATATCCCCTCTATCCAAAGCCGTTAGGCTGCAGGTAATTTAAAGCAATGTCGTTAGGCTAACAATGAACACGGCATTGAATTTTAAAGCGACGCTTTCTTCCATTGAAATATAGTAATAACGGAGGGGTATAGCCCGGCATTATCATTATTGTATCCTATGCAGAAAGTTCAATACGTTAAAGATCAGCATAAGTTTAAAGCAACAGTACTCTCCTATATTCTGGTATCGCTGGCAGGATTGGCAACAGATATTTATTTGCCTTCTATGCCGCACATGGCTACCAGTTTGCACGTTACCGATCAGCAGGTGCAATTAACATTGTCTTCTTTTTTAATCAGCTATGGGGTTTCTCAATTCTTTGTAGGCAGCTTGTTGGATATGTATGGGCGATATGTGTTATCTATGATATCACTTGTATTGTTCTCTGCCAGTTCTTTTTTAATTGCCACATCAAACGATATAGACGTTATCATTTTGTTGCGTATTATTCAGGGTATTACAATTGGATTTATAGCCGTGGCAAAAAGAGCTTTTTTTGTAGATGTATACGAAGGGGAAAAACGCAAATATTATATCAGCATCATTACCATTGTATGGAGCATGGCGCCGATAGTTGCCCCTTATATTGGCGGCTACCTGGAACATTTTTTTAGCTGGCGGGCTAATTTTTATTTTTTGGGAATATACAGTGGTTTGATATTCATCTTCGAAATTTTTTATTCCGGAGAAACATTGAATACTTTTTCAAAATTCCAGATAAAGCAGGTGCTTTCCTCGTATAAAGTCCTGTTAACCACACCTGCTTTTTTGCTTGGTATAGGCATGGCCGGCGCATCTTTTGGCATTGTAATGATTTACGGTTTGAGCGGTGCGTTTATCCTTGAGCATCGCATGGGATACAGCCCAATAGCTGCAGGGTATGCCGCGCTTGCATTGGGCATAGCGTGGATGTGCGGTGGCTTTCTTGCCAAAGCCAATCTTCAAAAACCATTGTTCAAAAAAACGCTTCTTGCAAGCATTGTTCAAATTGTAATGGTGATCGTAATGATTGCAGCGGCTTCATTGGGTACGAATATCTATACTTTAATAGCCTTTGCCGGGATCATTCATTTTATGGGTGGATTTAATTTCACCAACTATTTCACCCGCAATCTTACCATGTTCCCCCATATGGCCGGACTGGCTGCCGGAGTTACCTCTGGCGGAAATTATATCATAACATCATTGCTTACCTACGCAATTGCTTCGGCAATACAGGCGCAAAATCAAAAGCAATTGGGCTTCAGCTATGCTATTGCGGTTGCTTTTATAGTGTTGATGGTGGTCGTTTTTCAAAAAAGAAGAGAAGGGTAGATGGGGCTCGTACTCTGCTGGTTTGTTGGAACAAAAGCTATCTTTAAAACGTAACTGGTGTTGCATTCAGGTCCGAATCCAGGAAATCGGTGATCATTGGTATCAGCCAATCTGTTCTTTGCATCATCCCTATATGGCTCGTACCTGGTATAATAGCCAGGCGGGATTTCGGAAGGCCGTGAAATTCGCCTATTTTACCGCCGCCTTTAGCACGGAACAACTCCAGTGCATGCTCGTACCGAACGCCATCTGCATCGCCGATAGCCATGAATATCGGAGCTTGTATATTTTTCACCGCTCCGGACCAATCGTAAGGCTGCAGATCCTTTCGTTTCACCTTGTTTATAAATTCCGGGAAATGGGCGGGATCATTTCCAAGACTGTCATATTGTTTTTGCAGGGCTGTACCTTTAAACAGGTCTGCCGAATGTTTGGCAAAAGCCGCTTCTACATCTGGCCACCATCCGTTGTGAGCATATACACCAGACAATATCACGAGCCTCCGTACCTGCTTTGGGTGCCGCACCGCTACCTGGAAGGCTATGCCGCCGCCCATGCTGTATCCCAGTATATCTGAGCTGTCTATATTGAGATGTTTGAGCAATCCCGATACATCATCTGCCATACCTTCGAAACTGATTGAGCGTGGAATGTCCCTGGTGCGCCCATGTCCCTGCATTTCTGTTACAATTACTTTTCTGTCTTTAGCAAGCAGCGGTATGATATGATTCCAGTTAAGGGGTATGGACATGTACGAGCCATGCAGCAGCACCAGTGGTTTTCCGCTTCCGTACACTTCATAATACAATTTAAGCCCGTTCACATCAGCATACCCGCTTTCAACAGGTTGTACAGGCTTGCTGAACGTTGTGTCTTTTGAGGCAGTAGACGTGTTTTGTCCTTCCGCTAGCTGGCAGAAGGACAAAGACACTATAATAGAGAATAGAAGGATGCGCGTTAGGTTTTTCACGATGAGTAATGTTTATTTGAGCAATAATTTTTCAAGATGATCCAGCGTCATCGAAAACCCTTCTTTAAAGCCCATTGCTATAATGGCTTCCAGATCGGAAAGCGTTCTATGTTTGATAATAATGCTTACACTTGTTACGCCCTCTTTTTCCCGGAACTCCAGGCTCCACTTAGAAGCCGGTAAATCAGGGTTAATATTTTCATCCTTGTCTGTAAATGCGTCCTTGAATTCAACGTGTGTTTTTGGGGTTATTGCTGTAAAGTCCTGGATTGCCCAATGCTCTTGTCCTTCGGGGCCACACATGGCGTAAAGTCTTCGTCCACCCACTTTAAAGTTCATGTATTTTGTTCGGGAAATCCAGGGCTTAGGCGCCCACCATTGGTCAAGAATTTCCTGTTTGGTGAATGCGTCCCATACTGCAGACTGATCAGCATCAAATTCCCTGTTTACAAATACTGTGTTTGTAGCTTTGTCAACGGTAAAGTCAAATAACAAATTGGTTTTCATTTTTTCTGTTTTTTAATTGTTGATAATACATTGTCCAGTTGGTTAAACCGGTCAACCCAGATCTTTCTGAATTGTTCCAGCCATTTGTCTATTTCTTTCATTTTTTCAATTTCAAGCGAATAATAAATTTCCCTTCCCAGGTGCTGCGGTTGCACCAGTTCGCACTCAGTAAGAATACGAAGGTGTTTAGATACCGCCTGCCGGGTTGTGTCAAAGTGTTCCGCAATGGCATTGGGCGTCATTGCCTGCAATGCAATCAGGGCGATGATAGCCCTCCTTGTAGGGTCTGCTATTGCCTGGAAAATATCTCTTCTCATTTGCTGGTTTTTAATTTAAGCAACTATTCGGTTGCAAATATATGTGCAACTTTTCGGTTGCGCAAATATTTTTTAAAATAAATAATTAAAAAAACAGCATTAAGGAGCTAACAGGGGAGGTAAGGGAAAGGAAGTTGTGTTTGTAACTATACAGCGCCTCCTTCCTGAACGCATGAAACCGTTACTAAAAGGCCGGCAAGAAAACCCTCCCCTGCATTCTTTAAAATAAAAACGTCCTGTAGAAACAGGACGCCGAACATGCGAATGTTCTTATGACTCAACTCTTCCGTTATTTATTGACAATTTGTTACAACGAATAACGCAGGGTAATACCGAATGTTAGTGGATCGCCCAATACGGCTGCGTAATGTCCTGCGCCACCTGAAGCAGGTAACAATTGCTCGAAATAATCTTTGTTTAATAGATTTCGTCCCCATACAAATGCTGAGATCCCTTTTTGTGTTGTCCGGAATCCGAGTCTTGCATTTAACAGCGCATAACCGTCTATGTTAAGATATTGTGAGGGAGATGCGCTTGAAGAGAATTCGGAGCGATAGTAACCATCTGCCGCTATAAAGAATTTCGCCACATTGCCAAAGAAATTGGCAGGCGTGGCATACTCAGCACCAAATGATACTGCCCATTTTGAAATACCCGGCAAACGACCGCCCGATATATCCTTATATGCCGAAGGTGCTCCTGTTTCTTCCAGCGGCACCGGCGCATTGGTGAACGTAACATATTTGCCCTCTGTATAGGCAACACCGCCATTTAAAGTAAAGTGCCTGCCCAGCCTCGCGTTTCCTTCCAATTCAGCACCTCTTATACGCACCTTCTCTGCATTGGCGAGGTAGCCGCGGTTAACACCTGGCTCTGCCGTTTGCACCTGTGTCTGAAAATCTTTGATGTCTGTATTATAGATAGATAAGTTAAGCGTGGCTCCCGGAGCAGGCGTCGTTTTAATGCCCAACTCAAAATGTTTAACATATTCTGGTTTTATTACCGCAAGATCGGTTAGTATCTCTCCGTTAGCAGTAGGCAATCCGCCAAGGTTAAGTCCCACAGATTTATAATTAGTGGAGAAAGTTGCATAAGCATTCACCTGGTTGCCTGCTTTATAGTTAAGGGTTAACAGGCCCGATAGATTGGTATTGTCGGTAGTTGTTTTAAAAGCCTGGTTCGTGTAAACCGCGTTTTTCATAGCAATCAGGTCGGGATCATCCGTTTCAAGGCCTCCGTAGGTTTGGCGATTGAAGTCCACTTTTTTCGTGTCATAATTATAACGTAAGCCACCTAATATATGCAGCCGGTCGGTAACAGCAAAGTCCAATTGGCCAAAAACAGCGCCGCTGAATGTATTAAGTGATGATGTAGTGTGAATGCCGAAACCATCAAAAAGCCCGGGAGTACTCCATTTAGGATTGGTTGAATTTTGTGAAAAACGCCAGGTTGCTGCACCCGATTCCTCGATATGATAAGGATCAGTTTTAAGATCCTGTCCAATAATAAAAACACCCACCACTCCGTTTAGCCTGCTTGAAAAATTGCCTGCATAACGAACCTCCTGCGACCATTGCTGATGTTTGGAAGTAGCCTGAGACAGATTTAATGATGCCAGCCCGGTGAAATCCCTGTCGTTAGAAGGATTCCACTTCCAGTAACGCCAGGCAGTTGTGGAAGTAAGTGTGCCCGCACCTACTTTGATATCAGCATTCAGCGATACGCCGCCAAGATCGTTTCCGGATTTCCACGGCGTGTTGTGATCAATTTTTCTATCAAAGGGATTACGGCTGGGCAAATCATAATCAAGATCGGCAATGATTTGCTCAAATTGGCGATAGGCTGCCCGTTGTGTTGTAACAGCTCCTGCAAAAACCTGCGCATAGCCATCAGGGCGTTGACTCGAAGCATCGCCCGAAAGAGTGATTTCTACCTTGCTGGAAGGGCTGTACAGCAATTGTCCCCGGAAGCCGAGATTATTGATATCATTTATTTTTTTACCTGTTACCACATGCTCTATTGTGCCATCACGTTGTGTTCCCGAGAAAGACAGGCGTGCAGCGAAATTCTTTCCAAGTCCTCCTGTAAGAGAAGCCTTTGCCTGGATATATCCATAATTGCCGTAACTCACTTCGGCGTTTGCACCAGGTTTGAACGAAGGCTTTTTGGTGATAATATTAAATGCGCCGGCGGTGGTGTTTTTTCCAAATAAAGTTCCCTGAGGGCCACGCAACACTTCTATTCTTTCCACATCAATAAAATCCAGTGTGGCAGCAGCAGGCCGGGCATAATATACGCCATCCACATAAAACCCTACTCCCGGTTCTATACCATCGTTTGTAAGACCGAACGTTGTGCCCTGCCCGCGTATGTTCAATGCCGTGTTACGGGGATTGGAGGAATACAGTTGCACGGATGGAACCAGTTCCTTTAACCGGTTTACATTGAATGCGCCTGCATCATTTACCAGGGCGCCCGTTACAACTGAAACGGAAACCGGCACGTTTTGTAACACCTCGCGTCTCCTTCGCGAAGAGACGATGATCGTATCAGTTTGAAAAAGCGGCTGCAGTTGTATCAGCAGGTTATTGATGGTTTGGTCGCGTACATACAACTGGCGGGATTCAAATCCCGACGATGTGACCAGCAAAGTAAATGGAAACCTGAGATCGTTAAGAGGCAATATAAAGTTTCCTGCCGAATCGGTAACAACGCCAATGGTATTCTTCTTTACAGAAATACTTGCATAGGGTATGCCCTCGTTGTTTTCGTTCACAACGCGTCCTGTAAACTGCGCAAATATTGCCGTGGGTAGTAATGCAAGTGCAAAAAAAATAAAAACCTTCATAAGCTTGTTTTGATGATTTGAAATAATCATAGAAAAAATTGGCTGAATAGTTAATAGATAGGTGCTTGGCTGGTTGCCGAACTGCTGTCTCCCGGAGGTGATACTAATCAAGGTGTTGGCGAGCAGGTATCAATTACTCCATTTGGGAAACCCTCAGATGTTATTCAAAAGTATAGCAATTTATTAGTCTATTAAAATAGTAGACTAACTTTTTTTGGAATTATTTTGTACCCGTAACTATCTTTCTAAATGTATTGTTTTATATAAGTCTACCTTTTTTATAGACTTTTTAGGTTTGTTCAGAAAATGCTTATATATTTGACAGTGTTATTACCCACGGTTAAACAGTCGTATATGTCGGTTACTGGAAGAATATATAACTAAACCTTGCTTTGCAACTGCATATGTTGTTGCTGTTGTAGCTAACATTCTGCCTGAAGTTTTTCCTATTATTATTAGTTGAATGCTCTGTTTCTGCCCTGGATGAACATGTACTTATTGATAAGCTGCGTAAAGGCGATGCTCGGGCCTTTGAATATATCTGTGACCGATGGTGGAAGCCCCTTTTTCTGCTGGCATTCAAAAAAGTAGGCGACAGGGAGATAGCAGAAGATATTGTGCAGCATATATTTGAACAGCTACCTCTTCAATTGCCTGATTATTGGAACGAAGCATAAAACTTAAAAAATAATAAAGGAATGGAAGTACATTGCATTGCAATTAAATAAGATCCGACCGGCGGTTTTTTTTGTTTTAAATAGTTTTGCGGAATAACGATAGTATGTTTAAAATTCCGGATGGTTAAACATACTATAGAGTGTCGGGTCAACAGAATTGCCTGCAACCAGTTATTCTACACGAAAGATGATTTATGAAGAAAATAGGATTTTTATCATTCGGGCACTGGTCTAACCATCCCGCCTATAAAACCCGCACAGCGAGCGATACGTTGCTTCAGTCTATTGACCTGGCTGTAGCTGCCGAAGCAATGGGTTTAGATGGAGCCTACTTTCGGGTGCATCATTTTGCGGCTCAGTTAGCATCGCCATTTCCTTTGCTTTCGGCCATTGGCGCCAAAACGAGCAAAATAGAAATTGGAACCGGTGTCATTGATATGCGTTATGAAAATCCACTGTATATGGTGGAAGATGCCGGCGCTGCCGATTTAATTTCGCAAGGAAGGTTGCAATTGGGCATCAGCAGAGGTTCGCCGGAGCAGGTAATTGACGGGTGGCGTTATTTTGGATATGAGCCGGCCAAAGGAGAGACTGATGCGGATATGGGACGCCGTAAGGCCCTGGAATTCCTCGATAAGCTAGAGGGTGTAGGATTTGCCCAGCCTAATCCCAACCCGATGTTTCCCAACCCGCCCGGCTTGCTGCGTTTGGAGCCGTACTCGCAAGGATTGCGCGAACGTATCTGGTGGGGAGCCGCTTCTAATGCTACGGCAGTGTGGGCGGCCGAAAACGGTATGAACCTTCAAAGCTCTACTTTAAAATACGATGAAAGCGGCAAGCCTTTTCATATACAGCAAGCCGAGCAGATCAGGTTGTATAAAGAAGCCTGGAAAAAAGCAGGGCACCAACGCGAACCGAGGATTTCGGTGAGCCGTTCTATTTTTGCGCTGGTAACCGACCAGGACCGATATTACTTTGGGCAGGAAGCCAACCGGGTCGATCAAATTGGAATGATTGAACAGGACAAACGAGCTATTTTCGGAAGAAGCTATGCTGCGGAACCAGACCGGCTCATAAAAGAACTGGCAGAAGACGAAGCGATCCGGGAAGCGGATACGATTCTTTTAACAATACCCAATACATTGGGGGTGGACTACAACGTACATGTATTGTCTTCAATTTTAAAGCATATTGCACCAGGACTGGGGTGGCGTTGATATTTTGATGACTTTTCCGAACTCCGTTTTAATTAAAACTTGTAACTATACCCTACGCGGATAACCTGTGTTTCGTAATAATCATTGCTGGTATAACGAAAGCCATCTCCCTGAATTTCTCTTTTTATTACCATGGTGTTCAACAGGTCGGTAGCATTGCAAAAAATTGCTCCTTTCCCTTTTTGAACAGATTTTTTAAAGCCGGCATCTATTGAAAAGCGTGCGCTTATTTTTCCTTGTGGTATTATGTCAGGCGCCAGGTATATCGCTGTTAATTGCGCATCCCAGCCTTTGACAAAACGAAATGTGTTGTTCAGCTTTATATTGCCCGATACGGCTGTTTGCTTTGGAGCCGAAAAAGTGTTGGATTCCGGATATAAGTTTTCTACCGTAAATGCATTGATCTGGTTCCGGTAAATATTGCCGCTGATGTTGAAGGTATAAGCATCAGACAGCTTCTGATCTAAAATAGCTTCTATGCCTGTATTGTAACTTTTACCTGCGTTTTGGAAGATGGCATATATAAGGGTGCTTCCCGACACAATGCTCGAAATTCTTGTAATGGTACCATTGGCAAACCGGTGATACAATGCGGAGTATAAATACCCGTTGTTCCAGTTGTATTTATGCCCCAGTTCGATGGTATTGGTAAATTGCGGACGCAATGCAGGATTGCCCACTTTTATAATTTCAGCATCGTCGTACTTGGGAAAAATGCGGATGTCTACTTCATTGGGTCTGTCAACACGGCGGCTGTAGAACAGCGAAATCTTATTGTCTTCATTCAGCTTGTACCCCAGCCGCAGGTTGGGGAAAGGCTGGGTATAGTTGTAGCCATCGCTCTTGTAGGTGTTGTGACCGGGATTTACATTGTAAGCAATTTTTACATATTCCACCCGCAAGCCTAATTCGGCTTCCCATTTTTCGGTTTCAAAAGCGTAGTTGCCGTAAACTGCGGGTATCCATTCCTTATAGGTTGCCCAGCCGCCGGCATCTACATCTAAAACAGAATTGGCACCGGGAATGAAATTCATATTGGTAGGAATGATCCTGTTGCGCAGCTTAATGCCTGTTTCCAGGCGACCGTATTTTAAAGGCCTGATGTAGTCGGCATTGAAATCATACACCTGCTCATCCGAAAGCAACTTAAAAGCATCTGTACCTTTCGACGATGGTAAATAATTATCGTAAAAATATTTTTCATCTTCCCTGTGAAAAGTATAATTAAAACCTATATTCAGTAAACGCCCTGGTTCTTTGAACTTGTGCTGATAACTGGCAGTAGCCATTGCCGTTGTTTTCAGCTCGTCTTCTAAAAACTGCCAAAGGCGTAGGCGTTGCGACAGGTCGGCGTTGAAAAAAGGCTGATCGCCCCGGTCGATTATCTTTTCACTTCCATACATACCGGAAACGGTCAATGTATTTTGCTGGTCAATGTGCCAGTCGGCCCCGGCTTTTATAGTAAAGAAATTGGTGTTGCGGTTCCTTTTCAATTGTTGTCTTATCGTTGATCCGTCGTCATAACTGCGTGTTACAAATTCATTTTTGTTCAATGTTCTTGTATACAGATTATCGGCCTGCAAAAAAATATTTACCTTGTTCTTTTGGTAATTGAGCGATAAAGAAGGATTGATTTTTGGAGTGAGTGTATATTGCGGTCTTATGCCCGGCAGGTTTTCCTTTCTTACCCAAAGCGAGCCCAACCCGGTAGTAAAGCCGGCTTTGCCGTTAAGCCCGCTTTGCTTGTTCTTCTTCATAATGATATTGATGATACCTGCATTGCCGTTGGCATCGTATTTCGACGAAGGATTGTTGATGATCTCTATTTTATCGATCGCCGATGCAGGAATATTATCCAGTCCCGTTTGGCTGCCAAACCCGGTCAGCGCAGTTTGCTTTCCATCAATAAGCACAGTCACCTTATCGTTGCCTCTCAACTGCACTTTCCCGTCCTGCACCGTAACGCCGGGAAGACTTTGCATGCTTTGTAAAACAGAGCCACCCGCCTGGCTGATGTTGTCTGCAACCGAATAGGTTTTTTTGTCCAGTCTGTTGCTTATATCAGCCGTCTTCGCTGTTACAGTTACTGTCTCCAGCGTAGTTGCTCCTTCTTCCAGGTCAATGGCCGGAATGTCTAAAAATTCAGAAACGCTGCCAACGAACAAAGTTTGCTGCAGGCTTTTAAAGCCTGTAAATGAAATGGCTAAAATATAATTACCCGGTTTAATACCGGCGATGGAAAATCTGCCTTCGTCATTGCTAACGGTACCTGCTATAAAAGAAGAATCTTTTTGAGCCTTGACAACTACGTTTGCATATGGTATAACTGTTTTTGTTGCAGCATTTCTTACAACGCCCGAAACAGTAACCTGTGCGGATTGTCCCAAAACTATGGAAACAGGTAACATGTAAATGAGCAGAGAAAGCAGTCGCAGATTAGCCATTCTTTTGCTTTTAAATGATTTTATCAATATGAAGGCATACAAAATGTATGCTGCATACCTGTTTTGAAGTACAATATTCCCAAGTGATTTGGAAGAAATTTTGAATGCTCTGGTGTTTACTTTGTCAGCAACGATGGGTATTGAATGTTGCTGCGTTGAGTCAGTAACAATGGATTAATCAGTTGCTCTTTCTTTCATTTTTCCATTTTTAAATCTTTCACTGGCTGTTTGATAGAACGAAATGGTTTGCGGAACCAATGCCTCTTTTTTTTCTTTCAATTCCAACAGCGATTTATCTTTTTCAGCAACCAGGAATTGCTTCACTGTTTTTCGGTCATCTATCTGTGTAAATACATTTTCCTTCAACATTCCCAGGGTCCTGTAGTTTCCAATAAAGGCGCGTTCTTCGCCGGGGGGAATATGGTTGATGTCTTTGCCATATAAAGAAGTGCTGTAGCTCCAGCCCAGGTAGCCGAACAAAGTAGGCATCAGGTCTATTTGCGAAACCAGCCTGTCAATGCGCTGAGGCGGCTGGTGGAGATTGTAGATGATTGCAGGGATATGATGTTTGTCGATATTGATTTCCCACTTTCCCGCACTGCTGGCACAATGGTCTGCCACAATCACAAATACCGTATTGGCAAACCATGTTTTTTCTCTGGCTGCAGCAATAAAATTGCCCAAAGCATAATCGGTATATTTTACGGCGGCATCGCGGTTGCCCTGTGGCAAATCAATTTTTTGTGCAGGAAACGTATAAGGTTTGTGATTGGATGTAGTCATAATGAACTGAAAAAAAGGTTCGTTTGCCTGATGGCTTTTGTCAGCATATTGGATGGCCTGCTTATAGAGGTCTTCATCGCAAATGCCCCATGCATTTTCAAAACTAACCTCGCCGGAGGGAATATTGTAACGATGCGTATGGATTTCGTCAGACAGCGGGTTTCCCCTGTCCCGGTCAACAATATCAAAGCCCTGTCCACCAAAAAAGTTGTTCATATTGTCGAAATAGCCGTCGCCTCCATAAATAAAATAAGGATGATAGTTTTTTGCCTTGAGGATGCTGGCAATAGAACATAGCTTATCATTGTTTGGCCTTCTTACAATACTGTTGCCGGGTGTTGGTGGAACGCACAAAGTGAGGGCTTCCATTCCCCGAACGGTTCTTGTGCCCGTTGCATAGAGGTTGGTAAAGAAAATGCTGCTTTGGGTAAGGCTGTCGTAAACAGGTGTAAGATTTTTTGTATTGCCAAAAGCTGCCAGGAAATCTGCACTAAAACTTTCTATGCTAACCAGTATAATGTTTGGATGACTTTCATTGGTTCCCTTGGTTGCCCTGCTTATATCATCCCATTTGCCGGAAGTATAGGTTTGATTATCCTGCAGAAGGTCTTTCTTTAACGCCGTATAAGCCTGCTGCGCCGGCAGGGTA
>JBQCGX010000113.1:0-56733 GCA_051955255.1 Agriterribacter sp. | reverse complement strand
TCAAAGATAAGATGGGCGACTTTTATTCGTACGGGGAAATTAGGATGGTTTTGGTGGATTTGAGGTATAGGGTGTAGAGACTAGGCATGCCTTGTCTCTACACCCTATAAACAATTTTACCTGAACGCTGATGGCTGATAGCTGATGGCTCATTTCACAAACCCATTCTTTTCTTCCAGCTTCCATTCATTGTTAAAAAATCCAGCCGACTCTATGGCGCTGCTGCCCTCGCGCAGCATATCCAGCCTGAATATCATGTAATCTGGAAAACCACTCCCACCGGCAAAATACTGGTTGGCATTTGCAGCGTTCATACCTTTTAAGCCGGTGCCTGATACTACAGCTACGGAAATATTGGAATAGCTCTTCATTGGCCAAACAAAATAAGCCGCAATATCATCGCCCTGCCATACTTTGCTGCCCGCTTTAATGTTGTTGCGTTGCACCTGTATAGGCGCATCACCCAGCAATACATTCCAGGCGGCATTGGTTTGCGCATTGCCATACAGCACTACACCCCTGCCCGCATATTTGCCGGTAGCATATTCCTTGTCGGTAATCATGTCTACCGCGCCATTGCCGCGGTAATACCAGGTTTCTGCATCGTAGCGGGCTTTGTTAAATGCCCATTCATTTTCCGCCTTGTTGCCTTTGGTGCCATACACAAATACCATTTTATGGTTGAAGGGTTCTTTAAAAGTGCCATACCGGTGTGGTCCTTTTTGCTCCACGCCTGGCGCGGCAACAATCGTCCACTGGTTGTCCTTCTTTGCCAGGAATATGCTGTCGGTAGCGCTTTTTACGGTGTAGTTCAATGTGTTCAGGCTGTCGAGCGTAATGTTTACGGAAGCGCCCGGCTTAAACGACGTAATAGCAAGTTTGAGCAGCGATATATTTTCGGTTGCACCAACAATTGCCTTACCCGATACATTACGGGCAAGCTGCACGCGGCTGAATTGCAGCGGATATTCTTGTTGGTAAATAGTTGCCCAGCGATAAGTAGCAGAAATGCCGGGGCTGGAAGTTTTGAAATCGATATTGTTTACAGCACTGTCGGGCAATATAGTATGCGATTTAAAAAAGCCAAACAGCGGTGCCCAGTCAACACTATGGTCGCCGAACCAATGGCTGCCGCCGGGATATTCGTTGTAGGCATAATCAGGATGGAAGTCTGCCAGCACTTTGCGCATCTGCCGCGCATACTCAACAGACACTACCCTGTCTGAATCGCCGTGAAAAATATACACCCCCAGCGGCCGGTAATTTCGGGCAAGTTTCACAACGTCGCTCTGGTTGCCAGCCCTGAGTAACATTTGCTCAGCCACCGATGATGTGCTGTCCGGAATTTTTCCGTCGTGCGAGCCATATTCTTTTAAGGTAGGATAGCCGGCGCAGGGTGCAATAGCTGCCCATTTATCCGGGTAAGTAGCGCCGAGGTACCAGGTTCCATGCCCGCCCATAGAGTGACCGGTAAGGTATATTTTTTGAGGATCGGGCTTAAAGCTGCGCTTTGCTATGTTGAATACTTCCAGCGCGTCCAGCCTGCCCCAGTCTTCCCAATTAAAGCCACGCGGGCGGCGGTTGGTAGCTGCCACCAAAGTACCCCAGTCTTTTGGCTTGTATGCCCTTGCCTGTCCAATGGCCTCTACTCCTGCACCATGCACAGAAAGAAACAAGGCAGCGTTGGTTTTATCGTTAGCTGATTGTGGGGTAACGCCATAGTATTGGAGGCTTCCATCTATATCGCTCACGAAAGTATTGCTGTAAGATTGCCCCGGAGACACTGCTTCAATATTCACCTTTTGTTCGTCCAGCAATGCATTGCCTTTCAGCAGCGACAGGCTTACCGCATGATTGCCTTTTTCTGTTATGCCCGATCCATCAAACGCAAAAGCTACTTTCCGGCTGCTCATGGCAGGTATAGACGGTAATGGAGTGATGGTTTCTTTTCCTGCCAGCTCAGATTTAACAGACAGGTTCGACAGCGGTTTTGCAGTAGTATTAATGACCACCACAGCGCCTTTTGCATTGGCATTGTCCTGTTGCAAAACCAGCACCGGCAAGGTGGGATCTTCCGTATTTAACGAAATGCTTTTTGAAGGGAAGATGAGTGCAGCAGAAGTGCCGAAGCCCGAACGGATGTAAAACTCATTCAAGCCTTTTTTAAGTGTAACGGGTATGTATAGCCATCCCGACGCATAAGGGTCGCCGGTATGCGGCTCGCCGTTTACATACACCGTGCTGCTCCCTTTAGTATTGAGCAGCGCCGTTTTTTCTTTGTCGGAAGTATAGGTTACATACAAATAGCTGCTGTTGGAAAAGCCGCCCCCTCTTCTGTTCCATCCGCCCGCCGGGCGTGGCAACCTGAAACGATGCGCAGAATCAGCAGTTACCTGCATCCATTTTATTTCCTGTCCTTCGCTGTTAGACCCCAGCACACCGTCATCGGCAGGCTTTTTTAATGCCCCCGTATACAACTGGTGCACCAGCAGATCGGTATACAATGCTTCTCTTCCATACTTGTGTATGCCATTGGCCATAAAACCCTCGTTAAAATAAACAGTATCCTGGGCATACGCTCCCGAAGCCAGTAAGCAAACAGCAGTGGTTACAACAAAACAGATTTTCTTCATACAATGATTTTGATTTGAATACGGGCAGCAAATCATTCTTTCAGCCGCAGATGCGCAGATTGAATTGAAATCCGGAAAGCGCAGCAATGCAATAAAATTTAAGATAAACAGGTGTTTATAAGTTGGTAAGCGCGGTTAGTCGACGCAGTTTCACAAATCGAATTCCCGCCGATGATCTGAAACAACGGCATCTAAGGTAGCACTTCTGATTTTTTAAACAAAGTATTTGAAAAAAAATAAGAAGCGGGAAGCCATCAGCTTTCAGCAATCAGCAGCTATCCATCGGCCCGCCGCTAAGGTGGTCTGATGGATGATATGGTACAGGCGCAAAAAAAGGCTGTCAACTTTTTAAAAGTTGGCAACCTTAATCTGCTAGTCGCTGATAGCTGATAGCTGATGGTTAATTGCAGAAAGCTCCTTTCGGTCAGACCGCCGCCTACCCCAAGGGACATTCCGGCGGGCCGACCGCTTATCCATCGACCCGCCGCTAAGGCGGTCTGATGGATGATATGGTACAGGTGCAAAAAAAGGTTGCCAACGTTTTGAAAGTTGGCAACCTTAATCTGCTAGTCGCTGATAGCTGATGGTTAATTGCAGAAAGCTCCTTTCGGTCAGACCGCCGCCTACCCCAAGGGCCATTCCGGCGGGCCGACCGCTTATCCATCGGCCCGCCGCTAAGGTGGTCTGATGGATGATATGGTACAGGTGCAAAAAAAGGGTGCCAACTTTTTGAAAGTTGGCACCCTTACTATTGATGCTGATTGCTGACCGCTATTTCAACGCAGCCAGTGCTTTCTTTATACGCTCGGCGGCTTTTTCAATATTGGTCATGCTGTTGGCAAACGACAGCCTGATACAGGTGGGCTCTCCAAAAGCAGTACCGGTAACGGTTGATACATGCGCTGTGTTTAACAAATACATGCACAAATCGTCGGCATTGGCTATTACGGTGTCGCCATCCTTCTTACCAAAATAGGCATTCACTTTGGGGAACACGTAAAAAGCGCCATCTGGTTCTGCGCATTCAATTCCTGGTATTTCTTTCAGTAATTCCAATATACGCTTACGGCGATCGGTAAACGCTTTCAGCATTTCGTGCGAGGGAGTAAGATCGCCGGTTAAAGCGTCTATCGCAGCGCGCTGTGTAATAGAACAGGTAGCGCTGGTTAACTGCCCTTGCAGCTTTTCGCAGGCTTTTACAATAATGGGGTCGGCGGCAATGTAACCAAGGCGCCAGCCCGTCATAGCAAAACCTTTGCTCAAACCATTTACAATAATTACACGATCCTTGATGTCAGCGAACTGTGCAATGCTTTCGTGTTTTGCATTGTAGTTAATGTACTCGTATATCTCGTCGGAGATGATCAGGATATCCGGATACTTGCGGAAAACATTGGCAAGTCCTTCCAGCTCTGCTTTCGTATACACCGATCCCGAAGGATTGCAGGGTGATGAAAACATAAACAACTTTGTTTTAGGCGTAATAGCCGCTTCCAGTTGCGCTGGTGTGATCTTGTATTTGCTTTCGATAGACGACTGAACGAAAACAGGCTTTCCGTCGGCCAACCTCACCAGCTCGGAGTAGGTAACCCAGAACGGTGTGGGAATGATCACTTCATCGCCAATATCCACAATAGCCAATATAAGGTTTGCCAGGCTCTGTTTTGCACCGGTAGATGCCAGCACATTTTCAGGCTTGTAATCCAGGTTGTTGTCGCGCTTCAGCTTGGTGCAAATCGCCTCGCGAAGATCGGCATAGCCTGCTACAGGCGTATAGTGACTGAAATTTTTGTCGATGGCTACCTTGGCAGCCTCTTTCACATGTTCGGGAGTATCAAAATCGGGCTCACCCAGGCTCAGGTCAATCACATCTATTCCTTTGGCTCTTAATTCACGACCCAGTTTTGCCATTTTCAATGTTTCGGGCTCGTTGAATTTTTGCAATCTCGATGAAAGTTTCATTATGTTCAGTTTTATAACACAGGTTTAAAAAAGCGCGCAAACCTACGTTAAAAAGATGATTTGGCTATAAATAAATTGTTATGCGATGCCGGTTAGCTGGTTCACTTCGTACTTAATATGCAGCGGATCCGCAGGTTAGTTGTTTCATCTGCGAAACTGCGGCATTCATTCTTAACATACCTGTATTTTCCGCTGATAAATGCTGATGGATTCAGTATCTGTGATCAACATCCGCGAAAATCCGCGGGAAATTATCTTTCAAATCCTCAGATATACTGGTTGATGATATTTTCCAGCCATTCCTGCTTGCCGCTGATCTGCTTGGGTTCGCCATTTTCTGCGGCAAAATTCCTCAGATCTTCCAGCTTTAATTTACCGCTTTCAAATTCTTTTCCCTTTCCGCTGTCGAAAGATGCATAGCGATCCTTGCGGAATTTTTTATAGGGAGATTTTTGCAGGATGTTATCAGCAATTACCAGCGCCCTGGCAAACGCGTCCATACCGCCTATATGTGCATGAAAAATATCTTCCAGGTCGGTAGAATTGCGGCGCGTTTTGGCATCAAAATTCACACCGCCACCGGCAAAGCCACCCGCTTCGAGAATAATGAGCATGCATTCCGCAAGCTCGTTCAGGTTTACCGGGAACTGGTCTGTATCCCAGCCGTTCTGGTAATCGCCCCTGTTGGCATCCATGCTGCCCAGCATACCATTGTCGGCAGCCACCTGCAACTCGTGCTGGAAGGTATGACCTGCCAGTGTAGCATGGTTCACTTCGAGGTTTAATTTGAAATCTTTATCCAGCCCGTAATGCCTTAAAAAGCCCAATACCGTTGCTGCATCGTAGTCGTATTGATGCTTGGTGGGTTCGCAGGGTTTAGGTTCAATAAAGAAAGTGCCTTTAAAGCCATTTGCACGCGCATAGTCGCGCGCCATAGTGAGGAATTGACCCAAATGATCCAGTTCCCGCTTCATGTCCGTATTCAGTAATGTCATATAGCCTTCTCTGCCACCCCAGAAAACGTAGTTTTCTCCGTTCAATGCAATGGTAGCATCCAACGCATTTTTAACCTGCGCACCTGCATAGGCTACCGCATTAAAATCTGGATTGGTAGAAGCGCCGTTCATATAACGCGGGTTGGAAAACACATTGGCAGTGCCCCACAGCAGTTTTACACCGCTTTCTTTTTGTTTGCCTTTCAGGTAATCCACCACAGCCTGCAGCCTGCTTTCGTATTCAGATAAAGAGCCACCTTCGTCTACCAGGTCTATATCGTGAAAGCAATAGTAGGGAACGCCCAGCTTGGTAATAAATTCAAAAGCAGCATCGGCTTTGTCTTTCGCCCTTTGTACGGCATCGGCATGCTCATCCCACGGGAATAGTTTTGTGCCCGGTCCGAAAGGATCGGCGCCGGTACCGCAGAAGGTATGCCAGTAGGCTACAGCAAAACGAAAATGCTCTTTCATTGTTTTGCCAGCAACTGCCTTGTTCTCGTCGTACCATTTAAATGCCAACGGATTGTCTGACTGCTGACCTTCAAATTTAATTTTGCCTATACCCGGAAAATATTCGCGGCTGCCTGTTATGATGCTCATACTATGTTTACTGTTTTTTGTGAAACAAATAATCGTTATCCCCTCCTTCTGAAAGGGGGCTAAAGGTAAGGGATAATCGCAGAAAAACTTGACGCTAAAAAGGCATTTAATTGTACTTACTTATCATGCGGAAAATGACCGGGCATAAAAAAAAGCGACACGAAGAAACCGCTGCCGCTTTATAAAATAGTTTATAACAGGTTCCATACAGGCTTATTCTTTTTTTACGAGCACTACCCTGTTGCGGTCTGCCTTGTAGATCTGGTCGTAGAACTTTACCAGTTCGGCGTAGTCGGAGGCGGGGAATTCGCCGCCACGCTTTTCAATATACCTGTGATAGACAAGTTTGTTGTCTTTAAATTCGGTAGAAGACTGGAATTTTCCAAACTTCCCTTCCAGTTTCAAAGGCGCCGGCATTGCTTCCGGAGTATATCCGGCAGGCACTTCCACCACGGCAGTATCTATATCTACATAATCCATTCCTAATGAAATAGGATACTTTCTCGTCTCCGCTGCTTTCAGTTTAGTATACATCCTGCTGATAATATTCGGATTTACAAACAACCGCTTACCCGTTATAGAGGCATAGTTGGTAGCATTTATTTCAAGATGCTCTGTTAGTGTTGGTAAGGATGCTTTGTCTTCGGAAAAATTAAAGTTTGCAACATCATAATGCGGAAGGTCAATCTGCTCTTTCAGATATTCCAGTTGTTTTTCGCGCGAAAGTGATGTAGCCACTCCATGCAATCTGTCTTGTTGCAACGCTTTGTACGATGAGTTGATATGAATTGTAAGCATACCTGTTTCTGCTACCTTTCCTGCTACATTGCGCACCTGCATATTTTGCTGCATGCTGTATTTGGGCGTTTTAACCAGTTTTCCACCAGCTTCATCAATCAACAACACATACCGGTCATCTGTAAAACCCCCGAGGTAACCGGTAGGCAGGGTCTGATTGGTACATTCCAGCCAGATAGAATCCTTTTGCTGTGGAACACATAGGATAATGTGATTGAAAGGATCGTAGGAAAAGTCTTTTAGCATATAGGAAGCACCTCTACCGGCTCCTACAAGGGTATAGTGAGATCTGATACCTGCTTCTTTCAAAAGCGAATACATATAGTTAGACAACGCTTTACAATCACCGTATTTTTTCGTGGCTACATAGGTAGCATCATATGGCTGTAAACCTCCTATACCCAATTGTATGCTTATATACCGGGTATTTTGCTGCATATATTCATACAATACTTTTACTTTTTCTCTATCGGTTTTCAAACCATCTGTCAATGAATGAACCTTTTGCTTAATATCGTCCGGTAAATTGTCTCTTCCTTTGTTTAACTGGGCAAAAAATTTTCCAAACTCTTCCCAGGTAGACATATCGCCTTCGTACTTTTCGAGCTTAAATTTATTGGGGGCAGTATATACCGTTGGTACAATATAATCCCAAGAAGGACTGGCATATTCCAGTTCTATGGGCTCCAGGTTTTTTACTTCCCAGCGGTAAGTTTTATCTGATTTTTCTGAACCGGTTACTGGTTCAGATTTGTAATTAAAAGTTTTGTAACGAAAAGAAACATCCGAGGGCACAACTATGGTTAGTGCGCTTTGTTCCACTGCATACTTCTCCTGGTTTAGTGGTTGCCAGTGCGGAAAACTGTAGGTGCCAGAATATTCAATTTCATACTCGTACTCCACGGTATAGGGGTACACTCTATGGTAAAAGCCATGCACCTTTATCCGGCTGTCATCTGCCAGGCTTATATCACTCGTAGCGCTTAAATCTTTTATCTCGCTTTTTTTTAGGCTTCTTATTTTCTTTCCCGTTGCATCATACAGGTTGCCATCCATGGAGTTGATAGATCGGAGCTTATAATAGTATAACTGCAAAAAAGCTTCATCATCTCCATTTTCGTTCAATATCGTAATGGCATATTTTCTTTTGGTAATGCTTTTTCCTAAATGTACTACTTCAAACCGTGTTTCATCGGTACGCATTACCACATCGGCTTTTTTAGAAAGGGCTTCAGGAATTTTACTAACGGCATAATCAACTTCTCCCGCAAATGCAGAAATGGCACATACCAAAATTGCCACAGGTAATAAATATGTTTTCCTCATAGATTATTTTTTCTTTTTGAATACGATTGGCTCCGCATGTTTTTTTACGACATAGCTGAAAAATTCGCGCAGGTCGTTGTATTCTTCCGGGGCATAAGTGGCCCTGTTCAGCTTTATTCTTGATCTTAACCTGATCGTTTCCCCGCTTTTGTCTATCATGTATTCAAAATAGCCATCCTTATTACCTAAGCTCACTTTGGCGGATTTGGGGATTTCTTCCACTGTATAATCCTGAGGAACTTCCATTGTAAAAATGAATGTTTCATCAAAACAATAAGGCATTTCTACAGGATAGGAACGCTCGGCAGATTTAAAGAAGTTCTCTTTATAACCTTCGTTCATCATGGGATTAAAATAAATCATATCCTCATCCGTCTTCATTACAAAATCATATTCCACTTTAACCGGCTTTTCCAATTCTTTTAGCTGATCGATTTTCTGATTGTTGATCGACCAGTCGGCTGTATAGCCGGTTTGAATGGCTTTGAAAAACGGCTCTTCACCTTTTGATTTTACACTCGATCTTACTCCTATCGACTCGTAATAGCCCATATTACTGGCAAAATGCCCATCCCATTCGCCGGGCTTAGAACTGCGCATGAATACAGACGTGAGCTTTTTTTCTACCAATGAATCGGCCTGGAAATAAATGGCCTTTGCAACGTCGGGCATAATTATCCTTGCATGCCCGTTATAACACTCACTCGAGAGTTTGTTGAATCCTAGTGTCGGATCGCTCGCATCCAGGTAATAAAACTTGTCATCGATATTAACACCACAAATCACATAATTGAATCTGTTCATCAACGGATAAAATTCGTGTGTGTATCCACGTGAGCGCAAACTCAGTAAGATGGGATAAGCCTCAATATCCTGCTGCCGTAACATTGTTGTCAGCAGCATATTCAAATCGGGAACGTAACCGCTCTTGTTCTTGTTGATTGTTTTTAATGACGTGGATAAATAAATACCCCTTGTTCCGGTGGAAGTAAATTTATCTCTCACGTATGCATAAATCTTCTTTGCTTTTTCCAGCTTATCGGTTGTGCCCTGCACAACGGGAGCCAGTTCATCATCGAGCCAGTTATTGGATTTGGTGAGACCTAAACCAAAATCTTCATCCTTCATCAACTCTAATGCAACCGTGGCCCAGTTACCCATTACATCTTTTACAGGCATATCCGGAAACCGGTATTGCGATAATTGAAATTCAATTTTTGAAATATGGTTGTCTATATCTGATGTAAAGCTCTCTGTTTTTAAAACCGGCACATTCTTGGCCACCCATTTGTGCAGCGTCGCGTTAGAAGAGAACCTGTAGCTGGATGATGCAGAAACGCCACCGGGTTCTGTAACCACATAGTTTTCTCTTGTGGTTTCTACATTATGGTCTAAGACCATCACTCCCTGAGAAAGAAATACATAATTGAAAAACGCTGGCATCTTTACTTCATATTCACTCCACAAAATGGGGTACTCGCCTTGAAATTCCCAGGGTTGAAGATTTTGTAAAAAATCAGAAGTAACTACATAACTGTATTCTATAATCGCTCCTTCTTTTACACCGGGGAGCGTGAACTTCACCGTCATGTGATTTTTATCGTATTTATCTTTGAAGATAGACTTCTTGTCCAGCTCTGTTTCTATCACTTTTCCATCTTCCAGTGTGTAGGTGCTGGCTTTTAAATTAGATACTTTCTCTTCGGCGTTCCCTATGAAAAATAATGGAATGCTTACGTCAGCAGCATCCATCCCGTTTTTATTCAGGATTTTGATGCGGGTATGCCTTTTAAAAGAGAGCGAAAACCATCCTTTTATGTTCCCTTCAAAATCCGATCTGCCCACATCGGCAATTACTACAGCACTCACGCTGGTATCAAACTTGTGTTTAGATAAATCGAAATCGGCAGGAGTTATTTTTCCGTATTTAAGGTTCAGCTTATCTTGCGCAATAAGTGGACTTGTTGCTAAGCATAGCAGCACCAGGATAAGGCCAGGACTCTTTTTCATGATTAACCAACATTTAGGGTTTGTGGGTGCAAATTATATTTATTTATAAAATCAACCATATATCTTCTATTTATTTTTTATTAATTGAGCATTTTTAACCATACCGCATTTATTAAAAATAAAGCAACGGAATTGGGCTTTGATTATTGCGGCGTCGCACGTGCGGTACCGTTAGATGATGATGCCCGGCGTTTGGAAGCATGGCTGAATAAAGGATACAATGGCTCGATGAAGTATATGGAAAACTATTTCGACCTGCGGGTTAATCCCCTGAAACTGGTGCCCGGGGCGAAATCGGTCATTACCCTGCTGCTGAATTATTACCCGGCAGCCATGCCGGCAACCGAGGGTCCTAAGGTGTCGGCATATGCGCTGGGCGACGATTATCATGAGGTAATAAAGAAAAAGCTGAACCTGCTGCTGCAAACCATAACGGAAGAAATTGGCGAAGTGAACGGCAGGGGTTTTGTTGATTCCGCACCGGTATTGGAGCGCTCCTGGGCACAACGTAGCGGGTTGGGCTGGATAGGAAAAAACGGTAATCTTATCAACAAGCAGTCGGGCTCCTTCTTTTTTATAGCAACGCTTATTACCGACCTGGAGCTTGCATACGATGATCCGGTGGCCAAGGATTTTTGTGGCACCTGCACCAAATGCATAGACGCCTGCCCTACCAATGCCATCGGCGACAACCGGGTGGTAGACGGCAGCAAATGCATTTCTTACTACACTATAGAATTAAAGGATATGCTCATACCGGATAATGTAAAGGGCAGGTTCGACAACTGGATGTTTGGCTGCGATACCTGCCAGGATGTTTGCCCGTGGAACCGTTTCAGCAAGCCCACACAGGAAGCTGCCTTTACAGCTTACCCGGAATTGCTGAATTTCACCACCCGCGACTGGGAGGAATTGACGGAAGAAAGTTTTAAAAAGATCTTCAAACATTCGCCCCTTAAGCGGGCAAAGTTTTCGGGTATAAAGCGGAATTTGAAATTTTTGGAGGGATAGAGAGAGCAATCAGCCGTCAGAGTTTGATGTTTGTCGTTTGGGGTTTGTTGTTTGCCTATACCGTATGCCTTACACCCCGCACCTTTCACCCCATACCCTACGCCTTCTACCCTATACCCTACCCCCTATTCATGTACATTCGCAAACTTAAACCCCTTATCGGTCTGGATCAGGTCGATGACTTTCGTAATTTGCGTTCCGTTACGGTTGAACTTCACCGTTATTTCTGTTTGGGGGGGCAGGGTTTCAACACACCACAGGCAAAGCAATTGCGCTTCTACCGCATTGCATTGGTTTAGCCTCTTAATGAACAGGTTCATATTTTGCTGCTGCTGTTCCATTGTGGCGGCGTTCGCAAGATGCAAGCCATTGATCATACCGTCTATTTGTTCTCCCAGCGTTTCTTTATTTTCATCCGCCAGTGCCGATATCAATGCTTTACAATCCGTTCCTGTGGCGTCTTTTTCGCAGCCGCCTGCCGTTATCAACATCACTGTGATAAATAAATAAAAGTATTTCATGTGCAATGCAGTTTTCATTTAAAATTGCCAGCCTATTTTCACCATTACCCTGTTGAACCGGTACGAAAATTTCTGGACATCAGTTTGCCCTGTTTCCTGCGGTGTTCCTATGCTCCATTTGGTGGTGGTAGTTTTGGTAGCGTCGAACGCTTTGTAGGAGTACCCTGCGCTGAGCAGAAATGCATTTCCGGATTTAAACCCAACGGAATACCCAAATCCCGCGTCTATATATGCACGCCCTTTGTAATCATATTCCTCTTTATAAAAGCTATTATTGGCCCATTCCCTGTAAACGTCCTGGTTCTTTACCCAGGGAAAATTGTAACCGCCATCGGCGTATACAAATATTTTGTTCTTCTTAACGGGAAATTCTTTGCGCAGGTCGATAAACAGCGGCACGGAACGGTAGCGATAAAAATCCAGGCCCACCCCTGCTCCGGCAAACCATCCCTTCAATGCAAAACCATTTACAGTTTGCAAACCGGCAGATACGGCATCGTTGCCGTTGATAAGCGATACTTGTTGAATGGAGCGGAATACAACCTTACCTGGATGTTGGGCCTGTGCTGTGTAGCTCAGTGCAAGCAGCAGCAGGTTAACGATTAAAATGTTTTTCATTTTGCAATCTGTATTTTACTTAGCAATTGTACATCATTTACATTACTATAGCTGTATTGATGCAGCCCATCGGTACTTACTACCAGGGCTACGCCGTTCCTCGCAATTACGTCGTATGCGGTAAAACCGCCTGCTGTAGTAATGAGCTTGATATTGTTTACATCGGCAGCATCATAAATTTTTAAACCGTCTGCTCCATCGCATATAAAAAGCAGGTTCCCGTCTTTCGACAGCCCAAAGGGGTTGGTCATTGGGTAGATTTTTACAAGCGAAGGATTGTTTACATCGGCAATGTCCAGCACCTCCATCTGGTTGGTAAAGCCGTTGCAGCTATTGCCTGAACGGAGTGTAACATAAGCATATGCATCGTCGGCAATAACCGGATCGCAACTGGCAACATGTGCAAAGCTGCCCTGCTTTACAGGATCGCCTCCGTTGGAAATATCGTAAATGAACATTCCGCTGGTGGAGCCTATAAACAATTTATTTTTAAAAGGATAAATGGTTTCAATGTTCATTCCTATCGCCTTTGTGTTGTTGAAAGAAGGATTTTGCGGCGCAGCAATGGAAAAAACGTTGAGGTTGCTGAGCGTAACTGCGTACAAATAGTTTTCTACAATGGCAAACCTGGCCATAGACCCGCCTACACCGAAAGGCGATACGCTTGCAGACGAAGAGAAATTTTGCGCACTGCCTGACGCATTAGTGTATGCCAGCACATCGTTGTACATGAAGGCTTCTTTCTTATTGAGCTCAATGCCAAAGAAACCACCATTGCCACAATCCATATCAATGGTAGTATCGCGTTTTACCCAATCTACAATTACCATAGAAGTATCTGCATAAAATGCTCCGTAATACTGGCGGTAGGGAAAAGCGTTCTCTGTAACGCTTAGCAATTTTGCTTTGAGAGGATCGGTAATATCAATGGTCATTAAATCGGTATAGGCATCGGCATACAACATGTTGCCTTTTACGGCCATATCCATGTTACCCGGAATATCGATGAACGCAACGTTTATCGGATTGGCGGGATTGGTGTTGTTTATAACGTGTATTCCTTTGTCTACTTCATTCAAAAAAATGTAGTTGCCTCTTATATACAGCTTCCCGGTTCGTTCCAGCGTTTTTGGCTCATTGCTTTTGATATTGGCTCTTACAGCTTCGGAGGTTTTGTATACAGGACTGAAATAGCTGTAGGTTTGCGTGCACCTGTCTTTAACGCAGCTTTGAAAAGCTACCAATACAGTTAGCAGCAACAGGCAGGTGGTTGAACTAATTTTGGGCATATACATAAGTTTAAGCTGTGACAAACCGTATAACGCCGCCGTTGCACAACCTGTTAAATAAAATAAAAAATGACGGCACATTCAGCCCGTCATTTTCAAAAAAATATATTATTCAACTCAGTTCTTAAACAAAACCCATTGCACTTTTAAGCCTCCGTATACGAAGTTTTGTTTAATTCCAGAGGAAGGTTTACCCACGCCCGAGAGGTTGTATTGTACTGTTGGTCCCACATACAATGGTCGTTGTGTATGCTGAAAGAGCTTCACTGAAAAACCCGTATACAGTCCTGTCTGGAATTTATTGAAAAGGCTCTTGTCTTCGTAATAAACGCCTCCCTTGTAATGCACCGCGTTGGTATTAACAAGGTATGCAAATACCAGCCCTGCATCTAACTGGATGGGAGGTACTTTAATTCCTTTATTAAGCTGCCACTGAATGCCCACCGGAACCTGCACAAAATGATAGCGGTTGGTATAGTTTACGCCATCGCTTCCGGTATAGTAAGCCGTAAATCTTGCATTTGCATCGGGCGATACGTTACTGTTGTTTATACTATAGTACTGCGGGTCTACAATATTACCCACTTGTCTGTTGGTAGTAAATAAATTGTATTCTGCCCCAAAAGTAAGTGCCAGCTTCTCCCGGATATGCCACTTGCCAAAAGCCCCGGCATTCCAGGCCATACCAATTTTAACGGCCGAAGCGGGTGCAGGCGCAGCAGCCACCAAATTACCCTGGCTCTGTCCGCCCAAAAAGTCATTACGCGGTGCACTTAGCGAAATATTTTGCGCGTAGTCTAAAGTTTCCGCCTTTTCAAACAGCCCGTTCTTGAAAACGGTTGAGAGTCCTTTGCCAACCATGGATACACCCGCCTGACCCGTTACTCCCCATTCCCACGATTTTCTTTTGGCGAGCTTTATAACCGGCTTGTTATTCTTCGCATCAAAGTGCTTCAGCTCTTTTTCGCCAGCTATATCCTTCAACCCTTCATACCCATCAACGTATTGGTATGTTCCCAATACGGGTAACAACGGTTCGTTTGTATTATTTGCGGTTACGGTTTCCTGGTCGTCTGCGTTAATAATGTTGGTATTTACATCATCCGATGCCGTATTTTTTTGCGCAGGCTTATTTTTTAAAGGAATAACTTTTTTTCCAGTCTCTTCACCATCAGTTAACCTGCCACCATTGTTGGCAGATACAGAACCTATACTTTTGTTTAGCGGCTGTTGGGCAGTCGTGGTTGCAGGTAATTCAACCTCACCGGTGCTTACCGCTGTTTCATCGGGTTTAGTTTTGCTGTTTTCATTTGGCAGTGCAGCACCCGGTGCTGCTTGTGATGGTGAATTCCCGCTATTTTTTTCGGGCGCATCGGCTTGCGAGTGGGCATTGTTGGAGCCAGCAGCTTCGGAGTTGTTGCCTGTATTGGCAACAACCGCTGCTTCATGCTTGTTTTTTTGCAGGGAGCTGTTAGTGTGCAAAGCCCAATACATGCCACCGCCCAGCAGCAGCAAGGCTGCCGGCAGCCACACGAGCATCCGCCGACGTTTCTTTTCGCGAGTTACCCGTTCCTGTACTTTGGACCATACCGCTTCAGATGGCTTCAGCCGCATGTCGCCGAAGATCTGCTGCACCTGCTTTTCAAAGTCATTTTCCGGCATATTGTCCCAGTTTAGATTCTACAGAATATTTTTCAATCCAGTTTATCAGCAGGTTCCTTGCCCGCATATATTGTGAGCGGGAAGTACCTTCATTTATACCCAGTATCTCTCCAATTTCTACGTGGGTATACCCCTCTACCGCATGCATATTAAAAACTGTTTGATAACCGGTAGGCAACTGCCTTACCAGGTTGGCCAGCTCTTTTGCCTGCATATGCACCTGCGGATTGTCTTCCGAAACAGGATGCAATGTGAGGTCTGTAAACGACAGATCGTATTGATACTTACTGTTTTGTTTTAAATAATTGATGGCTGTATTCACCATAATGCGTCGTACCCAGGCACCCAGTTCACCCTCAGAGCGGTATTGGTGCAGGTATTTGAACACTTTTACAAAGCCTTCCTGTAATACATCCTCGGCGTCTGCCAGCGATTTGGTATACCTATAGCAAATAGCCAGCATCTGCTCGGCAAAAAGCTCATACAGCTTTTGCTGGGCGGACACTTTTCCTTTTAGGCAATCCCTTACCAGTTGTTGATAATCTGTCATCCGGATCTACGAATAAGGTGACAATGCTACATCATATTCCGTTGCACAAAGCGCAGTTTTTTTTAAACCTGTTTAAAAAAGTGGCAAACGGTCATCCGGCACACATGCAACAAATTATACATATCGGCTATTGCTCTCTTTATTACCTTCGCGGCATGGCGGTTTTTGCGTTGAGAAGCGAGCTGATATTCCCTCCCGTAAACCTGGCAGAACCAGATGGATTGCTGGCAATGGGGGGCGACCTTTCTGTGGAAAGACTGCTGCTGGCATACAGGAATGGAATTTTTCCGTGGTACGAAGGAGATGTACCGCTTTGGTGGTGCCCCGATCCGCGGTTTGTGCTTTTTCCTGAAAAACTGAAGGTGAGCAAAAGCATGCAGCAACTGATCCGGAAAAACAGCTTCCGCTTTACCATCAACGAGGATTTTGCTGCCGTTATCCGCCACTGCAAAAACAGCTTCAGGCCCGGCCAAACCGGTACCTGGATAACAGACGAGGTGGAAAGAGCCTATTGCAAAATGCACGAAGCAGGCTTTGCGCACAGCGCCGAAGCGTGGTTAAACGAAAAACTGGTGGGCGGCTTATATGGCATACGGCTGGGAAGAGTTTTTTTTGGAGAAAGCATGTTTAGCCGCGCCAGCAACGCCAGCAAATTTGCCTTTATTAAATATGTGGAACATTTAAACCAGGAAGCGGTTGCATTGATAGATTGCCAGGTATATACGCCGCACCTGGAAAGCCTGGGTGCTGAAATGATTCAAAGAACTGACTTTATCAGCCAACTGCAACAACTGTTATGATTGTGTGAGTGGCACTTCAAACAAAATAATAATGGCATCATTGCTCAATGCTTCCAGCTCAACGCCGGGGGTATCCCACAATGCCAGCCCGTCTCTTTGGTGCAGCAGGCGGTTCTGCACTTCGAAAGCGCCTTCAACCGAAAAAGCAAAAACAGCATTACCTTCTTTCCGCAATGTATAGCCAACTTCGCTCCTGCCACCGAGTTTTGCAATAGCAATGTAAAAAGGAAGCTTATCAACTAATTTGCTGCCATATACAGCGCTCATTGTAACCCAATCGTATTTATTTGCATCGATATCGAATTTGAGCAGGGCTGTGTCTTCTGAATTATCCGCTTTACCTGCAGCAATTCTAATATGCAAAAAATTAACGAGCGCTTCGCTTAAACTGTTTGTTACTTCCACCACGGTTCCGCTGCGAACACAGCTTATATATACCTGGCCTGCATCTATCACCACATTGTCTTCGCGGTTATGCCTGTATGTTATGGTTCCCACCAAAGGAATAAAAACGATATACCCATCTTTATCAATGCAGGTTTTTATCGATTGCCCTGGTGCCAGCGTATCATCATTCCAAACATACAAACTGCTGAAGGGTTGCTTATGTGCATGGTTGAAATTGCCGAAGTTGAAAGTGCTGTAACTTCTCATGCAGGCATTCTCGTTACAGCCGCGTTCCTGCGCCAGGTATATTTTTGCAGCGGTTTGCTGTATCATGCTTCTGTATTTAGTATTGAATGAATGCTTAAAAAAGGTTGCAACGGCAGCATATGCATTTGAATATGCGGCTCGTTTATCAACACAGGCTTTGCCAGTAAAATACAATTGCCTATTGTATCTGTCCACAAAAAAGGCTCGCTGATAAAATTGAGCGCTACGGTATGTGCAGAAATGTTCCTGATGTCGGATTGTATGATCTCGAACCTGAAATGCTGAAACTTCATAAACGACAGCCCTAGATTGTCTTTTATATCCGGCATTTTATCGCCCAGTTGCTGCACATATCCCGTAGCTGCAGCGCTCACCAGAAAATGCAATTGTTGTGCACCCGGTACAGCCTGTAGCAAATGACTGAAAGTAAAATATTGTTGCTGCTGGTTATACAACTGGAACTGCATTTTAAACTCTTTGTACGTGTCTTCCAACAACATTTTTTCCCAGCCCTGCGCCGAGGTTGCGCTGATTATTTTACGATAGCACAACGTAATGCTGCGGTAACTCTTGCTCATTTTCATCAGGCTACATTCAATTGAATACTCAGTTCAAATCCGTCGGTAATATTGCCGGTAACTGTTGCCATTTCCACACCATTTTTGTCGTCGCTGAAAATATTGTCGCTGGCATTGTAAGTATACCCGCTCATTCCCTTACTGTAACCATTTACGGCGGCAACGGCGCTGCCCGATCCTTCGGGAAAAGAGATCTGAGTTACTTTAAGCGAAGTACCACCTGCATTGTAAATATGAACATGAATGTGCGTGGATCGCCCCTGGTACCAGCCGGGAAAGATGGTGGTAAATGTTACCAGGCCGTTTGCATCGGTAACCTGCCTGCCGCGTAAAAAATGCACAGCAGTATAGTTATTGGATTGCATGCCCGATCCACCATACTCAGAGTAATTACCTTCAGCATCGCAATGCCATATGTCTACAATAGCACCCGCCAAAGCAGCGCAGCTTTTGCTTACCTGCCCTATGGTAATTTTCGCTGTCATGGTATACCCCGATCTGCCATCGCGTATATCGCTCCGCTCATAGGCCGAAGGATTTTTGGTGGGAAATGGACCTTCTGTTTCTGTGGGTGCTACGGTGCAATCTTCCGACCCTGTGTCCGCATCAACGGTTGTTGCATCGTCTTTTTTACAGGCGCTTGCCAAAGGAGCTACAAAGGCCACACCTAATGCGGCGATGCTTTGCTTCAAAAAACTTTTCCTTTCCATAATTGTGTTTTAAAGTGGAAAAATGAATGTTGAAACAAATATGACAACAGTATTTGTGTGCCCAAAAAAAATGCGGCAAACGCAAAAAATGTAGCGGCAGAACTGCTTTACTTGTTAAAGTATTTTAAGAAATTTTCTTCATAACTATTGCCGAGCGGAAGCTTTACCTCACCTACAGTAATGACTTTATTACGCAGGCTTTCTACTCTTGAAAGCGGCACCACGTATGAACGATGCACGCGTATAAATTGCTGCGAAGGCAATTTCTCCAGCATGTTTTTTAAGGTCATCCTGGTAATAACGGGCTTTTGGTTTACCAGGTGAATTTTAAGATAATCGTCGTACCCTTCAATATACAGTATATCGGCTATATTGATCTTAACCAGCGTGTAATCGGCACGCACAAAAAGATATTGCTCTTTTGTTTTTTCTTTTTCGCGCAGGTAGTTGTAGTAATCCTTTGCCTTTTCTGCGGCCTGCAAAAATCTTTTGTAGGTAAATGGTTTCAGCAGGTAGTCTACTGCATTGAGGTTAAAGCCTTCCACGGCATATTCGCTGTAAGCGGTAGTAAAAATAGCCATTGTATCCTGCTGCACCGCCTTGTACAGATCTATACCACTGAGCGATGGCATGTGAATGTCTAAAAAAACAAGATCAACGGGAAACTTACGTAAATGCTTAAGCGCTTCTGTTGGCTGATTGAAAGTTTTCTCCAACTGGATAAATTCCGTGCGTTCACAAAAATGCTGTACGATGCTGAGTGCCGGAATTTCATCGTCTATCGCTATGGCCTTTATCATAACAACGTTAAGGTAAGCAAAACCCGAAAGTCTTCGCCGGTTTCGTTAATAATAAGTTCGTGTGTGGAGGGATACAAGAGCTTGAGCCTGTTCTTTGTATTGGCAATGCCCAACCTGCTGCTCACTTCTGTTTGTTGCTGTACTTTCACTCTTTTGTTGTACGTTTTCATAGTAAGGGTACGCTCTTCTATCACAATATCAATATCGATCTGCATTTTATCTTCGGCATTCACACCATACTTAAAAGCATTTTCAACAAACGTTATCAGCAGCATCGGTGCAATGCGCTTCCCGGCAGCGTTGCCGGTAACCTTAAACCGAACGGGCATATTGTTGCCAAACCTTAGTTCCTGCAATTCCACAAAATCCTGCAGATAATTTATTTCCTTTTCAAGCGGCACAAAATCCTGCACTGCATCGCTCAGCACATAGCGCATCATGCCGGAGAGCTTTACCACTGCAGTAGCGGTATCATCTGACTTTGCAATGGCCAATGCGTAAATGCTGTTAAGCGTATTGAATAAAAAATGAGGATTTACCTGGGCTTTTAAATACGATAGTTCCGACTGCAATTTCTCCTCTTCTGCCTGGTGCAATTTTTCGCGGATGCGCAGCATAAGCGAAAAGAAAAAAGACGCCAGGAAAAGAAATACGTGCTGTCGGGCATTAAAGAAAAAGCGATTGGAACCGGGGGGCCTTCTGAACTCTCCGCGATGCCATTGCGGAGGCGGTCGCATTTCGTGCTGCATACCAGGCATTAAACCGGGCAACAGCATTGTAACAATAAAACAAACTGCAACGATCAGCGCAAATTCAACATACCTGCCTTTTGAATACAACCTGGGAACAAGTACATAATAGTTAAGATAGAAGAACAGGATCAGTAAAAAGTAACGAAGCATTTCCCTGGCCGATTCCGGGTTGCGCAAAAATGCATCCAACCTGTTGGGACCGTCGGGCGAAAAAAAGAAAGGCAGCGTCAAAAAAATGGCACAACTTACTACGTGTATAACCAACTGCCCTTTTTTGGATTTCATGACTGTAAATAGCTTTTTACCCGAGAAACTACAAAATAATTGAGGTAAACCATTCAAAAGTAGCGGAGAAACATCATTGAAGAGAATGAAAATGCAACTGTTTACAGCTATTTTCTGCGAAGAAAATATTTATTAAAAAACACTTCCGGTTCCAGCACTTCTATGTCCGAAAAATAAAAATCTTCCACGTTGTCTGTTAATAAACAGGTGCACCGGGCGTTCACAGCACTGTAGTATTGCAAAGCATCCTCAAAGTCGTTTGCTTTTTTATTGGCAATGGATTGCATGGCTTCTTTTTCGCCGGAGTCTGTGATATCGATGTATTGCATTAAAAGTGCTATTTTACTTTTTGCAGCAGCAGCGCCTTGTTTTTTTTCGGCAAAATAATAGGCAATGGCCAGACATACGGTAGAGGTTTTAAGTACATAGGGCCGCTTGCCGGCCAAACTCATAATACGCGCCGTATAAGTAAAAAGAGGATATTCCTTGTTGAGAACCGACACCAGTATGTTTGCATCAAGGAAGAGGGTCATTGGCGTTTTTTCCGGGTGTTGTTGAATTCGTTTTTAAGCTGCTTGCTTGTTTTAGGCTTGGTAATATAAGCAGCCTCGCCCTCCGAAACCATGCTTACCCAATCTTCTACGGGAAAATCTTCGATGGACTTATACCCACCCGATGTAAGCCTGCCTAATAAAATTTCGGTGAGCCTGCTCAGGCTTATGCCCTGCTCTTCGGCATACTGCTTTGCCCGGCTGATAATTTGAGCATTAAAGCTTAATGTTATTTTAGCATCCATTGTTAGCATCTTTTATACTACAAAGATATAATTTTTATACGTATAACCTCATTTTTTTACCCTGCCTCAAGATCGCGTTTTTTGTTGCGCGCCACAATAAGGTAAAAGTCGCTTTCTAAAAGCAGATAACCATACTCGTAGCAAAAAACATAGGTTTGCCCTTTTTTAGTGATCACCTGGTGAGTAAAATATCCAAAGTTAAAGCCCATGTCCTGCAGCTTTTTTTTCGAAGCATGGGCAGTTTCCTTACCGGCCGGCAGTAACAACCCAAGTATTTTTCGATTTCGTTTAAGTATGCTGTTGATAGTGCGGATCAACGGAGAAGTGAATTCACTATTCAGTTTGTTATGATAGGCATTTCTGCACCAGTCGTCACAAAACTTTTTACCCATGCGGCCTTTTATCAGCTTTTCGCAATATAGGCAATGCAACACCAAAGATATAGACGATCTCATAGGTTGACTTTAGATGTTTTATCAGGAACTCTTTAAAGTTACAGTTTTACTGCAATCCGGTAAAACAGAATGCTGTATTATTCCCGGTAAAAAAAGTTCAGATTTTCGCCCAGCTTTCCAGCTCACTACCGTGCGAGCACGAACGAATCACACCTGCGGGCAGCCACAGATTTAACCGTGTGTAAACGTTTATAAACGGTTATATCCGGTTATAAACGACTAAATACCGGTTCTGACAATTAGTGCGCACCTACCGCTCTTTTTGATCACCAGTCGCAAGTTTTGCCTTGCCCGTCAAAAATTAATTATAATAAATGAATATTCGCTTATTTTTGAACGAAAATTCACGTTGCGCATCAGGGATGTTCATAAAGAAAAACTGGTTAAGCAAAAAGCCATTGAGCTGTTAACGAGCGATGGCTTTGAGGGTTTTAGCATGAACAAGCTGGCAAGGCAATGTAAAATTTCTGTTGCCACACTTTACATTTATTACAAACACAAAGACGATCTTATTATAAAGATTGCGCAGGAGGAAGCAAAAACGCTTATCGAAGCCACTTTTAAAGATTTTGATCCCGACGCATCGTTTGAAGAAGGTTTGAAAGTGCAATGGAAAAACAGGTTTGCTTACCTTACTAAAAATCCAGGTTCAGCATTGTTTTTTGAGCAACTCAGAAGTTCCACTTACCAGCACCAGGTATTTGAATTTTTGATGGATGAATTTGCTTCACGCATGGGAAGGTTTTGCAAAAATGCAGTGCAACGCAACGAAATTAATGAAATGCCGCTCGGTGTTTTCTGGTCTGTTGCATTTGCCCCGTTGTATTCGCTTGTTCGCTTTCACAACGAAGGCAGAACGGTAGGCGGTAAGCCATTCAAAGCAACCGATAAAATAGTATGGCAAACATTTAACCTTGTAATAAAAGCACTCAAAAACTGAAGCGTCGCTATGGAAACCTTTCAAAACATACTCATCTTCAAAACCAATATCAGGTCTGCCGAAGATGTAAATCGCATCAAAAGCTCATTGAACAACCATCAATACATTCAACAATGGAATGTTGACCTGCACGATGTGGACTGTGTTTTAAGAATTGTTTCTCCTTCCTTGCAACATGAACAAATCATTGAACTGATCAATACGCATGGCTATGAATGCACCGAATTAATTTGAAAAAATGAAACAGAGTCAGCCAATCGTAATACCGCCTTTTACAGGCTACATGAAATTTGTAATTTTTGTTCTCGCTATTACACAGTTCACAGTTATACTCGATTTTATGGTTATGTCGCCCTTAGGCGATCTTATGATGAAATCGTTGAACCTTTCGCCCTCTAAGTTTGGATGGGCAGTGTCGGCCTATGCCTTTAGCGCCGGCGCTTCGGGATTGCTTACGGCAGGCTTTGCCGACAGGTTCGACCGTAAAAAGCTGTTGCTGTTCTTTTATTCCGGTTTTATTATAGGCACCATTTTTTGCGGACTGGCTCATTCGTACGAGGCACTTATTATAGCGCGTATTATCACCGGCTTGTTTGGTGGCGTTATTGGTTCCATATCCATGGCTATTATTACAGATATTTTTGCGCTGGAGCAAAGAGGCAGGGTAATGGGATTTGTGCAGATGGGGTTTGGAGCCAGCCAGGTATTAGGCGTGCCCATTGGTTTGGCATTGGCCAACCATTGGGGTTGGGAAGCGCCCTTTTTAATGGTGGCAGGGCTCGCCATTGTTGTAGCGTTGATTATTTTCTGGTATTTGCAGCCGGTAAACAAACACTTGGCTGTTACACGTACACAGTCGCCGGTTAAACATTTGCTCCATACTATTTACCGTAAAGATTACCGCATAGGCTTTACTGCTACGGCTCTTTTATCGATAGGTGGATTTATGATGATGCCGTTTGGAACTGCCTTTGCCATAAACAACCTCAAAATTACACAGGACGATCTTCCTATGTTGTTTATGATTGCGGGCCTTAGCTCGCTAGTTATAATGCCGCTGATAGGCAAGCTGAGCGACCAGATAGACAAGTTTACACTCTTTACCATTGCTTCGGTATGGATGATGATCATTGTAATTTTTTACACCAACCTTTCGGTAACACCGCTGTGGCTGGTTATCATCATCAATATTTTAATGATGATGGGAATAATGAGCCGAATGGTTCCATCCACTGCATTAACAAGCGCTGTTCCCGATATGCCCGACCGTGGTGCTTTTATGAGCATCAATTCCTCCCTTCAGCAAATTGCAGGCGGAATAGCCGCAGCCGCAGCAGGTACCATAGTCATTCAAAAAGATAAAATGAGCCCGCTCGAACATTACAACCTCGTAGGCTATGTAGTGGTAATCATTTCGTTGATCAGCATATTCCTCTTGTTCAGGGTTAAGCGCATGGTTGAAAGAAAAAGCGCAGCCGTTGCCGAAGCAGCCGCATAGCTGTAAATATTTCAGGCAGGCGATGTACGATGTTTAAACATGCAATTGTTGTTAACACAACGTAAATTATATGTACCGCTAAATGCTTATTTTTGACAGCATGGCTGCGGCCAAAAAATACACCTCGGTATAACGTATGAAGTATGCATTTGCTAACTAACAGCGATTTTAAAACGCTATTTGAAACAACACCCGACGCGTATGTTGTTTTTAAGCCAGACCTTACAGTAGTGGCTTTTAACAACGCCTATCTGAAAGCGGTTGATATTGACCCCAAGGCCATCATAGGAAAAAAACTAGGCGAGGTGTTTCCCGACAATCCTTCCCATGCCTCCGGCAGCGTTGAACTTATCAGGGCCTCTGTTAACCGAACCATTGAATCGGGCGAACCCTGCACAGCGGGCATTATGAGGTATGATATTGCCCGAAGCGATGGAACGTTTGAAAAAAGATTCTGGCGCACCTTGTTCGTTCCGGTATTTAACAACGAAAACAAAATATCCTGGGTTATAGGCAAGGCCGAAGACGTTACTGAAATGATGATACTGAACGAAGAAAAGCTGCAATGGCAGAAAAAATTTTCACAGAACAACTGCCTTGCTGAAGAGTTGCGCCTTCTATCAGGACATCTGCATAATACCAGGGAAAAGGAAAGAGCGCATATTGCCAGGGAAGTACACGACGAATTAGGTCAGCAGTTGAGCGTTATTAAAATGCAGATATCCTGGCTCTTTAAAAAACTGGATATTGCTGATGAGTCATTAAAAGCTACTGTAACGGAACTGATGGAGACGATCAATGGAACGATCACATCTGTACGGAGAATATCTGCAGAGCTGCGGCCCAGCATACTGGACGATATGGGCGTGGTAGCTGCAATAGAATGGCAATTGATGGAGTTAAAAAAAAAATGGGGAATACGAACCTATTTATCGGGATTGAATATTGACCCGCCGCTGGGAGATATAGCTAAAATAAATTTGTTCAGGATAGTGCAGGAATCGCTTACCAATGTAGCACGCCATGCAAATGCCAAAAATATCTGGCTAACCCTGCAGCAACAGGCAACGGTACTGATACTTTCAATCAAAGACGATGGAATTGGCTTTAAACAAGATACTTTGAGTAAAAGAACCTTCGGATTGATCAGCATGAAGGAACGTACAAGAATGTTAGGGGGAAAATATGATATTAAAAGTTCTCCCCGGCAAGGCACTACTATTACCGTAACTATGCCACTTCACATGCAAAACCGGGAATACTCCGGAGCGTAGTTTTACCAGCAGTTAGTAAAAATACTGCCTCCCTTTATCTACCCAATACGCCATCAATCAAGGCGGTATACAACAATTTAGAAATTCCACATTCAATGCCCTCCTTTATTCAACAACTCTTTTATAGTAAACTTACTAGCGTGTAGCATTCTTCTTACATTATTTCCTGAGCTTTATTTACACCGCAAAAGTATAATCTCCTATTTTTTTAAACATTTTATCAACGTTTCTTTGCATCAATAATCCAATATATCCCGATCCAAAACCTTAACCTTTGAAGCCCGTTTTTGAAACCGAATCCCTGAAAAACCTGTAAACCGATACCTATAGAAAACCAACGCAACCAACAACAAAACACCATCGAATCCTAACCCTTTAGAAGATAACAGTGCTTTACCACTTACCGTCCGTAAAACATTGACCTTACATTGCAACAGAAAATGATCAGGCATATTTCAATATGCAGTTTTCACATCCCTTAAAAACCATGGAAAAAATTATTCATTTTCTGTTGCTTTTTTCTCTTACCAATTTGCAGGAAAAAAGCAGACCAATTACACCTAAAGCTTAACACCGGAAACAAGCCGTGCATTTAGCCCGATCTTTTATTGTTATATGCGATCTCTTTCAGTCAAGGCACAAACAATAAACACCAAATGCTAAACCTCCTCCCTTCTACCCTACACCTCTTACCTTTCACTTTATTACATTTTCAATCACCATAGCGCTGGCTCCGCCTCCACCATTGCATATACCCGCTGCGCCAAACCTTGCCTTATTTGCTTTCAACACATGCACAAGCGTAACCAATATACGCGCTCCGCTGGCGCCCAGCGGATGACCTAAAGCCACTGCTCCTCCATGCACGTTTACAGCAGCAGGGTTCAGTTTCATTCGCCTGCTGTTTTCAATTCCCACCACGCTAAAAGCTTCGTTCACTTCCCAAAAGTCAATATCCGTCATGGCAAGCCCTGCCTTTGCCACCGCTTTGGGAACAGCCAGTGCCGGCGTGGTAGTAAACCATTCAGGCGCCTGTTCAGCATCGGCATAAGAAACAATCCGGGCAATAGGTTTCAACCCCAGCTCCGTTGCTTTTGCCTGGCTCATGATTACCAGCGCGGCTGCCCCGTCGTTGAGCGTAGAAGCATTGGCAGCCGTTACTGTTCCGTTCTTTTCAAATGCGGGATTTAACGATGCTATCTTATCAAACTTTACATTAAAAGGCTCTTCATCCTTTGTAACCAATACAGCGTCTCCTTTCTTTTGCGGAATTTCTACAGCGATTACTTCATCGGCAAACAAGCCTTTTTCCCAGGCAGCCTGCGAACGTTTATAACTTTCAATAGCAAAAGCATCCTGTTCCTGGCGGGTAATGCCGCAGTCTTTTGCGCATAATTCAGCAGCAAATCCCATGGCTTTTCCGTCGTATACATCGGTCAAGCCATCTCTCACCAAACCATCAATCAGCAACGTATTGCCATATTTGTTCCCCCACCGCATATTTTCGGTATAAAAAGGAATATTGCTCATGCTTTCCATACCACCGGCAACAATAATATCAGCATCTCCCAGCATAATGCTTTGCGCAGCCTGGGCTACAGCCTTCATACCACTTGCGCATACTTTGTTTACCGTGGTACAAATTACTTCGTTAGGCAACCCTGCAAATTTTGCAGCCTGCCTGGCAGGCGCCTGTCCAAGATTTGCCTGTATTACGCAGCCCATCAGCACTTCCTGCACCAACGCCGGCGCAATGCCGCTTTTAGCAACAGCAGCTTTTATTGCCGCAGCACCCAATTGCGTTGCCGACAGACTTTTTAATGCGCCGCCAAAACTGCCGATGGGTGTGCGCACAGCAGATACAATTACTACTTCTTTCATGATATGATGTATTAACGCTTCAAAGATAACCAGTGTGGCGGAGGGATTAAAATCCGGTTGGCTACTTCTACATCATCCATCAGACCGCCCTTTGGGCTTGCCGATGGTAAAACCGGTCGGCCCGCCGCGAAGCGTGGCTATGCGGGCAGCCGGGCGGTTTGACCGACCGCAGTGAACATTTTTGTTATTCAAGAATGCTCAACACTCCCCAAAAACCGAAATCCCTGAGACCATGCTTTGCTAATCGAAATCGTCGTGATACACAAATTTTGGCATCTGCCATTCATAGTGAATGGACAAGAGCCTCAATACCAGACCAAAAACGCAGGCAATGATCACCGCCCATTCCATACTGCCACCCCAGTATTGCGTAAGCAGGTATATGCCGCCTGTAACAATGGATGCACTGGCATATACCTCTTTGCGAAACAACAGGGGAATATCGTTACAAAGCACATCTCGCAACACACCGCCGGCGCAACCGGTTATAACGCCGCTTAATAATATTATGATTGTTGGAAGATGAAGACTTTCTGCCAACTGGCACCCGATAATTGTAAATACAACCAGCCCAATTGCATCGAGGTATAAGAACAATGTTTTCAACCGGTTCATAAACCGGGCGATGATACCCGCAAGCACGGCGCCGCCTGCAGTTATTAATAAATATTCCGGATGTTCAACCCACGACATGGGGTAGTGACCCAACAAAATATTCCTGATAGTGCCACCGCCCAGAGCGGTTACCCACGCTATGATAAACACTCCTACCCAATCCATATTACGCCTGCCGGCAGATAGTGCCGCCGTCATTGCCTCGGCAGTAATGGCAATGATATAGAGAATGTGAAGCATACGATCGCTTTTATAGTACCCGCAATATATAAAGCAAAAAGCATTCTGTGGAAAGCGGATGTGGATGGATTAAAATCCATCCTGTTATCGAGCCAATGACTCTGGCTGTTTGTAATGAAGCTAAACAAATCAGTCTGCGAAACTGCGGCTCACATATCCAAAACTTTCATTCCTGTTTTCTTCTTATCGGTCAGACCGCCGGCTGCGCCCAATACCCCTTCAGGCGGGCCGACCGCTTTACCATCGGCCCGCCTGAAAGGCGGTCTGATGGACGGCATTAATAAGTCTGGAGAGCGGGTGTAGGTGCCTATGGGACGTAGATGGATTAAAATCCATCCTGTCATCGAGCCAATGACTCTGGCTGTTTGTAATGAAGCTAAACAAATCAGTCTGCGAAACTGCGGCTTACGTATCCTAAACTTTCGTTCCTGTTTTCTTCTGATCGGTCAGACCGCCGGCTGCACCCAATACCCTTTCAGGCGGGCCGACCGCTTTACCATCGGCCCGCCTGAAAGGCGGTCTGATGGATGGAATTGATAAGTCTGGAGAGCGGGTGTAGGTGCCTATGGGACATGGATGGATTAAAATCCATCCTTACAAAATGGCAGCAAGTCAATGGCTCTGGCCGTTTGAAATGAAGCTAAACAAATCTATCTGCGAAACTGCGGCTCACATATCCAAAACTTTCATTCCTGTTTTCTTCTGATCGGTCAGACCGCCGGCTGCGCCCAATACCCTTCAGGCGGGCCGACCGACTTTCCCATCGGGAAAGTTGTAAATCTTCCTGACTGGTTTGGGTTATAAACAGCCAGCTTTATTCTTCGCTCGCCGTGGGACGTGTCTCACGCCCCACTATAAGACTTAGCTTGTTGTTACGACTTCAAAAACAACCAGCCTTACCCTTCAATAATTACAATAGCAGTGGCTAAATGGGAAACGTGAGATAAAGAAACAAAGATGACAGATGAATGCAAATGCGACAGCGTGGCGGCTGTTTCTCCCAACAGCCTGATGCCGGGCTTTCCTTCCACATCATTAAAAATTTCCACTTCGTTGAACGCAGTATCGTTTTTCCAACCTGTGCCAAGGGCTTTAAAAAAAGCCTCTTTGGCGGCAAACCTGGCAGCGTAATGCTGGTATTTATTTGTTTTAGATTCGCAATACGCTATTTCGGTTTGCGAAAACACCAGCTCCCTGAAACCACGCTCCTTTTCAATGGCGCGGGCTATTCTTTCCGGTTCAGCAATGTCTATACCTGTTCCTTTGATCATTGCAATTGCTTTTGTGCTGCCTCTATTTGTTTTTTGATGTGCGCTCTTTCGGTTTCGGTAGCTACTTCTTTGGTTAATGCTTTTTGGTAATAGGGAATGGATTCTTTGTATTGTTTGCGTGCAAAATAATAATTACCCGCCAGCACATAGGTATGATATAACTGCGGGTTGCTGCTGATAAGACTGTCTACATTTATTTCTATTCCCTCCGCTATTTCCATTTTGTAGTAACGGTACTTTTCAAAATCCCTGTATTGTTGCGACAACAGGAATGTGTCGGCAGGTAAAGAAAGCGCGCTGTCTCTTACTTCAGCATCGGTTTGCATTCCCTGCATGGAAAATATTTTTTTCAGGTCGTAGGCCACAAATTCTCCCAACTGATACGGAGATGCAGACACCCATACCAACAATTTTTCAGGTTCAAATATTATGGCATGATGCGCTATCAACTGGTTCAATGCCTTTTCATTTCCCAGTCCTATATCCGCATCATTCAATCCCCTTCGGTCGCGCAAAATTTCAGCGGTTTTTTGCACCGTATTCTTCCCCTTTTCCTGCACCAGTTCCTGCAATCGTTTATAGCGGTAAGGCGAAGCGCTCATTTTAAGCTGCTCTGTATTAGGCTCCGATCCTGCCAACGCGTTGCTTTGAAAATGATTGGCACACAATATTTTGTCCGCATGCGGATCGTATACATCAAGGGTATCGGGTGTTTTTTCAATGATCACTGCTTTATTATCTGCCGCGCTGCCCACCAAAAACGATTCGGAAACAAACATGGTTCTTTTACGTGCTATATCAGTGGCTTCTTTGATGTTGGAAGCATACTGCAATATCTCTCTTGCTACCAGCGACACGGGCGTAGCTGATCCCGCAGGAATACCACTTTTGGCTGCATTGATGGTAACGGTTAATCCCTTTTCGTTCATTCCCGATACCACGCCTATAAAACCGCCCCAGGTAATGCTCATGAACTTATACCCCTGTGTTGGATTTTCGAACAGCACAATTTTATTTTTAGCAAAATCGTCGCCCACATAAAAGTCAAAATTTCTTCCAATAATCAAAGTGCTGTCTTCCGATGCTGCGCCCCAGGTACCAAAGGAAGTGCAACCCACCAATGCCATATTCTGCAGCGCATGTCCTATATCGTGAGCCGCGTGGTAATTGAGTATGCGCTGGTAATTGGAGCCGATATAATCGTATTGATCGGAAGCGGATAATGATATACCGTAAATTTCCTTCTTGTATTCTTCTGTTACATTTTTGTCGAGGTTGCGGTTGAACCAGCTAATCACGTATTTCAGAAAATGCAGGTAAGACCGCGAAGGAATCATTTTGCTGATCTGGGCATTAAAATAATCCTCCTGCGCCACCACCAGCTCTTTACTCAGTTTGCCATTGATAACACCACGCTCAAACGCATCTCCTTCCACATACAACTCATATAAACCCGTTTTGCTTTTGCGAAACCAGTTGTTACTGTAGGTATAAAAACCATTGCCGTGGTCGGTGCGTTGTACCGTAGTAACAGCGTTATTGGCAACAGCCGGCGGATCAACTTTGCTTACATATACCAGGTACATGAAGCCGCACAAAAGCAATACGAGTATTCCACCCAGTATGTACAGCAGCCACTTTCCTATCGCCTTCAGTTTACGCATCTTTAATTTTTTCAACAATATTTTCGTTGCCCAATAATGTTATACAGGTTAACAATCCGCTGATGGCAGAGCCTAATACGCCATGTATGTTGATGTTTTGACCTGTAAGGTAAAGGTTGGGGATTTTAGTACGGGGGGAAATAAATGTTTTCAAAGGATCTTTATAATCTTTTGCAATGCCATACAACGAACCGTCGTAATTGCCTATATAATCGCGATACGACAATGGTGTAGAAGTTGTATACGACTGAATACAGTTTTTCAATCCCGGGAATCTTTCTTCCACCAGGTCTAACAATATTGCTGCCTTGTATTTTTTAAATGCCGCATACGATGCGCCCCTGTCTTCTTCTGCGGAAACGGTATTAAAAGTATGCGCCCAGGGCGCTACTTCCTCATAACGCATATAAGTAAAAATGGTCATCGCGTCTGCATATTCTTTTGTTTTTGATGAAGGAGGAACAAACAATGCATAACCCAGCGGCCAATTGTCTTCGGTATAATCAGCCAGGTTCCATATTTCGCCTTCTTTATGGTAATAATAGTTGTGTTTGAAATAAGGAAAACAGTTTGGCTTCAGCACTATATGCACCAAAAAAGAAGAAATGGTATGCTCCAGGCTGCCCAGCCTGTGGCGATAGGCTTTCCGGATCAATTCGGTTTCGGTAATTTCCAGTGTTTTGGCGGGGTGAATGTTCGAAATAAAATCTTTGCCATAATAACGGTCGCCGTTAGCCGCTTCGGCATAAGCTACCCGTCCGTCTTCCACCTGCAGCTTTACCACCTCGCAATGCCTTATCACTTCTCCACCTGCTTCTCTTATGTTGCGGGCAAGCAGCTTGCCAATCTGTGATCCGCCATCTACACATTTCCAGGCGCTCTCAATATAGCTGTTCACTATCAATGCATGCACATAAAAAGGTGTTTCATACGGTATGCCCACATACAAGGCATTGTTGCCTACCAGCACCGCCTGTAATTTTTTATTGTCGGTAAGCGATTCAATCAATGTTTTTGTATCTATCTGCAACACTTCCGCCTTCTCCTCGTATAAGCCGTTCGTGCGCAGATTGTACAAAGGAAATTTATCACACACCTCTTTTACCCACCTGCAATACTCGCGTATGGCCACCTCTTCGTCGGGGAAAAAAGCAACGAGTTGGCGTATAAAATTTTCATAGCCCTGTGCCAGCCTGTATTCCTGCTCATCGTCGTCTATAATAATCCTGTCGAAACCATTTTCGTCCATGCGCTGCAATTTCAGTTTGTCCATCAAGCCCAGGTACTTAAACACCTGGTAAAGATTTTGCCCTTCGGCCAGTCCACCTACATAATGAACGCCTGAGTCAAAAATGGTTTTTTCCCTCGAAAACGTTTGAAGACTTCCGCCTATCTGTTTGTTCTTTTCCAGCACGCATACATGCATCCCCTCCTTTGCCAGCAGGTTGCCGCATATCAGTCCCCCGATACCACTTCCTATGATCACTACATCATATTGCTTCATCTGCTTGTTGGCTTTTGCTTAAAACAAAAATAATATTAGAGGTGTACTTTGTATCATCTATTTCGCGGCAATCCAATGCATATTCCTTTGCCAACCGCCGTATAGTGTTGCCCGATAAAAAAGTGAGTCCCTCGTCCGTAACTTTATTAAAGCCGAAGAAACGGGTAGAAAAGAATTCCGTCAACCTCGTACCCTTGTGCCTTTCTTCCAGTTCCTTATTGCCATCGCGAATGATCAATACGCCGCCGGGGTTCAACGCGCCAATGCACTGTGCGATCACCTGCTGCTGTTTTTCTTCGGACAGATAATGCAGCATATCGGCAGCAATGATGGCATCGTATTTTTCAAAAACATAATTCGTTGCATCAGCATGCTTAAACCGAATGTACTCGTCTTTGCTGAAACAATGATTGGCAACGGTTGTTTTTTCCTCGTCGTAATCTATTCCTGTAATGTCTCTTGCCTGTGCTGCAAAATGCAGCATGTACGACATAAACCCGTAGCCGCAGCCAATGTCGAGCATCTTTCCCTGTTGTGGCAACAGTTGATGAAAAGGCTCGTAATTTTTTTCCAGCCTTACTTTAATGCGCATATACCACTCCAGCACAGGTCCTTTGTATATATAATTGTAAAACAATTGTTCCTTATACCAGGCAGGCTGCTGTAAGGTATTGCGCAGTTCGCCATAGGCTGCCCTGAAATACTTCCCGATCATTTTAGCGCGTTCCGCATAGCCGGCGCCGTAAGTTTCGTTTGATGGCGATATTCTCGGTAATATTTTAAGTGTGATGCTGCCATTCTTTACCAGCATATCATGTTTCGTCATCGTATAGCCGCTACCGTGAATGATGATAGGTAAAATATCTACCTGCAACTTTTCTGCTAAATAAAATGCTCCTTTGTGAAAGCGTTTCATTTCGCCGTCGGCAGAACGGGTACCTTCGGGAAAGATAACAATCGAGTAACCTCGCTTTATTTTTTCTTCCAGCAATTCAAGGGTGTTCTCAACGCCGCCGGATGCAGAGTAATAATCAGCCATTTTTACCACAAAGCCCGAAATCGGCGCATTCCTTACCCGGTCGTTGGTAAACAAAATCAGTTTGGGATACAGCATCATCATCAAGAAATTGTCGAGCCCCGACTGATGATTGGCTATAATAATGGCAGGCTTTGAAAAGTTTTCGCCATGCGGATTGATGATCTCTTTTTTAACATTGCCCATTATATAAATGAGCGACCATGAAAATTTAGACACCAGCACATGAAACAGGTACTTGCCTTTTTCTTTGTTGAAAGGATTGAGCTTTATGAATACCACGCCCATTACCACCAATACCATGCTGCCGAGGATAAACCAAACATTGGCAAACATCGATCTCAGCCATCCCCAAAATGTCCACGGAAATAGTTTTTTTGAAGTCCTGTTTTTGATAAGCAGTGCAAACAAAAAGGGAATGCAAACCTGTGAGATCACTACAACGCATAAAATTCCGATGACAGAGATGGCGGCTATTGATTGCAGCGCCGGATGTTTGGCAAAGATGAGCACGCCCAGACCTGCAACGGTTGTAACGGCAGATAACAGGATGGAGGACTTGAAGGAAGAAAGATTTTTTTTGCCGGTTTTGTATTCCTGCAGCAACCCATCCATAATGAAGATGCTGTAATCGTCGCCCAAACCAAAAATAAGGGTAGATACAATGATGTTGATGATATTGAATTGAATGCCCAGCAAACCCATAATGCCCAGTATCCATATCCAACTGATGAGCATGGGCAAAAAAGCCATGAGCGCTAATTCAATCCGCCCATAAGTGATCAACAGTATGGCAAATACAAACAAAGAAGTGATGAGCGCAATGTTTGAAAAATCAACATTAATAAGGGCTACCAGTTTGCGCGTAAGGTATTGTCGGTCGAGCACCGTTGTTTGAGGTGCATCCTTAAATTGTTCGTAGATCGCGGCTTTGTTTTGGGGCGACACTTTCAGCAATGATACCACCGATGCTTTGTTCGGCTGCTCGTTCACGTAATCATCCAGGAAGGTCTTCCTGATGTCGGCCATTGCTGCTGTATCAACAGTTCCATAAGGTTTATTGAGCACTGCTGTAAAACGGTCAAAAGCTTTGGTGCTGTATCCCAGCAGTCTGCCTTCAGCATTCAGCGTAGTTAACAGTAATTGCTTTTTTTCGGGTGTCCAGTACCGTTGCCATTGTTGTATCCTTTCTTTTTGCAGCGACTCAGAAAGCAGTAATACCGATACGCCCGAATAGCGGTTTACAATACCTTGTTCTTTAAGCGTTTCAATTTGCCTGGTGAGCTTTTCATTGTTCACCAAAGCCGCATCCAGGTTCTCGCCTTCTGTTACTATATATATCGATTGCAGCGCAGCTTCGTTGATCTTGTTCAACCGCGCTTCTGACTGTTTGAGCTTTTCGGACATATAGCTCATGTTGTTCATATCCGTTTCAAAACCTACTTTGCCCGCATAGTATAGCAGCCCCGCAGTAATAAAAACAATTGCAGCAATAAGGTATTTGTTGTGCTCGGGTTTTAAAGAAGCAATCCGGTCGAGCCAGGTGTGCTGCTCTCCGGTATTTGATGTTGCTGCTTTAGCAGGTTTTATTAAATGCGGTAAAAAGATCAGCGAACACAACGAAGCGCCTATTAAACTGAAACCTGCAAACGTGCCCAGGTCTTTCAGCATATCCGAAGCTGCAAAGTTGAGACAGAAAAAACCGCCAATGGTAGTTATACCTCCTAACGTAAGCGGAAAAGCGAGATCGTCGATTACTTTTTCAATGCTGTGTGTATGCCGGTAATGGTTGAATACATGCAGGGAGTAATTAACAGCTATGCCAAGAATAACCGAGCCGGTGCCTACAGCTATTACCGATATGCTTCCTTTTAAAAAATAAATGACCGTTAGCGAAAACAGCGCCCCAAATACAACCGGTATCATAATCAGCAGCGGTGCTGTCACCCGCCTGAAATACAATCCAATAAAAACCACCAGGAACACAACGGTAATGCCTTGTGTGAACAAGGTATCTTTACCCAGTTGCGCTGCGTTGCCGGCAGATACGGCAGTAGCGCCAAAATAGCCGGCATCTATGTGGGGATGGACAGTTGTTGCACGGGAAATAACACTGTCGAGTCCTTTGAGGAACAACTCGTTTTTGCCTGTGTTATCGGGCGGATAAGCAGGTGTAATAAAAAAGATCAGTGTTTTTTGATCGCGGGTCATCACACAGTTATCGTACAACTCAAAATTTTCGTCGTATTGCAACTGCTGCAATTTTTTTAAGGCAATGAACGAAATGCCTACCGGATCGTTGCTGATAAAATCCTTTAAACCAAAACCTGCGGGCGAACTGAGTGTTTGCAGGTTTTGCTGCAGGGTAGCTTTTACTGCTGCCGGTGCAATCAAACTATCAATGGTGGAATAATCCTGTGGGGTAAGATAAATAGGCAAGTGTTCCTGCACCATGTTGAGCATGGTCAGCGTCATGTCGTCGCTCACCCGGTAATGAAGCTCCTTGATATAAGGGGTGAGCGTTTGTTCAATATCGTTCGTAAATTCATCGGCAAAATTTACCAGGCTGTCTGGCTCAGTGGCGGTTGAATCTTTCAACGATACCATAACTACCAGCTTGTCCATGAACTTCGATTGCCGGAACACTTCATTGAGCTTTGCCACGCTGGCATCTTTGGGAAGTATTTTGGAAATATCTTCCTCAAACGTAAGCCTTGACGCAAAAAAAGCAGTAAGCGCCAAGCACAGGAAAAACATGGCAAACAATAGCCACCTTTTTCCCCTGAAAAAATAATATATGCCGGAAAAGAATCGCGCCATGCTTTTTAGTTAACTGCGGTTTTTACATTTTTCCGGAACAGCAGCAGCAACAACCAGGTTATCAGTCCACCTGCAAGTGCGGCCAACACAGCCAGCGTAATGCTGCCATACAGGTACTGCTGAAAATTATTTCGTACGCTTTCAAAAGTAAGTTCATCGCTAAACAACAGGTCGCCACCGCCATTTTGCATCCATATGGCGCCGGTTTTGTAACTGGTGTAAATGATGAGCGGCACCATAGGTGGTATGCTGATGTTGGCTGCTATGATAACAATGGCTTTGTTGAGCTTTAATAAAAAGGAAAGGAAAATGGCGGTAACCAACTGAAAACCCCATATGGGCACAATGCCCATAAACACACCAAAGGCAACGGACAGGGCTTTTACATGATTGGGTTCATGCGCGCTCAACAGGTGATCTTTAAAAAAGGAACGCCATTTTTCTTTTTGAAAAAGTGAGCGAAAAAAGTTCCTGGGTTTGATGTACAGGAAAGTGATCAATACCAGGAAAGTATTGAGGATGCTGATTCGTGTAAAATCTTTAAACGGGCGGAAATGCGATATTCTTTCTTCCTTCGGCGCATAATATACAGATACGGGCACAGACAATATTTTAATTCCCTTCCATGCAGCCCTTACCAGCACCTCAATTTCAAATTCGTATTTGCGGGTAATGAATCGCATATTTTTTAATGCTGCCACCGGGTACAGTCGGTAACCGGACTGTGTATCGGGCGCATCGATACCGGTTTCGAGCTTAAACCAGAAATTGGAGAACTTATTGCCGAAGCTGCTTTTGCCGGGCACCGAAGCCTGGTTCATATTGCGGGCGCCTATAATAATAGAATCGGGATGTTCCTTTATTTTTTCCAGGAAAACGGGGAGGTCTTTGGCAAAATGCTGCCCGTCCGAATCGATGGTGATGGCATACCTGTACCCCAGTTCAACCGCTTTTTTAAAACCGGTTCTTAAAGCCCAGCCTTTGCCCTTATTATTGTTATAACCTACATAGGCTACAAAAGGAAAAGAGGTGACAACCTGGTTGGCGGCATCGGTCGATCCGTCATTTACTACGATGATGTTGCGGGTAAACTGAGCTACATCTTCAATTACCTGCCCAATGGTAGCGGCATTGTTATAGGTGGGAATAAGAACACAAATTCCTGAGCTGCCGAATATGTCTTGCTGTATAGCTTTTCCACTCATCAGGGCCAAAGTTAAAAATGACCGGCAAAGATAGGAAAAGGTGAGAGGTGAAAGGGCAAAGGTGAAAGATATAAAATCACTTATACACATCGCTCCTGGTTCCTATCAGTAGCATTATTACCTGCGGGCGGATGTATTTTGCAATGATCCTGTAGTCGCCTGTTCGTATGCGGTAATAATCCTTCTCACCTTTCATCTTCTTATAATCTACGCCACTATACTGCAGGCTTTTGGCTTTGTGCAGTTTTTGCGCAACCTCATCGGCAGCGGCTACTACATGTTTTGGTAATCCCCTTAGGTCTTTTAAATAGGATGGCGCGAATATTACTTCCAAGATGCAAGTTGTTTTTTATATTCTTCATAGCTAATGGGTGTTTCGATCTCACGTGCTTTTGCAACTTTCAGCATCAGCATATCCTCTACTTCTTCATTTACACTGGTAAGTAACTCCACAAGTCTTTGAACTTCTTTATCAGTCCAGCTACCACGTTGCTTTTTTGCAGAAAAGTTAGCCTGGCTTATTCCAACCTTCCTGGCCAGGTAGTCATTTCTATACCCGCTCACCTCTATTAATTCGGAAATTGAATTCTTAATAGCATTGTATTCAGAAAACACAGTTAACATTTTTGTTGAATTTGATTCGATACCAGTTATGAATATTCAACAAATTTATTAAAATTATTTCTTACTTCATAGTACCGGGGCACATTTACCTTCGGTGAGAAAGTGCAAATTTTCGCTCCCTGTATAATGAATGGTCAAGTGACTGGTTATGCACTATAGGCTCGCCTGACTAAACGGGCAAGTGTTATTTGTTTGTAATCGTCGTCAATAGCATTTCCACTGTGCCAAGGGTAAAGCCCTTGTATAAGGGTAGTCCGGTCAGGCGGGGCTACGGTACAAGCGTTAAGGGCTGGCTTTTTACAAACGGGTTGCCTCTCAGAAGCCGGCAGGCAGGCAATATAGCCGTTTGTCTCCCTTAAGTTGACGGCTGGAATCGAATATTCACCAATGGCATAAAAAAACGACAAGAGCCATCGGCTCGGTCGCATGTTGTAAGGACGGATTTCAATCCGTCCGAAAAAGCATAAAAACTTTAAGTTGACCGCTTGGGTGAGACACCTACCGGTAGCGGCATTAGTTATAAAACAAAACCCCGCTCATTGGCGGGGTTCGTTTTAAATGAGGTATTAATTATATTAACGTTCTCCAATGGCATACCTTACAGCAATACCAAAATTGCGGGCTTCAAAGCTGTCGCCCTGCTTATCGGGACGGGTAACGAGGAAGGTTGGCCGATAGTCGGCGGTTAAATTGATCGGCACTTTGGGAATTTTCCAATCTATACCGCCGGTGGGGTAAAGACCAAAGCCAAAGCCACGGTAGTCACCTTCGTCGGAAAACGAATTATAAGCCACTAAACCGCCGCCAACAAACCATTGCAACCCTTGTACGGGAATTTTAAAGTGATGCTGATAGGTTGCCGAAACGGAAAGGCTAAAAGGGTTTACCCGGTTGAAATTGTTATTCAGGTAATAACCCTGCCTGCGGCTTCCGCCACCGGCATTAAACTCCAATGCTCCTGCATCGGTTACAAAGGTTTTATACGAAAAAGCAAAAAGATCATAATAAGACTCCGGTGCTAATCTGGCTCCGATCGCATTTTTATATTCGCTTTGCGAAAACCCCGTAACGTACATTGCAGAGATCAAAAATGCGGTGCCTAATAATTTTTTCATCATAACAATATAATTTGATAGGTCAAAGATAATGCGGGCATAAAAAGGATAATGGTGTACAGGTATATTTGAACCTCTTTTTAAACCCGCGTTAACAAATAGATTGGTTACAAAATCATAATAATCAAAGTTATAGCAGTTTTAAATGTAAAGTGCAAAACATTATTCTTGGTATATTTGCCCCTTCAATGAAAAGGATAAGATCAGTATTTATTACCGTATTGATGGCAATGCTGCTGCAATGGCAGGCAGGCTTTGCTCAGCAAACCGACCGCAAATCGTTTTATGCCGCCCTTTCCAGCGCCGATCTTGCTACCATTAACCAGGAACTGGCAGTGGTTGGCAAGGGCGACCCAACGGTTCAACTGGCTTTTGAAGGCGCTTTAATGATGAAAAAAGCCGGGCTGCTAAAAGGCCCCGGTAAAAAATTACAGGAATTTAAGGCGGGAAAGGAAAAGCTGGAAACTGCGCTTCAGGCCGACCCTAACAATACCGAATTCCGGTTTTTACGATTGATGATCCAGGAAAATGCGCCTAAAATTCTGGGGTATTATAAAGACCTGGAACAAGATCACGAACACCTGCGCAAAAACTTTAAAAGTTTATCTTCGCCTGTCCAGCAAACTGTATTGAACTACACCAAAAAATCTAAAATTCTAAAATCTACAGATTTTTAATCCAGGCTTGCGCATGAGCAAAAAAATTTTAGTGGTGTATTTTACACAGTCGGGCCAAATGGAGGAGATTCTCCATCATTTTACCAGTTCCCTGCAAAATACGCCCGGTGTTACGCTGGAACAGGTACGCATTCACCCCGAAAAAAAATTCCCTTTTCCGTGGACTACGCGCGTATTTTTTGAAGCAATGCCGCACAGCGTGGATGGTATACCCGAACCATTAGAAGCCTTCTCGTTTAAAGAGCCTTTTTACGACCTTATTATTATTGGATACCAACCCTGGTTTTTATCGCCCAGCATTCCCATCAATTCATTGCTGATGCACGACGCTTTTAAAGCCGTGGCAAAAAATACACCGGTGGTTACCATCAGCGGATGCAGGAACATGTGGATCAACGCGCAGGAAAAGATAAAAATAAGGCTGAAGGAAGCGGGCGCTAAACTGGTGGGCAATATTGCATTGGTAGACAAGCATGATAATTATACCAGCCTCGTAACCATTTTTTACTGGATGCTTACAGGCAAAAAAGACCGCAAATGGGGGATTTTTCCACGACCCGGCGTATCGGATGAAGATATAGCTAATTCCGCTATATTTGGCGAAACGGTGAAAGACCATTTATTGAAAAATGAGTGGAATGCCCTGCAGCCAAAACTGGTTGCACAAAGGGCTGTAGACATCAGGTATTACCTGATGTTTATTGAAAGAAAAGCTGGAAAAATATTTAAAATATGGTCGGGCATCATAGCAAAAAAGAAAAACAAAGGTCCCTGGCTGGTGGCCTTCAAATATTATATACTGATTGCCTTATTCGTTGCTGCTCCTATTATTTTGCTGGTAGACGCCCTATTTTTCAAGCCGTTTTTGTCAAAACGCATACAAAAACAAAAAGCATATTATGCAGGTGTTGATTTGAAGTAACTGCTTTTTAGCGGTACGATATATGATATTATTTTATTTTCGAAATTTCTATAAATCATAAGATGTCATTGAACGAAGTTTATATTAACAGAACATCGCATTTTTTTCCGAATAACCCTGTGTCGAACGACGAAATGGAAGAATACCTAGGCTATATCAACGGAAAACCTTCCAAATCGCGCAGAATTGTTTTGCGCAACAATGCCATTACCAATCGCTATTATGCGTTGGAAAAAGGCGGCAAAACCACTCATACCAATGCGCAGCTTACAGCACTGGCCATCAAGGAACTTTTTAAGAACGACAACCAGGGCATTCAACAAATTGATGTATTGTCGTGCGGCACCTCGTCTCCCGACCAAATGATGCCGTCGCACGCGTGCATGGTGCATGGCTGGCTGCCCGAAATGGGTTCGCTCGAAGTAGTATCGCCCAGCGGTGTTTGCTGCGCAGGAATGCATGCACTTAAGTATGCCTACATGTCTGTAAAAACCGGCGACGCCAAAAAGGCAATCGCTACCGGGTCAGAACGATTTTCGGCTTCGCTCGTAGCGCACCAGTTCGAAGATGAAGTGCACAAGCTGGAAGCGCTGGAGCAAAATCCATACATCAGTTTTGATAAAGAGTTTTTGCGCTGGATGCTTTCTGATGGTGCCGCAGCGTTTTTGCTGAGCAACAAAAAAAATGAAACTGGTTTAAGCTTGAAGATAGAATGGCTGGAAGGAATATCGTATGCCGACCATATGGAATCGTGCATGTATATGGGCGCAGAAAAGCAGCCCGACGGCACATTGAAGAGCTACCTTGAGTTTGACCACAACGAAATGAACGAAAAATCTGTTTTAAGCATTAAGCAGGATGTGAAATTGCTGAGTGAAAATATTGTTCCCTACGGTGGCAAAATGCTGAAACGCCTGTTTGATACAAAAGGTATTACCCCTAACGATATTACTTATTACATGCCCCACATGTCGAGCAACTTCTTTAAAGATAAAATTTACCAGGAGCATGTAAAAAACGACATTGAAATTCCGTATGAAAAATGGTTTGTAAATTTAAGTTCGGTAGGTAATGTGGGTGCAGCGTCGGTTTATTTTATGGTAGACGAATTGTTTAACAGCGACAAGATGAAAGTGGGCGATAAAATATTATTGCTGGTGCCGGAAAGTTCCCGCTTCTCGTATATGTATGGATTGCTCACAGTTTGTTAGGCTGTCAGCGATCATCTATTTTTTTATCCCATCAGACCGCCTTCGGCGTGCCGATGGGAAGCTGCTCCGGTCGGCACGCCGAAGGCGGTCTGACCGATTCTTGGCAGAAAGCTGATCACTGAAGGCTGTCTAAATGCTAAAATGATATTTGCATGAAAAAAGAAGACATTCCGCAGGACAAAGGTGCGTTGGGCAGCGAAGTTTCTTATGTGGTGGATGAAAACGGCAACTATACCACCGGCATCAGCAACGGCTGGAACATTAAGACAGAGGCGCTGGATATAGCCTGGAACGATATAGAAAAAAAAGTAGCGGAAGCAAAACAAAAAGTGCTCAACAACGAAGCCAGTCCCATCCTGTATTTTATGGAACTGAAAATTATGGATCTGCCGCTGGTTGCCGCATACACAGGTTTTTGGCAATGGCAGATAAAACGCCACCTTAAACCATCTGTCTTTAATACGCTGCCCGAAAAAAAAATACAGAAATACGCTGAGCTGTTTGAAATTACACCGCAGGAATTAAAAAACGCTCAACAAATTCTATCTGCTTTATAAAAACTAATATAGCAGTGCTGTAAAATTCAACAGCATACACAATACACGAATGAAACTCGATTTTACACACGCACAGGCAGCTCATTGCGAAAACGGTGTTACTACCAGTTTGTTAAAACATTACGGCGTTCAGCAAATTACCGAGCCGCTTGCCTTTGGCATTGGTTCGGGGTTGTTTTTTATATACATCCCGTTTATGAAGGTGAACGGTGGTCCGGCAATATCGTTCCGTACCATGCCGGGCATGATATTCAAACGCACCTGCAAATCGCTCGGCATTCCTATTCTGCGTAAAAAATTTTCTTCTGAGGAAAAAGCGCAACTGGAGCTTGATGCGCGCCTGAATGCAGGTGAGCCGGCAGCCTGCCAGGTGGGAGTTTACTATCTCCCCTACTTTCCCAAAGAATACCGCTTCCATTTCAATGCACACAATCTGATTGTGGTAGGCAAAGAGGGAGACAATTACCTGATCAGCGACCCTATTATGGAAACCATTGTTACCATGAGCAGCTATGAGCTGAAAAGGGTAAGGTTTGCAAAGGGACCATTGGCTCCGCGCGGACAACTGTATTATCCGAGGGAAAGACGCCCGGTAACCAACGAGCAAATGAAAGCAGCCATTGTTACCGGTATAAAAAGGAACGTAAGAGATATGCTGCACATACCGGGCAACATTGCCGGTATTAGTGGTATACGCTACACAGCAAAAAAGATTAAGCGGTGGCGTGATTCGTTAGGATTGGAAAAATCGCGCAGCTACCTGGCGCAATTGGTGCGCATGCAGGAAGAGATAGGCACAGGCGGAGGCGGGTTCAGGTTTATATATGGAGCCTTTCTGCAACAGGCATATGCTTACCACCCTATAGACGAACTGATGAATATATCGCAGCAATTTACAAAAGCGGGTGACCATTGGCGTGATGCAGCCGTGCAGGCATCGGGCATTTACAAAGGACGGTTAACCACCCAGCAGGATTATAACAATATGGGCGATATGCTGCTGGAAATTGCAGAGATGGAGAAGGTGGCATTTAAGGAATTGGGAGTTGCGGTGAAAAAGATGACGAATCCCTCCTAGCCTTTCCGCCGCGGCGGAAGGAGACCAGCGCACAGCCCTTGCTTCTCAAGAATGCCTATTTAATACAGCTTCAAAAAACTTAAATATTCACCTTATGCCTTACACCCCACACCTTATACCTTACTTACCACTTACTACTTACTACCTACTACTGCCTCATGCTCCCCGCCATTAACATACAAAACCTAAGCTTCGGCTACAAAGGCCAGGCAAAGCAGGTAATTCCCAACCTCAGTCTGCTGGTAGAGCAGGGCGAGCGGTTTGGCATATTCGGACCGAACGGCGCCGGCAAAACAACGCTCATGAACATCATGACGGGGCTGCTTCCGTACGAAGCTGGATCGGTGCAACTGTTGGGACATGAAATAAAAAACCATAAAAAGAAAATAAATACGCTGTTTGGTTTTGTGCCGCAGGATTTTTCGTTTTACCACGAACTGAGCCCGGTAGAGAATATGGAATTTTTTGGTGCATGGGCGGGTTTGAGCAAAGCACAGATTGTTCGCAAAACGGATGAACTGCTAACGGTAATGGCATTGCAGGAGGTAAGAAAAAAAGCGGTTCATCAATTTTCGGGAGGAATGAAACGCAGGGTAAACCTTGCCATAGCAGTAATGCACGAGCCGCAAATACTTTTCCTCGACGAACCAACCGTAGGCGTGGATGTGCAAACGAGGCATGCCATTATTGGCTACCTAAAGGAACTCAACAACCAGGGCACGACGCTCATATACACTTCTCACCAACTAAAAGAAGCAGAAGACCTTTGCAATAAAGTGGCGATGATAGACCAGGGCGAGATCATAGCCAGCAACTCACTCTCTGCATTGCTGCAGGAACATCAACAGGATGGGCTGGAGGGATTGTTCCTCAACCTCACAGGAAGGGCGTATAGGGATTGATGCTGATTTGTTGATTTTTGATTTGGGGATTGTTTCTCTATCTTAAAAACACTCTTTTGAGAGAGATTATAACCTTGAAAAATTAGACACTGCCATGGCAGTTTGTAGGTATAAAGTCATTTGTTTCTTGTGATTTCCTTTCAATGCTTATCAAACCTCAGCATCTTTGCCAGCCTCCCAACCGTAAGTCCCTGCACTAATATAGAAAAAGCCACTACAAAATAGGTGAGCGATACCCATAGATCTTTGCCCACATCTGGTGTGAGCGACAACGCCAACGCTATGGATATACCGCCTCTTAAGCCGCCCCAGGTTAAAACAAGCACGGTATTATGCTGAAACCTGTCTGTTATCCTGATCAGAAAAGAAGGAACAATCACCGAAATGTAACGGACTGCCAATACCAAAACGATCATCAATAAACCTATCCAAAGGTATTTTTGTATATCCTCCACAATCAACAATTCCAGTCCTATTAATACAAAAAGCAAAGCGTTGAGGATGTCGTCTATCAGCTCCCAGAATTTAGAAATATACTCGCTGGTCTGATCCGACATGGCAAAGCGTTTACCGTGGTTGCCCACCAGTATACCTGCCACCACCATGGCCAAAGGACCAGAAACATGCACAATGCTTGCCAGGGTGTAACCGCCCATCACAATGGCCAAGGTAATCATTACCTCTACCCGGTAATTATCGATCTTCCGCATCATCTTATAACCTATATACCCTACCGCAAAGCCCAGTAACAGCCCGCCTGCAGCCTCGCGGGCAAATAGCTTTGCAATGTCTGAAAACTCAGGTATTTGCGGAGAGCGCGCAGCCTGCAAAATGGTGATGAAAACCACCACCGCCACTCCATCATTAAAAAGCGATTCGCCGGCAATTTTTGTTTCCAGAGATTTAGGCACCTTTGCATCTTTAAGAATTCCTAAAACGGCTATAGGGTCGGTAGGCGAAATAAGCGAGCCAAAAAGCAGGCAGTACACAAATTCCATATGCACGCCAAATAAGGGAAGTGTATAATAGGCCAAGCCGCCAACCAGAAAAGTGGAGATGATAACACTGAACGTGCTGAACACCATCACCGGGATCTTCTCTTTTTTCAGATCGTCCAGGTTAATATGAATTGCACCCGCAAAAAGCATAAAACTCAGCATCGAATCCAGTAAGAGTTCAGAAAAATCGAAACTTTTCAGCAAATCTGTTACATCAACCAGGATCTCCGGGTAAAGATTGCCGGTAATAACCAGCCCAAGCGACGCCAGCAAGGCAATGAGCATCAGCCCAATGGAGGGAGGTAACTTAAGATACCTGAAGTTCCAATAGGCAAAAAGGGCGGATACCACCATCAATATCGAAAAAGTATGGAAGAAGCTCATGGTAGATTTTCATTTGGTTTGCTAAATGTAACAAACAGGTTAAATACTATATATCTATCTCCTATAATTTTTTTTAAAAGAAGGTGGTCTGGCAGTAACGGACACTATACAAAACCCGTTATATGTAAGAACGAGGGGAAAGTAACAACAAAACCCGGTAATGTTTAACTTGTGACATAATTCCGACACAATACCTGAAAGCTTTATTATGCCAAGGTTTTTCTTGTACTTATTAATACTTGTTGCGCTAATATGTTGCAAACAACCAGCATCCGGCAAACAGCAAACGCCGGCTGATAACATAAATAAAGTTGACGCTCTCCCTAAACCCCTGGGCTGGACAAGTGATTACGAACATATTTTTTCAAAAGACCAGATATCAGAACTTGATTCTATCATTGAAAATTTCGAACGTGAAACAACAAATCAAATTGCTATTGTAACCATTGAAAGTTCACGGGTTTCACTGGAAGAATTTGATGACTTGATATTAAAAATTGGCAATCACTGGGGCGTAGGAGTAAAAGGTGTCAACAACGGCATTGTAATTGGTATAAGCACAGGGCTCAGAAAGATCAGGATATGTAATGGATATGGAATTGAAGCAAAGTTGACGAACGATGAAACAAAGCAGATCATCGACAACGTTATTTTTCCCGAATACAAAAAAGGAAATTATTTTGAAGGAACAAAAAAGGGACTTTTAGCTTTGATGCAAAAAGTTCGTTGAAAAATAATCACCAATAAAAAGCAGAAATGAGTGTATTAACCAAACTTGCTTCCTCTCTCAACCGCAGAGATGAGGTACCCAACCAGGAACTGGCCAAAGAAATTGCGGCAAAAAAAGACAAAAAGGCCGTTCAGGAACTTGTTGATAATTTGAATAACAAGAGCAAAGACATTCAGCATGATTGCATAAAAGTGCTGTATGAAATTGGCGAAATAAATCCTGCGCTCATTTCATCTTATTCAAAAGAATTCCAGGCGTTGCTCAGTCACAAAAACAACCGGCTGCAATGGGGAGCCATGGCGGCGTTAAACTCCATAACCCTCGAAAACCCTGAAACGATCTTTTCTTCCCTTCCGCAAATTATGGAGGCAGCCGACAAAGGATCGGTTATTACAACAGACAATGCAGTCAATATTTTAATCAAACTGTGCTCGCTGCCGCCATATGCAGACAGCGCTTTTACATTGCTGAATGAGCAGCTATTAATAAGCGCCACCAACCAATTGCCTATGTATGCCGAAAATGCAGCACCTGCCATTAAAGAAAAACACAGGAAAACTTTTGTACAAACCCTTACTTCCAGGCTCGCCGATATTGACAAAGACAGCAAACGAAAACGTGTTGAAAAAATAATAAATAAACTAAAAGGTAAATAACTGACAGAGGTCTAAGCTTTAACTTTACCACAAAACAAATAATGCGGAAAATAATATTGGACTTAGCAGTAACGCTAGACGGTTTTATTGAAGGACCCAACGGAGAAATTGACTGGTGTATTATGGACGAAGAAATGGGATTCGACAACTTTCTGAACAGCATTGACACTATATTTTATGGGCGGATCAGTTATGACATGTGGGGAAATTTTGAGCCAGACAGCAATGCGCCGGAGGCTGAAAAAAATCTTTGGCGTGCAGTGCACAGCAAGCAAAAATTTGTGTTCTCAAAAAGCCCCAAACAAGATGCAGCCGCCACATGGATCAGCAACGATATAGCAGCCAGGGTGAAAGAAATTAAAAATGATTCCGGTAAAGACATCTGGCTATACGGCGGCGCAAAACTCATTACAACATTTGTTGACCTGGGATTGGTGGATACATACCGGTTAAGCGTTCACCCCGTTATACTGGGACGGGGCAAACCGTTGTTTTCAAACCTGAGCGGCAGGGTTAATCTTACATTAGACAATGTAAAGCCATTTAAATCGGGAGTGACGCTGTTGAGTTATAGCGCTGGCTAATGCCAGAGAAAAAAGTTTTCACAGACAATATGACCGAACTCAATCAGTAATTTAGTCTTCCAAATATTTAAGCCACTTGAATTCATTGATCAGTGTTGAACGTATCGGATCCACGGTATTTTCGAAGGGAATCAAAGCTCCCTATTATCACATTATAGTTTTTAACGGGTCTGCGAATTTCTCGGTAGATTTTACCAGTTATGAATGCAGTGGCGCAAATCTTCTTTTCCTGTCACCCTATCAGTTCCTGCAATGGGAGCGGTCTGCAGCGCCGGTGGTTGATATAATCCGCTTCCACGGAGATTTTTACTGCATTGAATATCACAAAAAAGAAGTGGCATGCAACGGTATTCTTTTCAATAACATTTACCAACAGCCACATGTAACCGTAAATAAAGAAATATTTGAAGAAGTCAAAACCATCATTGAGAAAATGAGATTGTTGAGCGATAAAACGAACGACTACGACATTTCGGTGATACGATCTTACCTCCAACTCATCCTTGCACTCAGCAGCAAAGAAAAACAGCAGCAACTCCATTCCGCTGCCCCAGGTCCATTGCAGCTTGAAAATATTGTAAACTTCCAGGCGGTGCTGGAAGCCCACTTCCTTACCGCAAAAGAAGTGGCTTTTTATGCAGAAAAATTCGGGCTGGCGGTTAATACCTTCAGTAAAAAAATTAAAAAACATTTTGGCAAATCACCGTCAAAACTGGTGCAGGAGCGCATCGTGCTCGAAGCTAAAAAACTGCTGCACTTAACTTACAAGCCTATAAAAGAAATTGCAGCCGAACTGAATTTTGAGGATGAATTTTATTTCAGCAGGTATTTTAAGAAAGAAACAGGTGTTTCACCAAAGCAGTTCAGAGACAAAACAGGCATTTCCATCGCAGCAAAATAATCTATGTCATTTCCATTTTTATCCATTCTCAGCATTAGGGTGAGGTTCTATTTTTGAAAAATTCAAAAAAATAGAAAGGAATGAGAAGGCTTATCACGTTCATTGCTTCCTCGCAGCATTATTTTATCAATTTTACCCGTATTTCCATCTTCATTGTAATGGCCTGGATTGGGGGCTTAAAAGTCTTTCAGTATGAAGCCGACGGCATCGTGCCCTTCGTAATCAACAGCCCGTTTATGAATTTCTTTTACCACAAAACCGGCAAAACCGCTGTAAACGACAAAGGAACAACCGTTGCCGAATACACTTTGTACAAAAACCCTGAAGGCAAAACCGTTCAAAAAAATATAGACTGGCATAAAGAAAATGGCACTTATATTTTTTCGTATGGATTGGGAACAGTGATCGTTATCATTGGATTAATAACACTTTCTGGCATCTGGTTCCCCAAAGCCGGACTTGCTGGCGGGCTGCTGACCTTTGGCATGTCGCTGGTAACACTCTCTTTTTTAATTACCACACCCGAAGTATATGTACCCGATTTAGGCGGAGACTTCCCTACCCCCCAACACGGCTTTCCCTATTTATCCGGCGCAGGACGTTTGGTTATAAAAGATATTATTATGATGGCGGGTGGGCTGATGGTTGCTTCAGACAGCGCGCAAAAAATAATCAGGAAGCGAAGTATTTAACATCAGCCTGGTACAAAGGTTTCCAACTTTTTAAAAGTTGGAAACCTTTAAGAGCAACCTTTACCGCACTATTCTTCACCTTTTTGCATTACCCATTTGTTTATTACATTTGGGCAAACAGCAACCAAAATGAAAACATCAGTCGCTCTCTTCGGGACGACTGCAAAGCGTGGCGAGACGAGAATCCGGACAAGAATGGAAACATCAGGGCCGATGCGGTTTTAGAACAATTAGTTGTACTGAGCAATCTCGAAAGCATCAACGCCTTGCTGATAGCGCAGGGTTGCCGCAAAGCGAAAGGCTTATTCAACTCAACAAAGTTGCCATTAACCAAATGAAATCGCTGATAGCTACAAACGCTGAAAAAGCTTAAATAAAACCTTCCTCTTCCCCATACCTTCTATCTTCTACCTTATTCCTTATTCCTTACACCCAAAAACATGCTTACCAACATCTGCCCCAAACTGCCCATGCGCAGCCAAGCGGCCACAAAAGAATTTTATATAAATAAGCTGGGCTTTCAACAGTTAGGAAAAGCGGATTACGAGGAGTATTTGATGATAAGCCGGGACAATATAGAAATTCATTTTTTTGAATTCAAAGAACTGGAGCCTGCAGAAAATTATGGGCAGGTATACATCCGCGTTAGTAATATCAGTCAACTGTACCAGTCTATGCTCGACAATAAATTAGCCATACACCCGGCAGGACATCTGCAAACCAAACCATGGGGTCAAAAAGAATTTTCCATGCTCGATCCCGATAACAACCTGCTTACGTTCGGCGAATCTGCATAGCCTGAGTCATGAAACCTGGAACCCGAAACCTGCACCGGGTTGTTTTCCGTATAACTATTTCTCATTTCCTAACCGTTCCATATCATACATTGGTTGTATCAAAACCAAACACCTTGCCTCCGGGAAGTTTCATACAATATTGATAATCACCAACTTGCCAAACTGGCACATTTTTGATTGCCCTATGGCATGCTCAAAAGTTATTTCAAAATAGCTTTCAGAACTTTCAGTCGCAACCGGCTCATTACATTCATCAATGTTTTTGGTTTGGGACTGGCCATGTCTGTTGGAATGATGATCATGATCCGGTTCCAGTTCGAACTGGGATACGACTCTTTTCATCCCAACAACAAAAATATCTACCGCATCACCAGCGAATACCACAAAAAATCGGGCGAAACCTGGCGGATGGCCAGCACCTCGCTTCCCCTGCAAAAAGAGATCAGCGATAAATTTAAAGATGTAGAGAAAGCCGTTAACCTCTACCCTGCCCTGAGCGGAAAAGTAAAGGCCGGCGAAAAAGAATTGTACCTGAACGGCGTATTTACCGAACCTGCTTTTTTCGACATATTTGGATTTACGCTTGCCGCCGGCAATGCAGCTACTGCACTTACGCAACCCAATACCATTGTCATTTCGCGCGAAACAGCCAATCGTTTTTTTGGCACTGAAGACCCAATGGGAAAGCTGTTTACACTGCAAACAGGGGAAAACTTTATTGTTACCGGCATATTGAACGAACCTTCCTCCAGGAGCCAGTTGCTGTACGATGCGTATGCCTCCTGGTCTAGTGTGGCGCAGCTTGAGGCGGGAAAATCGCTCGCTGCTAAATCAACAGACTGGTTTGCGCTCAACAGCGCTTATACATTTGTGTTGCTGTCCGATGAACAGCGTAAAGCCAGCGTAACATATCAATTGCAATATTTAGCAGATGAACTCAATAAGCTTAATGCAGACGGCAAAGTAACCTTTTATACGCAGCCGCTCAGTAGCATCAATCCTTCGTGGCAAGACCTGAGCAACGAAATGCCGGGAGTAAGCCCATGGGCAAAAATCATTGCAGAAATAGCAGTATCTCTCATCATCCTGCTGGCAGCATGTTTTAACTATACCAATCTTACCATTGCAAGAGCTATTACCAGGGCAAGAGAAGTGGGCGTACGCAAAATAAACGGCGCCCGGCGCAGCGATGTTTTTATTCAATACATCATCGAAGCATTATCCCTTTCTATGCTGGCGCTTTGCTTTGCATGGGTGCTGCTGTCGTTTATTATCAGGTATGCGCCTTTTAACGACGGCTACGAGTTTATTCCTTCCGCCTTCACCTATACCTTACCGTTTGTGTTGGGTACTGTTGGCTTTGCCTTGTTCGCAGGCTTGCTGGCAGGCATTGCCCCGGCATGGATATTGTCTTCTTTCTCGCCTTTACGGGTGCTCAAAAATCTTACAACGGCCAGGATTATGGGAAAAGTGAGCATTCAAAAAACGCTGATCGTTTTTCAATACAGCCTGTCGCTTACCATCATCATATTCCTGCTTACTTTTTACCGCCAGTTTTCCTATATGGGATCGGCAGATACCGGATACAAACGGGATGATATACTCGTTGTTCCGTTGAACGGCTTAAACAACCAACTGGCTGCACAAAAGCTCGGTAATGTAGCAGGCGTGCATTCAACAGGCGCTATGTCGGTAGAGCTATCCAAACATTCAGGCGGCATGTTTGTTCCAGCATGGATAAGCGATCCATCAAACGCTATAAGGCTGCAGTATCATTATGCCGACGGGGCTTTTATACAGCAGATGGGCTTGAAAATACTGGCGGGTAAAAACTTCAGTACAGTCAATACGCAACAGCCACTGGAAACGGTTGTGATCAATGAAGTAGCCGCCCACAATCTCGGCTTTAAAAACTACGCCGATGCTGTTGGGCAACGGGTACAGGTAAACGATTCTACCAAATGGGAAATTACAGGTGTGGTAAGCAATTTCTCCTACGAAAATTTTGGCATTCCCATAAAACCACTCGCATTGCGCGCCGCGCCGGATGCATACAATTATCTGTATGTGGAGGCCGATAAAAATGTTGACAGTAAAACTTTCCCGGCAAAGATTACCACAGCGCTTCAAACAATATCGCCTGACTATAAGCTCACTCCCACCTGGCTGGAGGAAGACATCCGCAACAGCTATTCGCAAGCGGCCACCATTTCGCTGCTGGGCTACCTGGCATTTATGGCAACGGCCATTGCGTCGCTCGGGCTGCTGGGACTGGTTATTTACACGGTGCAGGTTAAACGAAAAGAAATAAGTGTAAGAAAAATTATAGGAGCAACAGAAAGGCAACTGGTGATAATGCTGTCAAAAAAATTCATAAAGCTGCTGATCATTGCAGGATTGATCGCCATTCCGTTAGGCTATACCGGTAGTTATTTGTTCCTGTTGAATTTTGTAAACCGGGTAAACAATGGAGTGCAGTGGGCCCTGTTTTGCTTCCTGTTCCTGTTGGGCATTGGGTTATTCACCATTATTTCGCAAACGTATAAAGCAGCCATCGCTAACCCGGCTAACGATCTGCGTACGGAATAAGTCGTGACCGGACGAAACGGGGAAGTATATGGAGGAGGCTAAATAGAAATTTTGACTATGGTGTAACATTTTTTCAGGCTAACCGTACAAGGGTGCAACCTGACCCCAGCATAAGGAAAGATCCCATTTTACATACATCTTAAGCTATTGTATGATCAAAAACTTCTTCAAAATTGCCTGGCGGAATATGCTCCGCAATAAAGGATTTTCACTGATCAATATTGCCGGTTTGTCTATTGGCATGGCAAGCGCTATCCTTATTATTTTATGGATTCAGAATGAAGTGAGCTACGATCAGTTCCATGAAAAAAAAGATCGCATTTACGAAGCCTGGAACCGGGCAAGGTTCGATGGCAAACTGGCCTGCTGGAACACCACGCCTAAAATACTGGCACGCACGCTGGAGCATGATATACCCGAAGTAGAACGTGCCGTAAGAGTAAACTGGCCCAGCAATTTCCTGTTCAGAGTGGGCGACAAGCGCATTCTGAAATCGGGTAATATAGTAGACACGGGCTTTTTGCAAATGTTCAGCTTCCCTATGGTGAAGGGCAATCCCGCCACGGCGCTCAACCATATTCACTCCATTGTAATTACGGAGTCGATGGCTAAAAGTTTGTTTGGCGATGAAGATCCTATGGGTAAAATGATGAAGGTTGACAACAAACAGAATTTTACAGTTTCGGGCATTATAAAAGATCTGCCCAACAATACACGGTTTAAACTGGATTTCCTAATTCCGTGGGCTTACCTGGTTTCTATTGGAGAAAGCGATTCCAGTTGGGGCAACAACAGCACACGTACCTATGCGCTGTTAAAACCCAACGCCACCGAAGCGTCTGCCAATACAAAAATGAAACCGCTTAAACAGAAATACGATGAAGAAGCGAGAACCGATAAGTGGGAAATGTTTTTATACCCAATGGAAAAATGGCGTTTATACTCCAGCTTTACCAATGGCGCAGAAGATGGACGTGGACGTATTGAGTTTGTAAGATTGTTTGGCATTATTGCAGCTTTTATATTGCTGATAGCCTGCATTAATTTTATGAACCTTAGCACGGCCCGCAGCGAACGCAGGGCAAAGGAAGTTGGCATACGCAAAGTAGTAGGCGCCCGTAAAAAATCGTTGATCGGGCAGTTTATAGGCGAATCGATACTGCTTTCATTCTTTGCTGCTGTATTGGCTTTGATCATTGTTATGATAAGCCTCCCTTCCTACAATACCTTAACGCAAAAAACATTGTTCATCGATTTTGGCAATGCCAACACCTGGCTGGCAGCCATTGCTTTCATTGTTTTTACCGGCATACTGGCAGGCAGCTACCCCGCTTTTTTCCTTTCGTCTTTTCAGCCTGTAAAAGTTTTAAAGGGCAGCTTTAAAAAAGCGCATGCGTTGGTTACGCCTCGTAAAATACTGGTGGTATTGCAGTTTACTTTTGCTATTATTCTCATTATATGCACCATCATTGTAAAGCAGCAGATAGACCATGCGCAGAGCCGGGACGCTGGTTATAACCGTGAGCAACTGGTATATCACTTTTTTACCAACGATATTGAAAAGAATTACAAACTCATCAAAAGCGAGCTATTATCGTCTGGCGCCGCTACCGCCGTAGTTAAAACCAACTCGCCTATTACAGAAGTGTGGAGCGATGGATGGGGCCAGGAATGGGAAGGCAAAGACCCACATGATAAAACGGATTTTTTTCGCTTTGTTGCCGACGATGGATTGGCCAAGGTAACCAACCTGCAGTTTGTGCATGGCCGTGATTTCGATTTGCAAACATTTCCAACCGACTCCACGGGAATGATCATTAATGAATCGGCGTTGAAGGTGATGAAGTTTAAAGAGCCGATTGGTAAAATTGTAAAAGACAATGGTACGGAATGGCATATCATAGGCGTGGTAAAAGATTTTATTCTTACCTCACCTTACGAACCTATACGCCCGTTGCTCATCATGGGTGCAAAGTCCAACTGGTTTCAAACCATTATGTTTAAACTGAACGGGGCAGAAAGAACGGCTCAAAACCTGAAAACGGCGGAAGGTATATTTAAGAAGTTCAATCCTGAATATCCGTTCACGGCCCATTTTGTAGATGAATCGTATGCGCAAAAATTCGAGAACGAGCAAATGCAGGGAACGCTGGCAGCTTTGTTTTCGGCACTCACCATTTTTATTTCCTGTCTGGGCCTGTTTGGTTTAGCCACCTATATGGCGGAGAACCGGATCAAGGAAATTGGTGTAAGAAAAGTATTGGGCGCTTCTGTTGCCAATATTACGGCGTTGCTTTCAAAAGACTTTTTAAAACTGGTAATCATATCGTTTGTTATTGCCGCGCCCATTGCGTGGTGGGCCATGTACAAATGGCTGCAGGATTACGATTACAGGATCAGCATACAATGGTGGGTATTTGCATTGGCATGCTTCTTATCGGTTTTCATTGCCTTGTTCACCATCAGCTTCCAGTCTATTAAAGCAGCAATAGCCAACCCGGTAAAGAGTTTGAGGACGGAGTAACCCCTCCCCCCGGCCCCTCTCCCCGCTGGAGAGAGGGGTGCCCAAGGTCGAAGAGTGTTGATAAAATGCAATAGCGGGCAAATGAAAGTTTACAGCTTTTACACTATGTCTGAATATATTCAAAGTTGATGTGGTAGATATAATGCCTGGTACTATTCTACAGCACCGTCCCTCTCCTATGCTAGGAGAGGGAATGAGGGTGAGGCTAAGGGATAGATTAGCCTCACCCCCGGCCCCTCTCCGAATGGAGAGGGGTGCCCAAAATCAATTCAGTGTTGATAAAATGCATTAGCGGGCAAATGAAAGTTTACAGCTTTTACACTATGTCTGGATATATTCAAAATTGATGTGGGAGATATAATGCTTGGTTCTATTCTTGTGTACCGTCCCTCTCCGTTGTAAGGAGAGGGAATGAGGGTGAGGCTATTTTTTGTATTTTGGCTCTTTTTCCAATTAAAACGGTTACCCATGCACGAAGATGTCCAGGCTTATAATAATTCGCAAGCTGCAGCCGATGCAGCCATTTGCAACCTGCTGGCACAGGAAATCGATAAAAATCTTCCCAAGGCAGAAAACAAAATCTGGCACCGGCATCCTGTTTGGTTTTTAGAGGGAAATCCCATTGTGGGATACAGCAAGCTGAAAGACAGTGTGCGCCTACTGTTCTGGAGCGGTCAGTCGTTCGATGAGCCGGGCTTGCAAAAAGAGGGCACTTTCAAAGCGGCAGAAGCGCGCTACACCGCCGTAGAGCAGGTAAATACCAAAGACCTGAAACGTTGGCTGAAAAAAGCAAAAGACATTCAATGGGATTATAAAAACATTGTGAAACGGAAAGGAAAGCTGGAAAGGTTGTGAGCGGTGAGCAATGAGCTATCAGCCTTCAGCAGTCAGCTCTCAGCAATCAGCCATCATTGTCTTGTCCTGAAATAGGTGGACAGAATAATTCACCAAAAATCAGCAAAACATGACAACAGTTCCCAAGGAAGTTATCCGGTATAGTATTAGCTTTAAGCAAAAAGTAGTCAAGGAGGTCGAAGAA
>JBQCGX010000112.1:0-13073 GCA_051955255.1 Agriterribacter sp. | reverse complement strand
AACTGGGCTTTAAAAAAGAAGCCATCCTCATTAGCCATACCTATTTCGATACCAGCAAAACCAGCAAGGTTGTTCTGGCAAACAAACTAAGAAGCATACCCGAAGTTTCGATGGTTAGCCTTAGCTCTAATCCACCATCAACCAATAATACCTGGAGTGGAACGGTAAAATACAAAGATGGGAAAAAGGAAATAGAAACGGATGTGCAACAAAAGTATGGCGACACCAACTATATAAAGCTATATGGACTCAAATTGTTAGCAGGACACAATATTGCTCAAACAGATACTGTTACATCCTTCCTCATCAACGAAACCTATGCACGAATACTGGGGTTTACCAATCCACAGGATGCTATCGGCAAATATCTTGAGTGGAGCAATAAACAAATACCGATTACCGGAGTTGTGGCAGACTTTCATCAAAAATCGCTACGAGAGCCCATTAAACCACTGGTAATATCGAACTGGTTCAATGTAGAGCATTGTATTAACATTTTACTTGCTCCACAACAACCCGGTACAAACAACTGGAGCAGCGCTATTAAAAAGATTGAGAAAAACTGGAAAGAAATTTACCCTGATGCTGATTTTGAATATTCCTTTTTTGATAAAGACATTGAAAAATATTACCAGGATGAGCAAAACATCTCTAACCTGTTGCAATGGGGAACCGGGCTAGCCATTTTTATCAGTTGCCTTGGTTTATTGGGATTGGTGATTTATAGCACCACGCAACGTAGCAAAGAAATTGGTGTAAGAAAAGTACTCGGCGCTTCTGTTGCTAATATTGTTGCTATTATTTCAAAAGAGTTTGTGGTGCTGGTGCTGCTTGCGTTTTTAATTGCTGTTCCACTGGCATGGCTGGCTATGCATAAATGGCTGGAAAATTTTGCTTACAGAACGGAGATAAGCTATTGGATATTTGTTAGTGCAGGAGTGTTTATGATTGTAATTGCATTGCTCACATTAAGCATTCAAACCATTAAAGCAGCATTGGCAAATCCGGTGAAGAGCCTGAGAACCGAGTAACGCGATTTGTCTCTCAGGTGATGTGAAAGATATATTGTCCGGATTTATTCTACAGCATCATCCCTCTCTTTCGGAGAGGGATAAGAGGGTGAGGCTGGAAAATGTGCAATAAACAGCGTTTCTACTTTTCTTCCATTGCCATTATTGCCTTATTGCTAAAAAACAATGGTATTGCCAGGTGCATTATTTCCCAGTATTTAATGCGCATGATCAATACATCGGCCAGCAGGAAAATAAAAAATAAAATCAGGAGCCAACGATCTGCCTTCTTTGTAAAAAATCCCACGATAAAAAAAAGTTCGAGCAGGGTTGCTGCCAGGTACAGCAAATAGCCAATAGTGGGGTGATGTATAAACCAATAATACATTTCGGCCAGAAAGGAAGAAGGCGCAGTAACCAATAATTGCGAATGCTGGAGAAGCAATACTCCGGTCATTTGCTCAGGGTTAAAAATACCGCCATTGCGTATCTTCCAGATGCCGGCAGAAACAAAGAAAAACAGGAACACAAAGCGAATGGCTTGCAACGCCAAACTGAAATTGGTGAGGCGATGACAGATGAGCACCAGGGGAAACAATATCCAGCCTACATGTCCTTCTATTGAATTGGAGGGATACAGCACGTAACATTGCGCATATATAAAATTGAACAGCAGTATGCAGCAACCTACTGCAATTTTGGCGCGGGTTAACTGTTTAACGTGCAGCACCGTATAAACAATGGGCAACCCGATCAGCATGACATCAGCAAACAAACAAGCCGGCTGGTTGTTTATAAATGTTTCGTGAATGCCGGTGAACATCAACGCCCACGCGCTCACATTCATGGGCGTTACAAAGAACGCAGGCTGCAATTGCGACAACAGCATACCGTTCCACCATCGGTCTGCAAACAGCAATAACGTTACCAGCAGGTACAAATAAATAACATTTGTTTGCTGCTTAAGCGCTACTGGCCGTTCTGAAACAATAGTGTTGAGTCTGCCGGTTGCAGGTATTGCCCGTTCCATTGATAGTTTTGTTTTACAACCCTGATGTTGCTTGAAGCTTGTCCCGAAAAAGAAGCCAGGTAAGATCCGTACCAGCTTATAAATGCGGCGTCGTTAAAGCTGTTGTTTTCGAAAAACCTGTTACTGGCTGCAAGCTTGTGCAGCTTCAATTTATGCAGCAACCGGTTTCGCACTTCAATCATTTGGGTATTGATGGTGTCTTTGCCATAATAGAGATACAAGGGCAAATATATCTTATCCCACTCCTGTATGCTGTAGTCATCCCCTTTTAACAGCTTGCCACCTACATACACCTTATATACTTTGTAATGATCGAGCGGCAATATCCTGTCGGAGTACATGCCATAATTAAAAAAAGGCGTAGCTACAGCACCCTGTTTATAAAAAATAACAAGCTGTATCACGCAAGCTATTACAGCCAATGCAAAAAGGCTTTTTTTGTGGTGATACAGCTTCTTTAAAAACATATATGCAGTATGCGAGAGTTACAAATAGTTCAGCCTGGTTTTGGGCGTTAACGCCAGCAGTGTTTCGTACATGAGCTTAATGGTATTTTCAATATCATCTTTATGCAGCATCTCTACCGTAGTATGCATGTATCTCAGCGGTATTGAAATGAGTACCGACGGGCAACCATCATTGGCGTATGCAAAAGATTCCGTATCGGTACCGGTGCTGCGGCTTACGGTTCTTAACTGAACGGGGATTTTATTGTCGGAAGCTACGTCCTGAACAAAATTCAACAGTTTGTTGTGCACCGCAGGGCCATAAGCCAGCGAAGGTCCTTTGCCACAGGCAACATCGCCCTCAATAATTTTATTGATCATGGGCGTGGTAGTATCGTGCGTAACATCCGTAATGATCGCAACGTCGGGCTTTATCCTGCGCGCTATCATTTCGGCGCCCCGCAGTCCAATTTCTTCCTGCACAGCATTTACAATGTATAAGCCAAAGGGTAGTTTCTTTTTGTTTTCTTTCAACAGCCTTGCAACTTCTGCAATCATAAAACCTCCAATACGGTTATCCATCGCCCTGCCTATATAATAGTTGTAAGCCAGTTCTTCAAAACCTTCTTCATAAGTAACTACAGCGCCAATATGAATGCCCAGGTCTTCAACCTCTTTTTTATTTCTTGCGCCTGCATCCAGGAAAAGATTTTCAACCTTGGGTTGCGTTTCTTTTTCACCACCACCTAAGCGGGTGTGAATGGCGGGCCAGCCAAACACAGCTTTTACCGCTCCTTTTTTGCCGTGGATGATAACACGTTTGCCAGGTGCGATCTGGTGATCTACTCCGCCATTGCGTTTCAGGTAAATCAGCCCGTCGTTGGTAATATAATTTACGAACCAGCTTATTTCGTCGGCGTGTGCTTCAATTACAACTTTAAATTTTTCGTCGGGATTAATTACTCCTACGGCTGTACCGTAAGGGTCTACAAAGCTGGTATCTATATAAGGTTTCAGGTAATCTAACCAAAGCTTTTGCCCGCTGCTTTCAAAGCCCGTGGGCGAAGGGTTATTGATATAGTTTCTCAGGAATGTAAGTGCGTCTGATTTCAGGATGGATTTCTGTTTGTTCTTGGTTTGTTTTGCCATGTTCAAATCGATTGTATCTTTCAAAAATAGGTAATAATATATTGTCGCAGAGGATTCGGATGGATTGAAATCCATCCTTACAATATTTGACCGAACCTACGGTTCTTGCTGTTTATGATGGAACAGAGCCAGAGGTCCGCCCGGCCGGGCTCGATGAAATACCATCTTAATTCCAGATTAAAGATTATTGGCATTAAGCCTGCATCGAAAGCTTTTATCCTTAACTAAACGCCGCTAACTCGCAGATTTTATTTCTCAGCTACTTAATCAACCCACTTAACTATTCACTTCACTCAACTTATTTAACCTACTCTCCACTTAGCCAACATTAAAGGTGTCCCGCAATACGAAGTACAAACATTAACAAGGCCGAAAACATCATCAGTCCATCCAGCACAAAATAATAGAGGTAATCATCAAAGCGAGTAATTGAATAACGGTACAACGCCAGTACTATGCAGCCGGGAACGAGCAGGAGGAATACATTGAACGCACCCAATTCTCTGTAAAGCAATAAACTGAAAATAGCAAACAATGCGAGCGACGCCTGGAAGATCCTTTTTACATTTTTTTCGCTTGCCCAGGTAATGAAACTTTTTACTCCCTGCTGCTGATCGGTTTCGCGGTCGCGATAATCGAAAAGAATGCAGATGGCATAAATGAGAAAAAAGCGGCTCAGGCAAAACAGCGTATGAGATGCAGTCCACAACTTTCCGGCAACCAATATAGGAAGCGCACTGGTAACGTACATCCATACAAAAGAAAGAAAGATGGTTTTGCCTATGGCAACTTTTGCCAGCCAGCTAAATGGCTGTATGGGTATTTTAGGTGCCGAGTATAAAAAAGTAGCTACTACCCCTACTCCCATAGCCAGCCAATGCTCTTTAAGCTGCCAGCCGTAGTATAGGGATGCTAATAATCCTGCAAAAAAGAAGATGAGCAACAAGGGGCGATACCTGTCGTTCCAGCGAATGCGGGACGAGGTGGAGGGTACCAGCGGCGTCAGGTACCAGTGAAAGTTGTAACTGCATATGGTTGCGGCAAATACAAAAAGAAAGAAAGTGCTTTGTGGATATTGGAGCGAGAATAAATGATTGGTCTGATCGATCATCAGCAAAGCACAGCCAGCTATATACAAACTAGTGTATAAAAAGAAATCAAATAACGAATAGCGTATAACCTTTTGCTCGATCAAAATTCTTTTTCGATAGAAATGGGTGGCGCAGTTACCGTGTCGCTTACATTGCCCGCCCTGTCTTTAAACCAGAATTTAAAGGTAGCCTGCTCCAAAGTATCGAAGATACTGCATGCCACGGGATTCATCTCCGTCCTGGCAAGAGAAATTGTTATTTCTCCTTTTTGATTAGAGGTGGGAGGAATGTCGGGAGAAAAACCAAGATAGGTACTATCGGGCCCCATGTTAGGATTTATGGATCCATTAGCGCAGGGAGAAGAGGACGATATCTTTTCAAAATAAACAGGAACGCCTGCCAGGTCGCCTTCTGCATCGGTATATTCAAACACAAACTGGGCGCCGTAGTCACCGTCTTTGGGAACATAATTTCCCTTTACTTCTTTCAGCTTCAGCGTAGGTTTCGAATCAAACTTATCTTTGCTGCACGAAACAATGATCACCAAAAACAAAACAAGCACAGTTACAGGCTTCATATATTTATTTATTAAAACAAATGTAGATATTCCCGTTGAAAAATTGCTCATCCCATAACGACATTACCCAGGGCGTGTTTGATTTTAACATTTCTGACTTTGAGGCCAAGGCATTGGAGCTATTTCGTTTTCAATACGATAACAATACAATTTACCGCTCTTACTGCAATGCATTGGATAAAAACCGGGATGCTATCCATTCTCTTACCGACATTCCTTTTTTACCCATCCACTTTTTTAAAACGCACGAAGTAAAAACCACTTCTTTTACCGCTGCTGCCATTTTCGAAAGCAGTGGCACTACTCAAACGGTCAACAGCCGGCACCATATAAAAGACTCCACACTATATACGCAGAGTTTTAGCAAAGCGTTTGAACTGTTTTATGGCAAGCCGGAGGAATGGTGCATCCTGGCCCTGCTGCCTTCCTACCTCGAAAGAAGTCATTCTTCGCTGGTAGTAATGGCAGATGCATTGATACAACAAAGCGGACACCCCTCTAGCGGGTTTTACCTGTACGATCACGACCGGCTGGCAACCGTTCTTGAGAAACTTGAAACGAAACAGCAAAAAACACTCCTGCTGGGAGTTACTTTTGGTTTGCTCGATTTTGCGGAGAAACATGCCATGCCATTACGCAACACCGTTATAATGGAAACCGGCGGCATGAAGGGGCGCAGGGAGGAAATGACCAGGGAAGAGGTTCATACAATACTCAGGAGTGCTTTTCAGACAGAACAGATTCACTCGGAATATGGCATGACGGAACTGCTGTCGCAGGCTTACTCGCAAAAAAACGGCATATTTTATTGTCCCCCGTGGATGAAGATATTATTGAGGGAGGAAGACGATCCGCTTGCCATACCCAATTACCATGCAAACAAAACGGTAAATGGCATTATCAACGTGGTTGACCTTGCCAACGTGTACTCCTGCTCGTTTATAGCCACCGAAGATGCAGGCAGGCTGCACCCCGACGGTGGCTTTGAAGTATTGGGCCGGGTAGACAACAGCGATATACGGGGCTGTAGTTTGATGGCAGTGTAAGGAAACATGTTTGGGGTTTGGGGTTTGCTCAAACAACAAACAATAAACCCCAAATCCCTAACCCGAAACCCCATACTCCACCTCCATCAAACCCGTACATGGAATGGTTCGTTTTTCTTCATTGCTTTGAATGGCAAGCTCCATAATGCGAATGGTATTGTAACCATGTTCGGGTTTTTCGAGCAACGGTGCCCCGTTTATGATGGTATTATACAGCTCAAGGTAGTAATCGGCATAGCTTCCTTTGAGAGAAGGATATTTCCTTTTGATGGTTTCGCCGTTTACCACCGTATGAAGAAAGCCGTAAATCTCTTCTTTTTCGGCGCCCCAGTCATCGCCCAATGGCAGTTCACCAGCGCGTAGTCTCGCTTCCTGCGGGTCTTCGCCATATTTAATAAAAGATCCCTGTGTACCCTGGATCATATACCGGGGGCCAGGCTCACGTACCAGCATACCCGCATGCAGAATTACTTTATTAAAACCGTAGTCTAGCCATATATTGAAATAATCATCTACGCGTGCATGTGGGCGTTGCAAACGTATATCGGCGGTAATATTTTTGGGCATTCCAAAAAAGTACAACACCTGGTCAATAATATGCGCTCCGAGATCGTACAATATGCCACTACCAGGCAATGGAGCTTCTCTCCAGGCAGTGGGGCGTTCTTCTGCCCGGTAACGGTCGTAATGCGCTTCAAACTCATGCACTTCGCCTAACAGTTTTTGATCGAGGATTTGTTTGATGGTTCGAAAATCGCTGACGTACCTGCGGTTTTGATATACACTTAGTATTTTACCCGACGCTGCCGCTATTTCTACTAATTGTCGTCCTTCTTCCGTTGTATTGGTAAATGGCTTTTCCAGCACCACATGCTTACCTGCTTCCAATGCTTTTTTTGTGTAAGGGAAATGCGTATCGTTGGGGGTTGTAATTACAATAAGGTCGATGTTTTTATCTGCAATCAATTCATCAATATCGCGAACGATTTTTGCGGAAGGAAATTGTGCTTTGGCTTCATCGCCTTTTCGTTGCAGGATGCTTACCAGCTCGTAGTGATCGGTTAATGTTGTAATAAAAGGAAGGTGAAAAACTTTTGCCGAAATTCCAAAACCCACAACACCTACCTTGATTTTTTGCTGCGCCATTGTAATTGTTTTGGGTGAAGATAAAAGAAAATATTTTTCCGCTGATTTATGGGAACCACAGAGACACGAAGGCATGGAGGTACACAGAGAGATTGGAATGATGACAGATTGAGAAAACAATACATCGCTGCGACGCCGCGCCTCCGCGAGCGCTGCGTGAAACCGGGAACCACGGAGGCACGAGGGTACAAAATTACACAGAGAGTGGTTTGGAATGTTAGCTCTCGCATTAACTCCTCTTCTTCACCCATTCCAGCGCTTTTTGCAATTGCTCTTCCTGGGTAATATTGGAGTTATCCAGCACCAATGCATCTTCGGCCTGGCGCAGGGGACTTACTTCGCGGTGAGAATCGATATAATCTCTCATTTCAAGATTATTCTTTACTTCTTCAATGGTAATATTTGGATTTTGCGCGTACAGCTCTTTAAATCTTCTTTCTACCCGAACGGCGTTATCGGCTGTCATAAATATTTTCAGCTCAGCATCAGGGAACACAACCGTACCAATATCTCTTCCATCCATCACAATTCCTTTTTTTGCTCCCATCTTTCGTTGCTGCGCCACCGCAAAATCGCGCACCTGCTTAATAGCGGCTACTTCACTCACTTTTTCTGCCACTACCAAATCCCTGATGATGTATTCCACATTCTCATCATTCAGGTACATTTCTGTTTTTTTGCTGATCTCGTTGGTGCGAAATTCCAGTTGTATATTTTCCAGCGCCTCTTTTACCGCTTTGTCTTTTTTCCAATCAACCGTATTTCTTAAAAAATATAAGGTAATAGCCCGGTACATTGCGCCGCTGTCTATATAAACATAGTTCAATATTTCGGACAATTGTTTGGCCAATGTGCTTTTGCCGCACGACGACCAGCCGTCGATAGTGATGATAATTTTACGAGATGCCATGCGGTGCAAATTAGCAATTTCAGGTTGAGTATGCAAGATGGAAGAAATCGTTTATCGTTTGCCGTTTGGTGCTTAGTGTTTGTGGTTTATCATTTACAGACATTCAACAAACCACAAACCGTAAACGATAAACGACAAATTAAAAGAGGCTGCCCGTTTGGACAACCTCTGTTCATTTTATTCAAAAAATACTAAGCTTGTGATTTTTCTTTTTTCCCTTCTTCCTGCAAAGAGAATTTAATAACTGATTTCTCTTTATCCAGGTCGGCAATCAATACATCGCCTGCTTTTACATGCATGTTCAGTATTTCTTCTGCCAGCGGATCTTCGAGATATTTCTGAATAGCCCTGTGCAACGGACGCGCGCCAAATTGCTGGTCGTATCCTTTTTCTGCAATAAAGGTTTTCGCCTCTTCTGTAAGTTCAAGCGAGAATCCAAGATTGCTGAGCCTTTTCATTACACCTTTCATCAAAATGTCGATGATCTTGAAAATATGCTCCTGCGTAAGCGAATTGAAGATCATTACATCGTCGATCCTGTTGAGGAATTCCGGGCTGAAAGTGCGCTTAAGCGCTTTTTCAATGACAGCCTTGTTATTCTCTTCGGAACTTTGCTGACGGGCGGCTGTTGCAAAGCCCACACCCTCACCAAAATCTTTCAACTGGCGTACACCAATATTCGAAGTCATGATGATCAATGTGTTCTTGAAATCTACCTTACGTCCCAATCCGTCTGTTAACTGACCATCATCCAACACCTGTAAGAGGATGTTGTAAATATCAGGATGCGCTTTTTCAATTTCATCAAGCAACACTACAGAATAAGGTTTGCGACGCACTCTTTCGGTTAATTGTCCGCCTTCTTCGTAACCAACATATCCGGGAGGTGCACCAATCAAACGGCTAACCGTAAACTTCTCCATGTATTCACTCATGTCAATACGTATCAGCGCATCTTCCGAGTCGAACATATACCTTGCCAGCGCCCTTGCCAACTCTGTTTTACCAACACCCGTAGGTCCAAGGAAGATGAAAGTACCAATCGGTTTCTTCGGATCTTTTAATCCTACGCGGTTACGCTGAATCGCTTTTACTACTTTCAAAATCGCTTCATCCTGTCCTATTACCGCACCGTTAAGGTCTTCGGCCATGCGGCGCAGTTTTTCGGTTTCGGCCTGCACCATTCTCTTCACCGGAATACCCGTCATCATGCTCACCACTTCAGCAATGGCTTCTTCGTCTATAGGATAACGTTTGTGCTTGCTTTCTTCTTCCCAATGCGCTTTTGCTTTTTCCAGGTCTTCCTGCAACCTCTTTTCATTGTCACGTAAAGAAGCTGCTTCTTCAAAACGCTGGCTTTTTACAACCTTGTTCTTTTCGTGTTTAATATCTTCTATCTTCTTTTCAAGCTCTACTATTTCGTTGGGCACATTAATGTTCTTCAAATGCACTCTTGCGCCTACTTCATCCATCACGTCAATGGCTTTATCGGGCAGTAACCTGTCGGTCACATAGCGATCGCTCAATTTCACACAGGCGTCAATTGCGTCTTCAGAATAGGTAACATTATGGTACTCTTCGTACTTGGGTTTGATATTGTTCAATATCTGGATGGTTTCTTCCACGCTTGGTGGATCTACCAGCACTTTCTGGAACCTCCTGTCTAAAGCACCATCTTTTTCGATGTACATGCGATATTCATCGAGTGTAGAAGCGCCAATGCACTGGAGCTCGCCTCTTGCCAGAGCCGGTTTAAAGATGTTAGAAGCATCGAGTGAACCGCTGGCGCCACCGGCACCTACAATAGTGTGGATCTCATCAATAAACAAGATCACATCGCGATTTTTTTCAAGTTCGTTCATAATCGCTTTCATTCTTTCTTCGAACTGACCACGGTATTTTGTACCCGCTACCAGTGCGGCAAGATCGAGCGACACGACTCTTTTATCAAACAAAACTCTTGAAACCTTTCTTTGAACAATCCGCAGAGCCAGCCCTTCTACAATGGCCGTTTTACCCACACCGGGCTCACCAATTAAAATAGGGTTGTTCTTTTTACGCCTCGATAATATCTGCGAAACCCTTTCAATTTCTTCCTCACGTCCAACTATAGGGTCCAATGTTCCCATTTCGGCCAAACGGGTAATGTCTCTTCCAAAATTGTCGAGTACCGGCGTTTTACTTTTTGCATTCGCTGCCTGCGATTTTGATTTTTGCTGATAACTTTTCTTTTCGTCATCAAAATCATCATCTGCATCGTCGGTATATTCGCTGCGAACGTCATTGCTTTTTACCATACCTAATTCGTTTCTGAAAAGATCATAATCCACATCAAACTGATTTAAAATTTGAGTGGCAATATTTTCTTTGTTTTTAAGAATGGAGAGCATCAGGTGTTCTGTTTCTACAGTGGGGCTTTTTAAAGCTTTTGCTTCCAATACCGTAACCCTTATCACCTTTTCGGCCTGCTTGGTTAATGGCAAACTGTTTATATTGGCGATATTTTTTCCCGTTTTGTCCTTAACTGCCAATTCAACTTCTTTGCGCAATTCATAGAGGTCTACATTCAGGTTCTTCAGTATCTTAACGGCCATATTTTCCCCTTCTCTGATCAAGCCCAATAACAGATGCTCTGTTCCGATGAAATCATTTCCCAACCTCAGTGCTTCCTCCCTGCTGAACGAAATAATTTCCTTTACCTGGGTAGAAAAATTATTATCCATTTAGTTGAATTTTAAATGTGATCTATACAATAATACGAATAATTTTGACTTATGATTAATAGAACATTGCAGCAGTGTGAATTATTGTGTTAGGAGAAGTATCGGCTGTTTTTATTATTCCCTGGTGCCTGGAACAGAAGGAAACAACAGTTGAAACACACTTTACTTATTCAGGCAAGTTGTGAACAGAGGTAAATTTTAATACTTGCAAAAACGATTAATCAAAAGAACTCATTATGATCTTCAAAATAGATACCAAGGAAAAATTTCATGCCATATCGATAATCGAACCGGCTTTATCTGCTAATATGACAGAGGATTTACGTAAACTGTTGGCTGAAGTTACACAAAATCATGTTAAACACGTTATTCTTAACTTCAGGGAGGTTCAACAGATTGACCCTGCCGTTGCCGAATTGCTGGCCACTGCCCGGCAGGAGGCGCTGGAACAGGACAGGTCGTTTGTAATATGCGAACTGCAGCCGGCTGTTAAAGAATTGCTTAAACAGCACGACCTGCTGGACCTGCTGAATGTTACCCCCACCGAAAGCGAGGCATGGGACATTGTGCAAATGGAGGAAATTGAGCGGGAATTGCTGAATGATGGCGATGCCTGACGCTCTCCACCCGATAACATAATCAGACAGTACGCCTAACCGTCAGTTCCTTTCAAATGTAAGATAGTCAACACTTCCGTCGCCGCCGCTGGTATGCTGCAGGCGTATTTTGCTGTTGGTGCGCTCCAGTATCCTCCAGTCTTCATTCAGTTCTTCCCAGGGATCGTTGCTACCAAAGTCGAGGTTCAGCTTATCCTTGCTGTCGTCATTTCCTGCCGACCAATGGCCGCTTACGGTATTGCTTTCCCGGACAGCCGTGACATTTCCGGACTGATTGAACGAAAAAGTATATCCCGAAAAATGCGCGGTTTCATCCACATTATCTTCCATAAATTGGGTAATGCGCCAGTTGCCGGCGGTAATGGTAGCCGTAAGGGCTGAGGTATTAGAATTATCGTCGCTATCCTTTTTACAGCTTATGGCACAGATAACCGCCGCTGCAGTTAAAAAAATACCGGTTTTGCTAAAGGTAAGGACACTCATATTTTTCGTTTAAACTAGTGTACGACAGAATTACGCATAGAGTATATTCTCTATACAAATTGTTTACACTGGTATATACGAACTTACCGTTTCTGAGGTTGCTTCTTCATCCATTCATCTACCGATATTGGTCCGCTGCCCGCCACCAGGAAAAAGATCAGCATTCCCAGTATCAGGATGGACATCCACAATTCGGCATGAGGGGCAAAAATACCCAGGTCGGAATGGATGAATATGATAGCCCCCAGCAAAATGGGGATTTGTATAAGGGCAGCCATCCTTGTGAGCAGCCCGAACGCGATCAATGCGCCTCCCACCAAATGGGCAAAAACGATGTAATGAGCCAGGATGCCTAAGGATATGGAGCCGAGGAACTCGCTTCTCTCCATGAGCGCGGTAAGTCTTTCCATATTATTAATAAACTCTACTCCCTTTAAGAAAAGGAAAATGCCCAGCAATATTCTAATGAAATCAAGCCACTTTGGATGGTGGGCATCGCCCCAGCGTTCAATACTGTGCAGGATGTTCATAACGCAAGTTTTGAGTGAGAAATAAATACGAAGCACTCCCAATTTAGTTTAAATCCGGCACATCTGCAAACCTTATAAATATGCGGGTGCGTCTATCATCGTCCGATTGACCCGAATACAGGCCCCTCCATGGGGGGGGGGGGGGAAGAAATGAATAAAAATTTTTTAAATATTAAAAAAAAACATTTTATATTAATTTATTATATATTTTTTCCTTCGTTCCCCCCCCCCCCACATGGTGGGGTCTGTATTCGGGTCAATCGGACGATGATAGACGCACCCGCATATTTATAAGGTTTGCAGATGTGCCGGATT
>JBQCGX010000111.1:0-7679 GCA_051955255.1 Agriterribacter sp. | reverse complement strand
ACGGAGACAACCCGGTCGGCACCGGCGTTAGCCGGGTCTGACCGATGAGGGAAAGTAAATGCTGTTGGGGATATAATTATGCTTAGCTGCATCATCCGTCAGACCGCCTTCGGCGTGCCGACGGAGACAACCCGGTCGGCACCGGCGCTAGCCGGGTCTGACCGATGATGGAAGTAAATTCTGGTTGGAGTATAATTATGCTTATCTGCATAATCCGTCAAACTACCTTCAGTAATCCATTGGAAATTTGCTTACTCCGTCAGACCGCCTTCGGCGTGCCGACGGAGACAACCCGGTCGGCACCGGCGTTAGCCGGGTCTGACCGATGAGGAAAAGTAAATGCTGTTGGGGATATAATTATGCTTAGCTGCATCATCCGTCAGACCGCCTTTGGCGTGCCGACGGTGGGTGATGTATAATTTTCTTGCAGCTGTGCAACGCACACTACAGGTTTTCGTTGCGTTCTTTACTCCTTTGCGCGCGTTGCGTGAAATACAAAATCAGCCATCACCAATCAAAACCTACGTTCTTGTTTTTTCTAAAATAATTCCTAAATTGGTTTGGCTACATTTAAAATGTAATTACTAATGGAAATTGTTACCTGGGTACTCATTGCTGCTAATATTATTGTATCCTACATGGGCTTCAGAGATCATGATTTCTTTGCCAGGTACTCCTTCGAGGTAGATAAAATACTCATTTATAAAGATTATAAACGCATTGTTACTTCCGGGTTTTTGCATGTAAGCTGGATGCACCTTATTTTCAACATGCTGTCGTTGTATTTTTTCAGCGGCGGGTTAGAATCCTATCACGGCATTGTAAAGTTACTCATCATATACTTTGCCAGCATGGTGTGCGGCAATCTCTTTTCTTTATTGATTCATAAAAACCACGACAGCTACAGTTCTGTCGGTGCTTCGGGGGCTGTTTGCGGTACTATATTCGCAGCCATTGCATTGTTTCCCGGTATGAGAATCGGGTTGTTTTTTATTCCCATACCCGCATGGATATACGGGATCGCATTTGTGTTGGCTTCTATTTACGGTATCCGTTCCCGTAATGAAAATATAGGGCATGAGTCTCACCTTGGCGGCGCACTGGCAGGGTTAATCATTGCCATCCTTATGGAACCTGCTGCCTTGCTCACCAATTATATCACCATCCTCCTCATTTTTGTTCCGTCGGCGGTGTTCATCTATATTATTCTAACCCGGCCCCAGATGCTGTATATCGATAATTACTTTCATCGCACCAACCGCAATTTTTATTCAATCGATCATTCCTACAATGCGCAAAAAATGGATACGCAAAAAAAGGTAGACAAGATACTAGAGAAGATCCATCAGAAAGGAATAAAAAGCCTTACACAGCGTGAAAGGGAAATTTTAGACCGGTATTCAAAAACCCAACAATAAATTTATTCAAAACCTAAATCCTTCAAAATGACTGCAGAAAATGTTGACTTGCTTGCTGATATCGAAACCCGCCTCGTACAGGCATCTACCGGCAAAAGATTCGCCAATTTTTTGATAGACCTTGCTATAGCATACGCGGTGATATTTATTGTGTATATGATTATGGCACTAATCGATCCCGATCTCCTTATATGGCTCAGCGCCGGAAATGATGCATGGGGCCGGATTACAGGCTTCTTAATCAATATTCTGCTTTTTGGTTGCACTTTTTCCGTCATTGAAGTCCTCACCAAAGGAAGATCACTTGGTAAATTACTAACGGGAACAAAAGCCATTATGAAAGATGGTAGCCCTTTAACTCCCTCTGCTGCATTTGCACGCGGATTTATCAGGCTGGTACCGTTTGAAATTTTCAGCGCATTAGGGTCTCCCTGTTATCCGTGGCACGACAGTTGGTCCAAAACCTATGTGATTGATATAAAAGAATCTGTTTTGAAATCGGATATTGCTCCGGTAGCTGTTGGTTAAGCCAAAGCAGGACATGACATATTATAAGCCGCAGATGCGCAGATTGTGTATTTTGTCTGCGCATCTGCGGCAAAAATGACTCGGCACCGTGAATAAAAGTTTCATTGCTTCTGTTTTTTGTTGAGTATTTTTGAGGCGTTATGTCGCTTTACATTGCATCGCTAAATTCGGGGAGCAACGGAAATTGTTATTATGTTGGCACAGAAGAAGAAGCTGTATTGATAGATGCCGGCATTTCTTGCAGGGAAACCGAAAAAAGAATGAACAGGCTGGGACTGCCCATGAGCAGGGTGAAAGCCATTTTTGTAAGCCACGAACACGGCGATCATATTACAGGGGTGCCAGGTCTGTCTAAAAAATATCGGTTACCCGTATACATTACTCCCTCAACATTACGCGCCGCATCCATTCCCGTAGAAGAGGAATTGATCCGCACGTTTATTCCCGATACACTCGTTAGCGTAGGCAGTCTTGGTATTATTCCTTTTGTAAAATACCATGATGCAAGCGATCCCCACAGCTTTGTAATAACGTTTGGCAACACAAGGGTGGGAGTGTTTACCGATATAGGCAACACCTGCAAAAAAGTGATTGAATATTTTACAGGTTGCCACTGTGTTTTTCTCGAAGCCAATTATTGCGAAGACATGCTGATGAAAGGTGCCTATCCCTGGCATCTTAAAAAAAGGATCAGCGGAGGCAACGGGCATCTTTCCAACAGGCAGGCTCTGGAGCTGTTTCTGCAATACAGGAGCGCGGGATTATCACACCTTGTTTTATCGCACCTCTCCAAAAACAACAATCGTCCCGAACTGGTAGAAACCATGTTTAAAGAAATCGCCGGCGAAACCCAGATCGTTGTTGCATCGCGCTACCAGGAAACAGCGCTTTATTGCATAGACGGAAACAGGCAATTCGCTGCGCCGCCGTTAACTGTAAAACAGGTGATGACGCATAGAGCGCAACAGTTGACCTTATTTTGAGGCAGCCTTCTGCTTTTCGATGCGAATGTTTTCGCGGATGGTATCCCAATACTCTTTCCCATACTCCACCAAAATTTCATCTCCGGGCTGAATGTCTTTTACTGCATGGATAAAAACCTTTTTTCCCTTCCGTTTATACACGCAATTATTTTTTAAATGCTTTGCCCTTTCAAGACCAGCCGCGTCGTTGGCATATCGTGCAAGCGCATGAACATGCGGCTTTGCATTGATAACATGGTTCCGCGACATATAATAAATATAGCCGTTGTCCCAGTCGTGGCTTATTTCCTTCCAGGTGGTAATTACGCCTGTGTATTCCACTATATCGGTGCCGGCGGGAATATAAATGCGGGTGAACAATCCTTTTCCTGCGTTGGGCAATCCCGATGTTTTTACTTCCAGGTCTTCTTCTTGAACTATGTATTTCATATCACGGAAATATACACCTCAAAACAATGCCAACCGGATTTTATAAAAATATCCCTGGTTTTTTGGGTAGATTTTTTCAGCATGCAAACAGCATCCAATATCGTTTAGTTAAGGGCAAAGGCATTAGATGGCGGGTGAATGCAAACAATATAAATCTTTAGTCTGGGATTAAAATCCATCCGCTTTTGGCGAAGCGATTATATCTGCCAATCTATCTGCCTGAAAATCGTGGAGTAATTTCTACGAAAGCCTTACAGTGCCTGAAACCTGCAAATTATTTTGCGTTCGTATTATTACGGCAGGGTTTATGCTACAAACAGGTTGATATCTCTTCTTCCAGCTATGAGTCCTAAATATTTTTTTCAACCGGTGGTAGATGGTTTCAACCGTAAAGGCTTCTGCTTTATGGATGAAACAGGTGAAAAGTTAACCCTTGCGGGTAAAACAGATTTTCGCTCACGCGATCATTTTGCTCAATGTTTTCACGGGCAAAAAGACAGTGCACTCGACTTTACCCGGCTCGAAGCTGAAATCCCTTTTGAATGGTATGACATTGAGTACAGAAAGCCGCAGCCGAAAGAAGCTGCAGTAGTGGTAAAAAGAAAGAAAAAATGAAGAGCGGGTTGATGACATACACAACCTTGTTGCTAATACTGTTTCTTTTTATAACAGCCTGCAATAACCCTGGAAACCCCGATAAAAAAATTGATATAGACAGCCTGAAAGGGCAGTTACCCACGGCACCTATAACGCCACCCGACACTGCCAGGCAGTTTGATACCGACAGTACCGGACGCAAACAATAAAGCAGCGATCACTAAAACTCTATCCCTGTATGGACTACTTCAGCATTACATTTGAAATGGACGGACGCGAAATGCTTGCATTGGTAATAAAGCAGCAGTCGCCCGAAGAAATTGTTTACTATGCACACGTAAACGAAGAAATTGCACCACTCCAAAATCCGCAACGGTTCAGCTTTACAGACGGAGCCTTCAACGAAAGCCTTCCCGACAAATTAAAAAAGACACCCGAATTGCGGCAAGCCATCTGGGCAGAAATTTATAAAAAAGAGTACGAGGTTTTAACGGAAAGACAGAAGTAGAGACAGCCGTCAGCTATCAGCGATCGGCTTTTCAGAAAGAACCCAAAAGCAAAAACCAAAAAACAAGAACCAAAAAACAAGAACCCAATAACAAGAGCTAAGGACCCAAAACAAAAAACCACAAACTCCAAACCTTCTACTACTGATAGCTGAAACCTGACGGCTGACGGCTGACCGCTCACTGCTCACCCATTAATGATTTCCCCACCATTCGGATGCAGGAACTGTCCCGATATATAGCTTGAATCGTTGCATGCAAGAAAGAGATAACTCGGCGCTATTTCCACCGGTTGCCCTGCCCGTTCCATAGGCGCTTTGCTGCCATGTTCCGACACTCTTTTTTTACTCAGGCTCGATGGGATCAACGGCGTCCATACCGGTCCCGGAGCCACACCGTTTACCCTGATTCCCTTTTTAACCAGGTTCGAAGCCAGGCTTCGTGTAAACGATACAATGGCGCCCTTGGTAGCTGCATAGTCAATAAGCGAAGGGCTGCCACGGTAAGCAGTAACCGAAGCTGAGTTGATAATGCAACTGCCTTTTTTGAGGTGAGGAAGGCAAGCCTTGGTTATCCAGAACATCGAAAAAATATTGGTTTCAAAGGTGCGCAGCAATTCGCGCGTACTTATTTTTTCAAACGATTCATTTTCGTAATGCAGTGCTGCATTATTCACCAGTATATCTATCTTTTTAAAAGTTTGCAATGTTTCCTTTACAATCTGCCGGCAATGCTTTTCCCGCCCAATATCTCCCCTTATCAGTTTGCAACTCCGGCCATATTGCTGCTCAATAATATTTTTAGTATCGCGCGCATCCTTGCTTTCATTCAGGTAGCTGATTGCAATATCTGCGCCCTCCTTTGCAAACAATATTGCCACCGCTTTGCCAATGCCACTGTCGCCGCCTGTAATAAGCGCGATCTTATTGCGCAGTTTTCCGCTTCCTTTTATCTCAGGGTAGTCAAAAACAGGTTGCGGTTTCATCGCTCTTTCACTGCCCGGCCGGGCCTGCTTTTGCGGCTTACGCAATTTTTTAGAAGGTGATTTTGTTGACATGTCGGGGAAAGTTTATTGTTTGTCGTTTACCGTTTATCGTTTACGGCTTGTGGTTACAAACTTGCGCCCATCCTTAAACCTCAAACCTCAAACCCCAAACCTCAAACCTACATTTCCTGCGTATCTCTCAGCATCCGTATCCGGTCGTGCGATTGCAGCAGGTTGTTTTTTTGCCTGGTGATCATTTCCCTTACCGGCTGCGATAATTTTTCTTCTCCCTCTTCCACCAATGCGTCTTTGTAAGCTTTCAAGGCAACATCTTCTCCATATTCGCAGGAGTCGAGAATAGTTTTACGGTCGTTGCCATTAAACGTGGCCTTTACGTCCATCCATGCCCGGTAGATCTTTCCGCTCAGCGTAGTGCCCGTTTCAGGCAATGTGCCGGTTTGTTGCACATACCGTGTAAGTTCTTCAACGTTTTTACGGCTTTGATCGATCATGCTGTGAAAGATAGCCCGCAGGTCGGCGTCTATTACTTCTGTTTCTTCAGCAGCCTTTTCATATCCTGTTATCCTGTCGTTATTAACTTGTATAAGGTCATTCATGATCTCCGAGCTTTTTTTATCGAACGTCATACTTAATAGTTTTAGTGTATGGATAATAGTAAGCTCAGGTTAAAAATTGTACCATTTCATTCCGCAGCTACTGGCACGAAATTTTACCGGTTAAATAGAGGGGTAAGGCATAAGGCGGAGGGTGTAAGGTATAGGGTGTAAGGAAAACGGTTTGACCTGAAGGCTGATCGCTGAAAGCTGACCGCTGAAGGCTGAATGCCACTGATTGCTCACTTTCAAATTTTGTTATGAATAAAATACTAAGCGTTCTTGCCATTGCAACCTCATTGCTGGCTTGCAATGGTGCAACTAAAGATCCGGTTGAAAAAGCCGATTCGGCAAATGCGGCACACAGAAATGCGGTACCTAAAGAACAATTACCTGCCGATAAGCAAACTGCCGGCTTTCTGGTAGATGCTGCCGAAGCAAGTCTCACCCAATCGCAATTAAGTGAGCTGGCGTTTCAAAAAGGGCTCAACCAACCATTAAAGAATTATGGTAGTCAGATGATGCGCGATCATGGGATGATGGCTGAAGCCATCAAAGCATTGGCAACGGGATTACAGGTAACCATCCCTTCCGAATTGGGCGAAAACAACCAGAAAGAACTGGAAAAACTAAAAGCAAAAGACACGAAGGATTTTGATAAAGATCTTACAAACGCCCTGATACGGGAGCACGAAAAAGAAATTGATCTTTACAGCAAGGGCTCGGCCAACGTTAATAATGCAGATGTAAAAATCTTTATCGACAATGGACTACCCAAACTCCGGCAACACCTCGATTCTTTGAAGTTGATACAAAAAATGTTGAAGTAACCAATGCTATTGCATATGAGCAAACCTTCAGGTACTAAAAAAAATAAAAAACAGGTTATATTTAACCGCATTGCCGGTTGGGTTACTCAAAAAACCGGCAGCCCGGCGGCATTTATCATGGCTGCATCACTCGTATTGATATGGCTCGTATCTGGTCCTTTTTTTGGTTTTTCCGATACATGGCAGCTCGTCATCAATACCAGCACCACCATCATTACTTTTTTAATGGTATTTATCATTCAGCAGTCGCAAAATAAAGATACCGCCGCCATTCAGCTCAAGTTGAACGAATTGATAGCCTGCAACGAAAAGGCCAGCAACAGGCTGGTAGACATTGAAGACCTTACAGAAGATGAACTTAAGGTGCTGAAAGAATTTTATATCCGGCTTTCCGAAAAAGCTAAAAAAGACAAAGACCTGCACAGTTCACATTCCCTCGACGAAGCCGATGCCGTTCATAAGTCTAAAATTGGAAAATAGGGGAGCTGTCAGCGGTCAGCCGTCGGCAATTAGCTTTCAGCAATCAGCAGAAGAAACTAAAAAAACAAGAACCAAGAAACCAAGAACCAAGAACCAAGAAACAAAGAACAAAGATGCAGGAAACCAAATTCAACCCACCTTTAACCCCGAACTCCAAACACTAAACCCCAAACTCAACGCTCTGTCTTGTCCTGAAATAGGTGGACAGAATAATTCACCAAAAATCAGCAAAACATGACAACAGTTCCCAAGGAAGTTATCCGGTATAGTATTAGCTTTAAGCAAAAAGTAGTCAAGGAGGTCGAAGAA
>JBQCGX010000110.1:0-3622 GCA_051955255.1 Agriterribacter sp. | reverse complement strand
CTTTCCCATCGGCACGCCCGAAGGGCGGTCTGATGGATGGCTGTGTTCCTGAATAAGTACTAACTAAACGACATTGATTTTCATATTATCCCCCGTTTAACATCTCAACCCACTCAACCTATTCACCAATTAACCCAATCTCCAAAAAGAATACCTTTGAAAATCTTTACAACATTATGGCAATATTAATAACCGGCGCAACGGGCTATATAGGATCAAAGCTCACATACAAACTCGCAAAAGAAGGCAATACCATTCACCTGTTATGCAGAACTCCCCCTACCCTGCCGGAGTTTCAGCAACCCAACATAAAAATTTTTAAAGGAGATATTACAGATCCCGAATCGCTGAAACCGGCTTTCGAAAATGTAGACCAGGTATATCACCTGGCAGCATACGCCAGGTTATGGGCAAAAGACCCTTCTATTTTTCATACGTTCAATGTAAAAGGCACAGGCAATGTATTAAGCGCTGCCAAAGCAGCCGCCGTAAAAAAGCTGATCTATACTTCCACAGCAGGAGTAATAGGCCCATCGAAAGACCACCCTATGCGCGAAACAGATCCGCGCATCACCGGCTTTTTCAACCTGTATGAATCTACCAAAAGCGAATCGGAAAAAATTGCATTGGACTATGCGCGCAACGGGCTCGCGCTGTGCATCCTGAATCCGTCGCGCATATATGGGCCGGGGTTCGACACAGGCAGCAATCCGATTACTAAAATTGTGGAGCTTTATGTAAAAGGAAAATGGAAGATCATTCCCGGCAGTGGAAACGATATTGGATCTTACCCTTATATTGACGATGTGGTGGACGGGCATATAGCGGCAATGCATAGGGGACGCAGTGGTGAACGATACATATTGGGTGGCACCAATGTTACCTTCAACGAATTGATAGCAACTATCAAAAAGTATAGTGGCATAGAAAAAAAACTCAGGCACATTCCTTTCCCACTATTGAAAGTGATAAGCCACCTGATGTTGCTGAATGCAAAAATTACCGGCAAATATCCTATGATGACACCAGACTGGGTAGATAAGTACAAATACGACTGGGCGCTCGACAGCAGTAAAGCCATCAACGAGCTTGGCTACAATATCCGCCCGTTGGAAGACGGCATTCAACACACCGTTGAATGGGTGAAAAAGAACAGGATATGAATGCCGGAACATATGCAGTAATTACCGGTGCCAGCCAGGGTTTAGGAAAAGCATTTGCCGAAGAATGCGCAAAATATAAAATGAATGTAGTACTCACTGCTTTGCCTGGTGAGCAACTTACTTTAATAGCAAACAACTTTAAAGCACAATACAATATTGATGTAATTGTATACGAAACCGATTTGTCGAAGGAGCAGAACTGTATTGCATTTTTTGACTTCGTACAACGGCAGCACATACCCGTAACATTGCTGATCAATAATGCAGGAGTCGGTTCAATCGGCGCATTCGACAGTTTTGGGCCTGATTTTTACGGGCAGCAGATAAAATTAAATACACTGGCTCCTGTATTGTTATCGAGGCTTTTCTTACCCATGCTCAAAAAGCAGGCCTTCTCCTTTATTTTAAATGTAAGCAGCCTGGCAGGTTTCTTTTTTATCCCGGGCAAAGAAGTATATGGTGCAACGAAATCGTTCCTATATTCATTTTCTCTTTCATTACGTAACAGCCTTCGTCGTTCTTCTGTTAGCGTTAGTGTATTGTGCCCCGGAGGTATTGACACAAATGAAAGAGTAAAACTGGCCAACAGCCAACTGAGGGGCATTGCCAAAATATCCGTTCTTTCGCCGCAGGCGGTGGCAGCCTACACGCTTCCGCTGGTATTTCAAAAAAAAGCGGTGATCATTCCCGGCAAACTCAATCGCTTAACGCTTCTTTTTAATAAGTGCTTACCATCCATCGTAAAAAATAAATTGATTGCGCATACTGCTAACCGTCAGTCAAAATCTGATGCAAATCAGCAAAAAGAATTTTGTTGATTTTAATTGACTTTTTAATTTTGGCATCACATTAGTGTAGATTTTTAGCAATACCTCCTCTATACTTTAAACCCTGATTTTTTATATAATGTATAGAACGTCAGAATATGCAAAAGGAGTTAAAGCCTTCTTACCAAAAAGAAGGAGACGATCAGTTTTTCAGGCTATTGCGCACAGAAGCTAACATCATCGTTGCCACACGCGCGCCTTCAAAGCAATTTGAAATTGTTTTTAAAGCCATCCTCTTCCCTGTTCTTTATTTCGCTACGCTGGCATGCGTATATATATGGGGAAATAACAATTGGATTTTGTTTGGGGGCTACTTTTTCCTGGGTCTTTTACTGGTGGTAAATTACCTTAACATCGTGCACGATGCGGTGCATCATACCATCTTTAAAAGCAAACGGCTGAACGATGCCTTCGTCTACATTTTCGATTTGGTAGGCGCCAATAGCTTTATATGGAGAATGCGACATATCAAATTCCATCACAACTACCCGAATGTGGATGGATGGGATACAGATATTGATCAAAGCAAGCTGGTGCGGGTAACGCCTCACGGACAGGTATCGCGTTTTCATAAATACCAGCACATCTACATGCCATTCCTTTACCCGTTCTTTTTATTTAACTGGCTGCTAGTGCGCGATTTTAAAGATTTCTTTGATAAGAACAGAACCGTACAACGCCTGGTCAGTATTCCTGTAGTGGAATATGTTAAACTGTTTTTATTTAAAAGCATATTTATTTTATCGCTGCTGGTTTTACCCAAGTTGATTTTGGCCATTAGCTGGGGAAAAATTTTCCTTGCTTTTGTTGTCATGGTCTTAACAGCAACCTTTTTTGCATTACTGGTTTTGTTGCCACCTCACGCCAATACCGGTTCTGAATTTCCGCTGCCCGACGAAAGCAAGAGGCTTCCCTACAGTTGGTTCATGCATATGCTTAAAACAACCAACGATGTAACAGGCGAAAACTGGTTTACAAGAGTGGTGCTGGGCAATTTCAACTATCACATCGTGCATCATTTATTTCCCAATATCCACCATGTGTATTACCCGGAAATAACAAAGGTGCTGCAAAAAATGGCCGCCGAAAATCACCTGCCCTACAGGAGTTACCCGCTTGTAACAACACTCAAAAATCATTACCGGCTGTTAAAGGAAAACAGAAGTGATTTTGATGTGTGGGAAGAATCGATGTAAGCAGGAATATATAAGTTGGGAAGACAGGTTTGCCGCTAAGCGGGATTCCATAATAATTGTGTTCACTAAAGATAAGAGTGAATTTCAAATGCCTAACCATAGCTGTCAACTTAAGAGCATCAGCGAAGTAGATGTCTCATTCCTGCCAATGACATGTTTTTCAGATAAGCTTAATTTTTGTTTGCACAAACGCGATTTTACTTTCAGCTATAAACCCTCTGCTTTTGTTACTTTTTTACGGAAAAAAGTAACGCAAAAAGCCGCCCGAAATCGATTACAGCCGATTTCGGGAACGCCCTGATTAAGCTTTAGTACTACTGTGAACTCAACAACAGAATCTTGAAATGCGCCTGCCAAATCGTTACCGACTTGGAGCGTACCAATTCGAAGACCAGGGTAGTATATACCGTTTGTCATTTTCAAAGAGCTTTAGTTC
>JBQCGX010000109.1:0-4770 GCA_051955255.1 Agriterribacter sp. | reverse complement strand
GTGAAAGGTGTAGGGTATAGGGTGAAAGGTGTAGGGTGTAAGGCCTTCCACCTTATACCTTTCACCTTTCGCCTTACACCTTCACCTCAAACCATACTTTTTCCTTATTATTCCAGTTGCCATTGTAGTTAATCGTCAGTTCCTCGCCTGCGTCAATGGCCCGCACTGTTTTTATAAACATCGTTTCATCGTCGTAGTCCATAAAGTATTCGCAGTTGCTTTGGTACGAATGATTGTATACAGGAATATAGCCCAGCGCCATGCAGCACTGATCTTTATTTTTTCCCCATATAAAAATATAGTCATGCAGCAATGTCTGGTCCAGCAATTTCCTGTCTTCGCCACTCATTACAATAACAGGAGCTGTTTCAATCACGGTGCCGGCGGCTATTTTTTTACGGGTAAAAACGCCCCGTCCTTTATCTTTGGTGCCATCAATGTACAGGAAAGGTAACAGCATGCCCCGGCGATTTTATTGATTATTGCCCCAAAGCTATTTTTAATTTTGCAACACCAAAATAAAAATCATGTCTTTCGACCAGGAGGAAATTTCATTGCAGGAACAATTTGAAGAGATCATCGCCTCCAACGACAAATTGGTTGTGCAGGATTTTCTGAACAACCAGAACATCAGCGATGTTGCGCAACTGATCAGCGACAATGAAGACTACGAAACGCAGATCATTTCCATTCTGTCGCCGCACAGGGCTGTAAGCACTTTTAAAATACTCGATGTTCCCGAACAAAAAAGGATCATTCAGTCTTTACCGCCCCTTAAAACTGCAGAGCTGCTCAACGAGCTACCTGCGGATGACCGTACGGCCTTCCTGGAAGAGCTGCCTACGGGTGTGGTGAGAGAACTGATTAAATTGCTTGACCCTGAAGAGCGCAAAGTAACATTGGCATTGCTAGGTTATCCCGAAGGATCGGTGGGAAGGCTGATGACCCCTGACTATATTGCGGTGCATGAAGACTGGACCATAGCAGAGGTGCTCGACGAAATAAGAACCGAAGGCAAACACATAGAAACAATAGATGTTATTTATGTGATCAATGAAAAGGGCGAATTTGTGGATGACCTTAAAATAAAAGACATCATACTTTCTGCGCCGGATAAAATAATATCTGATATCATCGACCACCGGTACATTGCATTGAATGTGCACGACTCGCAGGAGGAAGCCAACAACATTTTTAAAATGAACAACAGGGTAGCCTTGCCCGTTATAGACGATAATGATATTTTGCTGGGTATTGTAACCATCGACGATGTACTGTGGGTAGCCAACGAGGAGTTTACGGAAAACATTCAGAAGATAGGTGGTACCGAGGCGCTGGATGAACCTTACCTGGAAATGCCGTTGTTCAAGCTTTTCAGGAAAAGGGTAGGGTGGCTGATCATTTTATTTTTGGGCGAAATGCTAACGGCAACGGCTATGAGCTATTTTGAAGATGAAATAGCCAAAGCCATTGTGCTGGCATTGTTTGTACCATTGATCATTTCCAGCGGGGGCAACAGCGGCTCGCAGGCATCAACGCTTATTATACAGGCAATGGCTATGGGCGAAGTATACATCAACGACTGGCTGCGTGTTTTAAAAAGAGAGATCTTATCGGGGCTGTTGCTGGGTGCTGTATTGGGACTTATCGGGTTTTTCAGGATACAGGTATGGTCGCATTTCTTCCCGGAAGTATATGGCGAACATTCCTTTGCCGTAGCGCTTACTGTGGGCTGTTCACTGATTGGCGTGGTATTGTGGGGCACGTTAAGCGGCTCCATGCTGCCGCTTTTATTGAAGCGTCTGGGGGCTGACCCTGCTACTTCATCGGCACCCTTTGTTGCCACCCTGGTGGATGTAACCGGTTTGGTGATATACTTTTCGGTAGCTTATATTTTTTTGCAGGGAATACTGTTGTAGTAAAATGCACAATATGAAAAATTGCCTCTTGCTTGTTTTATTGATACTATGCGCTGACACAATATCAGCCCAGGAAAGTCTTGCACCGCTTACCGTTGAAAAAATTATGAAAGATCCCAAATGGATCGGTTCTTCCCCCGCTCGCCTGAAATGGAATCATGATGGCAGCGCATTGTACTTTGACTGGAACCCCGACCGTATGCCTGCCGATTCATTGTACAGGTACGTGCTGAACAAAGGGACCGTGAGCAAGGTGGAGGCTGCTTCTAAAAAAAGCATTTTATATGCGGGCGATGTAGTATACAACAGCACGCGCACACAATATGTGTATGCAAAAGAAGGCGATGTTTTTTGGAGCGATGTGAAGGCGGGGATAACCAGGCAAATTACATCAACGGCTGTCAACGAATTCAATCCCATGTTCTCCTTCAACAATGAATGCGTGGTATACCAGAGCGAACAGAACCTGTATGCCTGGAATATTCGGTCGGGCGTTACAATGCAGCTCATCAACCTGCTTACGGGAACAGTGCCTCCAACAGATAAAAAAGCCATCAGCAACAAACAGGAGGAATGGCTGGAAAAAGACCAATTGAAATTGTTCCAGGTTTTAAAGGAAAAATCAGACAAAAAGGCGGCAACAGACCAATACAACAAAAGCATAGCAGTGAAACCGCTGCTGCGAAAAATATATATAGGAGAGCGTACGGTTCATAACCTGCAGGTAAGTCCCGACGGAAGATTTGTAACCTACAACCTGTACAAAGCTACCAAAGACGACAAGCACACCATTATTCCTGATTATGTTACCAAAAGTGGTTTTACAGAAGACATTCATGGACGAACCAAGGTAGGAGCGCCGCAGGGAACAAGCGAGTTCTTCGTGTTTGACAGGATACAGGATACCGTTATAGCGGTGCGGATGGACTCCCTGCCAGGTATACACGATTTGCCTGATTACGTAAAAGACTACCCGCTGTTGCTGGAGCAGCGCAAAAAGCAGCATCTCGCAAGGCAGGTTACAGCAGGTACTCCACTATGGTCTGCCGCAGGCACCCATGCCATACTGAACATTGAGTCTGCCGACAATAAAGACCGCTGGCTGATGAAGCTTGATCCGGCAACAGGCAACCTGTCGTTACTCGACAGGCAGCGCGACGAAGCCTGGATAGGGGGACCGGGACTGAACAACGCAGGCTGGATTGATGAAAATACTTTCTGGTTTCAATCGGAGGCAAGCGGCTACTCACACCTATACACCATCAACGTTGCCACAGGTGCAAAACGTGCTTTAACCAGCGGCAATTACGAGGTGCAGGAAGCGGTACTATCCAAAAACAAAAAATATTTCTATATCACTACCAACCAGGTGCATCCGGGAGAGCAGCATTTGTATCGCTTGCCCGTTAACGGTGGCAAAACAGAAAAGCTTACCAGCCTTATCGGTGCTAACCAGGCAACCGTTTCGCCCGATGAATCGCAACTCGCTATCTTGTATTCGTATTCCAACAAGCCCTGGGAGTTGTATATACAGGAGAATAAGGCAGGTGCTGTTGCAAAGCAGCTTACCTTTAAGGCACAGAGCGACACTTTTAAATCCTATCAATGGCGCGATCCTGAAATCGTAACCATTCCTGCACGCGACGGCAAGCAAATATATGCGCGTTTGTATAAGCCCGCCAATCCTCATCCTGCAAAACCCGCTGTTATTTTTGTACACGGGGCGGGCTACCTGCAAAATGCGCACAAATGGTGGAGCAGCTATTTCAGGGAATATATGTTTCACAACCTGCTTGCAGATAATGGCTATTACGTGCTGGATATGGATTATCGTGCCAGTGCGGGCTATGGGCGGGACTGGCGCACGGGCATTTACCGGTTTATGGGCGGCAAGGATCTTACCGATAATATTGATGGTGCCGCTTATCTTACCAAAACCTTTGGAGTGGATGCCGGACGCATAGGAATATACGGCGGATCGTACGGAGGTTTTATTACGTTGATGGCGCTGTTTACGTCGCCGGGCACTTTTGCTGCAGGAGCGGCGTTGCGGCCGGTAACCGACTGGGCACATTACAACCAGGGATATACTTCCAATATTTTAAATACACCTGTGGAAGATAGTATTGCCTATCGCAAAAGTTCGCCTATCTACTACGCAGAAGGATTAAAGGATGAGTTGCTCATCTGTCACGGAGTAGTAGATGTGAATGTACACTTCCAGGATGTAATGCGCCTGAACCAGCGTTTAATAGAACTGGGCAAGAACAAGTGGCAGGTGGCAATGTACCCGGTAGAAGATCATGGCTTCACAGAGCCTTCAAGCTGGACGGATGAATACAAAAGGATACTGGAACTTTTTGAGCGGGTATTGAAGAAGTAAGGCAGGTTACTACAGAAAGGTGAACATCAGACAGACACAATGCTAACTCAGCGCCTGCTGTTGCTGCTCGTTATTGTTATTATTTATCTGGTTGTAATACTCCTGCAAGTCTCGCATCATATCTTTTAACAGTTGCTTGGGAACACGCACATCGGTGTAAGAATTGAAAATTAATTTATGCGCGTTAAACATTTCTTTTAGTGCAGTAATATCATTATTCTGCTTGCCCTGATTGTCGTTCATCGCTTCTTGGATTTTAATGGTTTTGAGCTTTCAAGGTACGAAAGACGTTCGAATACCGCAAACAGCGGAATAACTATTTGACGGAAAAAGATATGGATTTATTGTACTAAGTAGTTTCAATTATTTGTACACATCGTTTTTTAGTACAAACATTATTGTGTTCGTAAGTATAATTTCTGTTTTATTAAATAAATCACCTTTGCTGTCACCGTAAATTTCCTGTCG
>JBQCGX010000108.1:0-66640 GCA_051955255.1 Agriterribacter sp. | reverse complement strand
TTCGCCGCTTTCATCTACCAATGTAATAAAATGTTTGCCGGGCGGAGGGCTCAATGCCATTTGGTGAAAGCGGGTGGTACTGCCGATAAATTCATCGTCGAGGTGCCAGAATATTTTTGCATCGGGCTTTTGGTGAGCAGCAGAAAAAACCGTTTTTCCTCTTTCGCCGGTGATCTCTACCGGCACATATATTTTTGCATTGGCTTCGGGGTAAATGAAATCCATCATGCGTCTTACACCCTCCGCACATCCTTCCATAAAGGGCGGCGGTAACTGGTAATCGAGGTGCTTGCGGCGGTAATACCATTCCATAACAGGCGGCAGCATAAACCAGCTTTTATGCACCATCGTTGAAGGCGATGCACAGTTTTCGGTTACACGATACTGTTGTGTATGGTTGAGGTGAACAATATGATGGTAGCTGCATTGCGGCACATGGATGCCATTGGGAGAACAGGCAATGGAATCAACTTCCGGGCAATCTATATTAGCTCTTAGCCCACTTTGCCTGCATGCGATTACTGTGTTTGCTGCGGCTGGCTTTTCAAACCAGGGAGTTGAGGGAAGCGATTTCAGGATGTCGAACATAATAGGCGCTGCTGCCTGCACGCCTATCAATCCCGGTCTTCCTTCGCCGGTTCCGTTGCCTGTCCACACAACAATTACATGCCTGGGCGTTATGCCCACCGCCCAGGCATCGCGAAAGCCAAAGCTGGTACCGGTTTTCCAGGCTACCCGTTGCGAAGAGCTGAATTGTTTCCACAAGCCTTCTTCACCCGGGCGCATCACCTCTTCCATAGCGTTGAACATATACCATATAGCAGTCGCATCCAAAAAATTCAAACTGCCGTTAGCCTTTGGCGTTGGCTTGCTTTCCTGCTGCAGATACTGTGGTGCATAAAAATCATCTGCCAAAATCTTGCCCTGGTTTTTTGAGGCATGCAAAAGCGACCGTGCCATGCCCGCATACAGGCCAGCCAGATCCCAGGGCGTTACTTCGCATCCGCCCAATATCAACGATAAACCATAATTGTCTGCAGGGCGCGTTAAGGTTGTGATGCCACATTTTTTCAGATTCTCATAAAACCTCGGGTATTTATAATCGCGCAGCATCCTGACAGCCGGCACATTTAGCGATCTTGCCAATGCTGCCGAAGCGGTTACCGCACCATCGTAGTCGCGGTCGAAATTCTGAGGAGTATAGCCGCCAATCTGTGTGGGAATATCAGGCACCAGCGAATGCGGCAGCAGTAGTCCGTCGTTCAACATACAGGCGTATAAGAACGGCTTTAAGACACTGCCCGGGCTACGCGGCGCCGTTAGCACATCTACATGGCTTTGCAGCTCCGGATCTTCAGGGTGATAAGCATTACCTGTATATGCCAGGGTGCTACCTGTTTGCACATCCACTACCAGGGCGCAGGCGTTGTTAATGCCATTGCCTTTCAGGAAACGATGGTGCTGCTCCACAATTTGCGAAACTGTTTTTTGCAGGTTTAGTTGAATGGTGGTTTTTACGCGATGACTGGTGTTGGGCTTAGCTTCTTTTTTAAAACGTTGCAACAAATGAGGAGCCCATTGTGGCAGCGGTTTTGGATCGTCTGGCAAAGGCTCCAGTTTAGACAACTGGCAGATAGTGCTGTCGATTACTTTTTCCGTAAGCAATTTGTCCAGCAAAAAATTCCTTTTCCTTAATAAATCCTGCCTGTTTTTTCCTGGATGTACCAATGCTGGTGCGTTGGGCAATACTGCCAGTGCAGCCATTTCGCCCCAGCTCAGTTTATCGGCGCTTCTGCCATAATAGCGCCAGGATGCTGCATCCAGCCCCACCACGTTGCTGCCAAAGGGTGCATGCGATGCATACAATGCCAGAATATTGTTTTTGGAATACGAAAGCTCCAGCCTTACAGCCATTATGCTTTCAACCAACTTTTGAAATACATTTCGTTGTCGCTTACCCGTTAACCGTATTACCTGCATGGTAATGGTGCTGCCGCCGCTTACCGTTCTTGACGACCGGATATTCTGCCGCATGGCTCTGCTCATAGCCAGCACATCTACACCCGGGTGATACAAAAATCGTTTGTCTTCAAAAGCAATGATGCATGCTTTGAATTTATCGGGAACCGTTTCGTTGTAAGGGAAGCGCCATTGTCCGTCGTCGGCGATGGTAGCACCCAGCAACTCGCCTTTAGAGGCTTCCAGTACATAGGAGGTGGGAGCGGTGAACAGCGGGTCGGGCAAACAAAACGCAAACCAGGTGGCAAATACCAACAGCAGCAGCAAGAACAGTTTGGTTCTTTTCCTTGCGTGTTTAAAACTATTGTATAGAGCGGTTATTCTTTTCTTCATCAACATCGATTTCTGTCAAGGTGTTTCGGGGAATTTAAAAGGCTCCCTGTCATTGCTTTGCCCAAAGTTCGTGATGCCCAACGTTCGGTCTCTGAAGGTTCGTGTCTCACATGACCGTCAACTTAAGAGCATCAGCGAGCCAGATGTCTCATGCTTCGACATGACAAGCAGTAGTACAAAGCTGAACATAGTACAATTACTTAACCTTTGTTCCACTGCCTGTCAATCCGGCGAAGGGAGAATCTGTATTCCTGAACAACCTTGCATTACTCGTGGTTGTGAGATACAAACCACGGTACCCGACGTTGCTTAACGTACCTGTATTGTATATTTGCCACGAGCGTATAAAAATACAATACAATCACTTTTACACCTAAGCAAAACAACCAGTTAATGAAAAACACCTTCGTACTCATCTTGATTAGTCTGGCATCTGTGGTCAGCGCGCAGGAAGATGTTAACCCTGACAAATTTGAGACAGATTTTTCCGATTTTAAACCTTTTATTGTTGACTTGCCTTCAAATGAATCGAATAGAGAAGCAAGCAATTCTTTTCAGCCGCGCAACGTTACGGTGCTCGACTATAGGTTTGATACAACCACGCTGGGGTTTATAAATAAAAATACTCCCCGAAAAAGAAATTTGGTTTTAGAGCTGGGCACCTGTGCAGGTATTGAACGTTTTTTAAAGCAACAGTTGCCTGCACCAGATACAGCACCCCCCCCTCAATATGAGCTTGTAATGGTACTTCAAAAACTTTGGCTCTCGGATGATATTTTCGTTCCCAACTCAGTTGCATTCGAGTACCAGGATTCTCTCAGGAGCGGCGTGGTTATAAAGGTTGCCTATTTTTTAAAAGAGAAGAATGCATTCTTTCCCCTGTACAGGTTCGATACCACTATTGTTGACACCGACCGTTTAAGAAAGAATGCAGGTGAATACTTGGCAAATGCACTGAATATAAGCATACAAAAGCTTGGAAAGATAAAAGTGGATAAAGTTTTTCAATCAGGAAAAAAATATGACTTCGCCTATATAAACGATTTATATAAAGCCCGATTCAAATTACCCGTTTTATTGCAGCGTCCGAAGAAAGGGGTTTATTTAACTTTTGAGGAGTTCAAAAAAAATCAACCCTCCGTAACAGAATACAGTTTAAAGTCGGATAAGAAGACCGATAATCTTTATTACAAAGATCAGTCGGGACAAGAAGTATTGCTTCGAAACTTGTACGCGTTTTCAGATGGAATAGATTTTTTTCTCTGGTCGGACGACAACTTTTACAGGCTGTATCGTTCTGGAAATGCCTTTAATCTTTATGCAGCGAGAAATTCTTTTGCACCGCAAACCAATCGTTTGGATCTTCTTCCTAGTTTACCCAACTTTCGTTCATTTCCGGACGGTGATCAATATACCAAGCGCACAAAAACTTTTTTTCCTGATGATAGGAGAAAGAAAAATGTAGACGTTAAATTAAGAAACAAAATGCGCTATTATCAGCTCGATATGGAAACAGGCGTATTCAACTAGCACAAATTTCATCCAAAAAAGGCAGAAAGCAGAAGTAAGCACATGCTTCTTACTTCTACCTTTTTACCTTATACCCTACACCTTGCCCCTTCCCCCTTCTCCCTACTTCACCAGCACCAGTTTCTTTTTAATGTTCAATCCTTTGCTGCCTGTTGCCTGTACAAAATATACGCCGCTGCTAAGCTGGTACAATGTTTTGGTAACTGTTAACGGGCCTCCAATGGTGCCGTTGTACAGTTCGGCTACTCTCTGTCCTGAGGTTGAGTACACGCTGATGCTTACCTGCTGCCATTCCGGCACATCCAGCTCCAGGGTGATGGCACCGTTAGACGGAACGGGATACAGCAGCAACATACCTTCTGCCGGTCTGGTAGTTTCGCCAGGCGTGAGTTTCACCCTTGCTTCCGACTGGCTGTTTTTCCGTTCAAGATTTCCTACTTCATCTACCGCCTGCACATAAAAGTCGTAGGTTTTACCAAGGGTACCTGTTACAATTGCAGAATCCTTCATTTTGCCCAGGTAGGCAAACGGCGTTTCCTCTTCTGAAAAATAGAGTTTGTAATTGCCTACACCGCTCGCGGGGTCGCTGCCATTTACTTTCACCACAATTGTACTGTCGGTCAACTGGTATGCTTCTATAATGCGCGACGATGGCAGGTTCCTGTCGATGGTATTGCTCCATATTTCGGTGGCGATAGGCTCATTGTTATCGAATACAATGGAAGCACTGTTGGCAATAACCGTTCCGTCGGCAAGGCCGGGTTTCATGTCGATTGAAAAACTCACAAAACCTTCACCTTCGGGGCCATTGATATTGGGCGGTAAAAAGCCAGCCAGTGGATCTTCCGTTATAGCACCCGTTGCCCGGTCGATGGTTTTGAAGCTGGCTTTTATAACACCGGTTTCTTTGTTGAGGGTTATGAAAAAGCGTACTGCCAACTCGTTGTTCAAGGGTATGTCCTGCAAATAATCCCCTGTTGCTAACGGCAGATTGTAAGCGCTGTCTGCCCAGCCATAGCTGTCGGCTCTGAAGCTCGAAAGATCGTACACGTTTTTGTCGAGCGTGTCCAGTATCAGTACTTCCTGGGCGGGCAGGGTGGCGGTTTCGAGGTTTTCAAAAAAGATAGTATAGCTCATTCTTCTGTTAACACCGCTGATGTATCGTGCCGCACCAAAGCCGGATGGACCGGATTTTGCATTGGGATCGAAGGAGTTTCTTACATCCACTTTTTTTTCTTTTTTATCCTCCATCTCGAAGCAATCGGTATATATTTCTTTAGCATTAACGCTCAAATTGTATGAGAGAACCGTTACATCAGTTACTATATCTGCAATTTCAAGAGCGGGTGCAACGGCTACGCCTATTCCTGTAGCGGCTGCGATCTCTCCAGCGCAATCCTTGGTTGCTCCTGCAAACGATTTTGTAAGTGATGCTCCTGTGCTCAATTTATCACTAAATCCAACAAAATATGAAACTCCACTATAGAGGGAGGAAGCCACACCTTTCAATATACCCGCTGCACAGTCAACGGCAGGAACAAGACTAAGTCCATCCCATATAAGCCCAGCTGCAGCTTTTAGTGTCGCTTCAAGACAATCAGCTCCGTCAGCGGTATAAGGCGATCCTGAATAAGGCCCTTTTACCCATAGGTAAACGTTTTCAGCTCCTACTGTTCCCTTTATATTAAAATTTAGATCGCGGTAACCACCTGCGGGTATGCCCGCCAGCAAATATGCTCTTACTTGTCCGTCGATAGGGTAGCCCCTGGCTTTTGTTACCTGGATCACGTCGGGCAGCGTGTCTGCATCCACGGTTTCAAACTCCAGGTCAAGCAGGCTATCCAACAAGGTAACTTCCAGATTATTGGGTGTAAGCAAATACACTTCGGTATGCCCGGCCATTACATTGCCTTCGTTGTAAATTCTTACTTTATAGCTGTTATTCCTGTTGGCTCTTATAATGTCTCTGCCGATAATTTCGCCAGATACTTTGTAGATCGCTCCCTCGCATACAAATCCACCGGGGTAATTGTAGGTGGTATCTTTCGTAATGAAGGATACATCGTACACGCCCGGTGTGGCTTTGTGCATATCCACCATCGCGCTAAACACACTGCCTCTTTCATCTACCCAGCTTACAGAGTCTTTGTATATTATATTACCTTGTTTCAGCTCTATTGCCATGCCTTTGTGGAAACCGCCGCCATATGCAGTAAATACAATATTGCCTGTGCCACCGGAATCAGGAGTATACCTCGTCAGTCCTTTTACTGTGAGCGAAGCGACGGCTGTATCTTTCACCCTGCACAACTCGTTCTCTGCAATCAACCTCACATTATATGCTCCCGGCTGTGTAAACGTAATTAACGGTGGGGCAACGGTAGTGTATTCTTCTCCGTTGCTGATGTTCCAGGTATATTTAGAAGCACCGGTAGACTGGTTAACAAATTCATATGTTTCTGCAGACCGGTTGTAACCAACAACGGCTTTGGGTTGCTGCGGATCTAATTCGAATTGCAGTTGATAGGAGAAAGACCTGGACGAAGAAGGTTCGTATATCAATACATATATCGAGTCGAGCGCAAAACAATTGATCGTTAATGTATCTTTTAACAGGGCACCCGGCTCAACGGACGAGGTTAGCCTGCGTGCCTGCAGTTGCTGTTTTTTCGAATACACGTATATATCAAGGCTGTTTTTTACACTTCCTGTATTGCGGGCTTCCACCAATACTGTAAGGTTGCCATGAGCGGGAACGGCAGTAAGGTAGTAATCCCTCATATCGGTTACTCCGTTGGCTGTGTGCCCTATCGATCCTCTTATAGTATCGGTAAAGGCTACCGTAACTGCCTGCTCAAAACTATTGTTAGGTTCCTGGTCGTTTGCACCGGGGCTCAGCACTTCATAGCGTATGGTATACTTAAAGCTTTGACTGCTGCCCTGGTAGATGCGGAAATACAAACTATCGTCGGCGCGCGAAGTTAGCTGAACGGTATCTTTAAAGCTGCTTCCGTAGCCAATGTTTTTGCCGCCTAAAGTGTAGCTTACAGAAAGCTGCCTGTTGCTTTTATCATAAGCGTAAAAAGTAATTGAACCGTTACTGCCGCCCGTATGCGTGCCTTCAACATAAACATTTATTGTTCCGCTTGCAGGAAGTTTTGCCAGATAATAGTCGTTTCGGTCGGTAATGCCATCGGCTATATAGCCAATGTGGCCTGCCACTGTTTCCTGGTGGGGAAGCAACTGCGCCTCCTTAAGATTGTCGTTGGGCTCTGCATCATTGGTGCTTTGGTCCAGCACATCGTAGCTGATGCTGTAATTAAAGCTCTGGCTGCTGCCCTGGTATACCCGGAAATACACACTGTCTGCCGCCCGCGAAAACACCTGCACGGTGTCTTTAAAGCTTTCGCCATAGCCAATGTTTTTTCCGCCTAAAGTGTAATTTACGCCAACCTGCCTGTTGCTTTTGTCATACACATACAGGCTTATAGAGCCGTTGCTCCCACCTGTGTGCGTGCCTTCTATATAAACGGTTACTGTTCCGTCTGCCGGCAGCTTTGCGAGGTAATAATCGTTTCGGTCGGTATTGCCATCGGCCACATAACCAATATGTCCTTCCTCCACCTCCTGGTAGTCAAGGGGCTGTGCCTGGGGAAGATCGTTGTTGGGTTCAATGTCGTTGGTGCTTTGATCGAGCACCTCGTAGCTGATGGCATAGTTAAAGCTTTGGCTGCTGCCCTGGTATATCCGGAGGTATAACGTGTCGGCTGTTCTTGAAAACACGCGGACGGTGTCTGAAAAATTTTCACCCAACGTAATATTGCTTCCGCCGAGTGTATATTTTACCCCTACCTGGCGCTGGCTCTTATCATATACATACAGGCTAAGCGATCCTGCACTACCGCCAGTATGCGTACCCCGTATATAGATAGTTGCCGTTCCGTCTGCCGGCAGCTTTGCCAGGTAATAGTCGTTCCGGTCGGTAACGCCGTTGGCTACATGACCTATTTGCCCGTATAAAGTATCGTGAGGCGCAATGGGCAGCGCTTCGGCAGCACTGTTGTTAGGCTCAGCATCGTTGCTTGCCAGGCGGATCATTTCGTATCGTATACTATAGTCAAAGCTCTGGCTGCTGCCCTGGTATATCCTGAAATACAAACTGTCTGCTGCACGCGAAGGTATATCGATGGTGTCGCTGAAGCTTTCGCCCAGCGATATGTTTTTTCCTCCCAGTGTGTAGTTTACAGCCACCTGTCGTCTATCCTTGTCGTAAGCATACAAACTGATAGAGCCGGCACTGCCACCGGTGTGAACGCCGTCTACATACACCCTTACTGTTCCGGTTTCGGGCAAAAGCGTTTTGAAATAATCGTTCCGGTCTGTATTGCCAGCGGCAATATTGCCAATACGTCCATATACTGTTTCCTGTTGTGCAATAGGGGCAGCTTCGGAAAAGTCGTTATTGGGTTCTGCGTCTTCAATATTCTGATTGGTTACTTCGTATTGCAGGCTATAGCTGAACGATTGGGAACTTCCCTGGTACAGCCTCAGGTAAATGCTGTCGGCGCTACGCGAATAAATGCGCAACGTGTCTTTAAATTTTTCACCCAACGATAGGTTCTTTCCTCCCAGGGCATACTTTACATACACCTGTCGCCTGTCTTTATCGTATGCGTACAAACTGATAGAGCCGCTGCCACCCCCGGTATGAGTGGCATCGATATAAACGGTTACCGTTCCGCTTTTAGGCAATAAAGTTTTATAGTAGTCGCTGCGGTCGGTACCGCCATTCTTTACATAACCAATGTTGCCGGTTACTTTTTGCTGATGTTCCAGCGGTGCAGGCTGTGAAAAACTGTCGTTCGGTTCAGGGTCGCTTGCTTTTTCATCTTCCATAGCATAGCGTATGCTGAAGTTGAAGGTTTGGCTGCTGCCCTGGTACAGCCGCAGGTAAATACTGTCGGCGTTGCGCGAGTAGATGCGCACCGTATCTTTAAACTTTTCGCCCTCGGCTATATTCTTTCCACCCAGTGTATAATTTACGGCTATTTGCCGTTGATCTTTATCGTAAGCGTAAAGGGTAATGCTGCCGGCGCTGCCCTGTTTGTTTTCACCTTCTATAAATACGGTTACCGTGCCATCGGCGGGCAGCAATGTTTTAAAATAAAAATTTCGGTTTGCCGGCGCTACCGTTCCCGTTTTGCTTTCGCCGGCGGCTATTTCAACTGCCGTTGAAAAATTGGTTTGGGCTGTAAGCTCATTGCATAAAAGGAAAAACATCAGAAAAAGTAAAGAAGACTTCATGTGTTTATTTTTAAGCCGGAAAAATATTTCCGCTGTTAACAGTTTAATAATCGTCGTTGCCCCAATGAAAGAATAATGAAAAACGGAGCGTATTGGAAAGCGGGTTTTGGCTGATGCCGCTGCCCGAGGGAATGAGATAAGAAAAGTTAAAGCCGATCGATTGGTAACAGGCACCTATACCTGCTGTAAAATATTGTCGTCCGCCCCTTTGCCTGTCTTCAAAATAATAGCCGCTGCGAAAGGCAAACCGTTGATCGTACCAATACTCAATCCCGGCACTTACACCTGCCTGCCCGGGAAAATCGGAGAGTGAGTTGCCCAGCTTTCCACTACGCCTTTGCGGCGATAGGCGCTGATTTCTTCGGGCGAATCGCCTTTGAGCACAGGCACCAGCAGCTTGTTTGCATCCAGTGCTATGGTGAGCGCATGTACTTCGTTTATTGTTTTGTTCCACGAAGCCCCGATGCCGAGATTAGCGGGCAGGAAATCTTTTTCGGAAGCGTCTTTTATATAGGAAACTTTGCTGCCCAGGTTGGAGAGAGCAGCGCCGAACATGAAGCCGTTGCCTTCGTTGCGGGTATCGTATAACAATCCAATGTCTGCCGCCACTGCTGAGGCGTTTTGGTAATTGTAGCCCGATGCTGCCACGTTGCTTACTATAGCAGAATGAATATATTTAGCAGTGATGCCCAGCCCGAGTTTGGCAGATAGTTTGCGCGAATAGCTCAAATCAATGCTCATTTCGCGGGGGCGGGTGCTGCCGAGTTGGTTGCGTCCATCGGAAGTGAACGGTATGTTGCCTAAGCTGAAATACCTGATGCCCAGCGCCAGGGCCTGGTCATCGGCAGGCTTGTAAAAGCCTGCCGCGGAAAGAAAGTAGGTGTCGTTGCTTAACTTTCTTAACCACGGAATGTAGGAAACTGCTGCTCCGCCCACGTTTTCATTCCATACCGTTTTGCCGGGGTTCCAGAATAGCGAGCTGGCGTTGGGCGCAGTAGCAATGCCTGCATCTCCCATACCGCCTGCCCGGGCATCGGGCGAAATGCGTAAGAATGGCACAGGAGTGGTGGCAATATTGATTGATTTTTGAGCGATGCCAAAAGCCGTTATACAAATGCACCACAGTAGCAATAATGTTTTTCTGAATAGCTGTTTGGTGTTCATGTGTTGGGTTGATATACTGTATATCGCATCAACCTGCCGCAGGTGAACAGTGAAAACTGGATTTTTGGGGAGGCTATCAACCGTCAGCAATCAGCTATCAGTGTTCAATCCGGGCGGTCCGCCACGGGGGAGCTGCGTGGGCAGGATACCGGGGCGGTCTGACCGAACGGACTAAATGAAAGAAAGCAAAATGCATTAATGAATTAGGTTCAAGCAATGGATAAACATCATACTGAAAAATGTCATTGATAATGGAAGTGAACCATACCCTTATTGATGCGCCTTTGTATATCACGATTTAATTACCCACTTCCTTTTTTTATACATGCGAAACAAACCTACGCCCAACAGCGCAACAATTGCCAGGCTCCATCCCCATAGCGTTGCAGACGAGGTTAAAGCCATCGGCTTGTCATCTCCCACCAACGCCATGCCTGCCCAGAAATAGGGGTGAGCGGAAGCAGCAGCAGATTTTTTTAAGTGTGAGAGTTTGGCGAGCCGGAGCGCTTCGCCCCGGGACTTGCCTTGCGAAAGGTATTTGTAAAATGTCGCGATGATGTCGGCGCTTGCTTTCTCATCAATCTGCCAAAGGCTCATGATCACCGAAGGGCAACCGGCATACATAAAGCTGTGAGCGAGCGATAGCACGCCTTCCCCGCGGCTGATACTGCCCGTGCCTGTTTCGCAGGCCGTTAAAACGGCCAGCTCTGCCTGCAACTGCATGGCATAAATTTCGTAGGCATGCAGGTAACCATCGTCGTTAGCAACTGAATCGGGGGTTAATTGTTTTGCCAGGAAGAATCGTGATTGCAGTGGCGCCATATTGTTTACTTCGGCATGGGTGCCCAGGTGAAGAATGTAATAATCGTTTGCGCGTTGCCTGAAAACGCTTTCTACCGCATCCTGTTCTGCAAACAAGTCATTGCTGATGTATTTGCCAATTTGTTGTGCCGCCCGCATGGAAAAGGGCTGCCGCAACAAGCTGAAATAATAGGGATCTGCGGTGGCAGAATCGCCCATGGATTGTTGATAAGCCTGTTTCATTTCGTCGGTAAAAACCGGCGCCATCAGCATGGCCTTTTCATTGGCAGGTGCCTGCTTTCTGTGCATGGTTGCATAGGTGGCAGACAACTGGTAAGTAATTTCGTAATTGTGAATGAGATATTTCATTTTGCTGAAATCCTGCTGCTTGTTGTCTGATATCAGCAGCTCAAAATTCAAATAAAACAGTTCGCCATCGGGTATTACAATTAATTTTTCAGAGAGAAACAGATGTTCTGCAGGCTGTATCAGTGCCTGGTATAAGTTGTAGGCTGCCGTGCTGAACTGTTCGGCACTAAGGTTAAACAGCTTTCTGAGTTTGCTTATTTCAGACAATACGGCAACGGGTAACCGGTGAACGGAAAATTCGCTATGTGTTATCACGAAAATAAAAACATAATCCGATGTAACAGCATACTCCACCAACGACTGGCCCTTGCCCAGAAGCTGGTTTTTAATGTGGTCAATACTTGCAGGACGTAACCTGTACTTCGATTTGATCTGCTCGCTCTGGTTGGATTGCAGCATACTGTCCTGGAAACGGTAATACGACTCCAGGCTGGCGGTGAGCAAGGTTAACAGCGAATCGCTCTTTTTACCGTCGTCCAGATACTGTGCATTGAGCGCACTGATTCTCTTGCGCCAGAACAGGTCTTGTTTTTCGGCAGCGCTGCGGTGTGTGTTGCTTGCGTCTATCATAATGTTGTTGGCGGCAAGCCTCAGCAACAAGCCTTTGCTTCGTTCAGTAAAGTCAAACGCGGCCTCCAGGTAGTTTTTGGCGTGGTGTTTTTTTTCAAGATCCCAACAGGCCTCTATGGCAGCATTGTAAATTTTTTTATGCTGTTCGGCCAATTGCCTCATCGAGTTTTGAGTGCGCAGTGCAGGCAAACTTTTTTCAAGAAAGGTGCCGTATTGCTGCGCTAAGTCGGTAATGCGCTCCAGGTGGCGCATGTTGCCATCCTTATTATACAGGGCTCGTTCAATTGCTGTTCGGTTTTGCAGGTATCGTAAAATCTGGTGGTAATAGGGCAGGTCTTTTATCCAGTTGCCTGCCGGCAGCACTGGCTTTTGCAGCAGTTCCAAAAAAGTGCTATCGGAATAAAGCAGTGCTTTTGCTGGCTGATGGCTTAGCAACCAGGTTTCGCTGATGCGGTTGTATTGTCCTGCAATGACGATATTGCCTTTGGGATACGTTTTTTTGTTGTGGCTTAATACATTTTGCAATAACGCCAGCGCTTCCGCTGTTCGCCCGGTATGGGCATAGGTTTGCGCAAGCGTGTTGTGGGTTTGCTGCACAATGGTTGTGTTAGAGATGCCGGCTTTGCCAAGGTTGGCAATGGCTTTGAGGTAATATGCTTCGGCTTTATTGTACTGCTTTTTCGAAAAGAAAAGATCGCCGTACTGCGTTTCCACATAAGCCATATTGCGCCAGTCCTGTGCATCAACTTCTTTTTGCAGGTTATAGGCGCGTGCATACAATTGCGCTGCTTCATCGTATTTTTCCAGGTCATTTTTGATGCCGGCAAGATGTACGAGTGGCCGCACAAAACCGGCGCCTTTTGGCCCATAATTGATTTCGTGCAAGGCATTTGATTTTTCAAAATACTGTTCCGATAGCTGCAACTCTCCCATAGTCTGGTAAAGGTTTCCCATATTGTTAAACGCAATAGCAAGCAGTTGTGGATTTTTATGCTTTGCATAATCTGCCTGGATGATCTTTAACGCTTGCTGGCGGTGGTAAAGTGCTTCATCGTATCGGTGCATGATTTCATACAGCGATCCCAAATCGTTATGCATCAGTCCTTTGTTGGGGTCGTTGGGCGAAAGATGCAGGTTCGATAGCCGGACCAGTTCTTTGCCGTATTCTTCAGCCCGGTTGTACGCATTGCCATCCTGTGCAATCAGCATTAATGTTTGATAGACCGTGAGTAGCTGGCGGGCATCCTTTCCATGCAATGTTTCTACTATTGTTTTTGCTTTTTCTGCATACTGCATCGCGGTGTCAAACGCCTGCAGGTCGAGGTGCAGCCAGGCGATGTTCGAATACAATTTGCTGTATTCATCATTGGGCGATGCATTAGCAGGAATGTTTGCCAATGCCTGTTGAAAATATTTTTTTGCTTTGCTGACCTCCGCGTTCAGCATGTGCATTTCGCCCTTTTTGCTAAACGCAGACACGAGCGCTATGTTATTGGGTGGCAGCTTTCGGGCAAGCGTCAACGCAGTGTCCATTACTTTCAATCCTTGTTGCGTGCCCGATTGTGCCCATACTACATTCGCCTTTTGTATATACGCCAATACAAGGCTGTCTTGTAACTGCCGCTGTTTAAAAAAAGGAATAGCCTTTTGTATAAAGAAAAGTGCACTGTCGTATTGCTGGCTGCGGTGTGCCTGCCGCGACTGCTCATAACCACTTTCCTGTGCGTGCAGGCGGGGTAGCATCAACAGGGTGTATAAAAAAATTAATAGGCGCATCGGGATCATGTTAGGGAGAAAGTTTTTCAATGTCTTTAGCCAATCGCCTGGCCCGCTCCTCATTGTTCAGCTTTTTGAGCCATGCGATGGCGTTGGCGGTTTGATTGTTTTTTAAATAAGCCAGCGCCAGGTACCAGGAGGCTTTTAAGTGCCAGGCGCTTTCATTGGTTTGTGCAACTTTCAGCAAAGGCGGAATGGCTGCTGTGCTGTTGTTGTTATTGAGCAACGCAACGCCCAGGTAATACTGCACGGTGTCTGAGGCGGGTTGTATTTGCTGCCATATGTCGATGGCTTTACTGTAGTCTTCTTCTTTGTAGCTTACCATGCCGTTGTAAAAATGATACAGACCCTGGTTGCCGCTCATAGCCAGAGGTAAACCATCGTCGGGTACAAAGTAGCGGGCAAATATTTTGTCGGGAGTACTGTGGCTGAACCATAGCAGCGATATAACGGCTACGGCCACTGCTGCTGCGGCATACAGCCAGACACGATTTATTTTTTTTACCGGCGGGGGAGGAGCAGTTGCTTCTTTGCTCAGTGCATGCGCTTCTATACCAATGGTAAGCAGCCGCTGCAATGCCACTTCATTTTTGAGCGCTTCATCGGCTTGCATTGTTTTTTCAAAGGCAGCGCGTGCATCTGCATCCATTTTATGGAGCAGGTAGGCTTCTATCTGTTCAAACAGGTGTTGGTCGATATGATCTTTATAGTGTGCCATCTTTTTTTATTGCTTCCATGTAATGTTTTCTTAGTTGCATCATGCATCGATACTTGATCGTTTTTATACTTTCTTCAGTATTGTGCATATCGGTGGCAATAGCTGCCAGCGACTTTTTTTTAAAATAAAAAAGCGTTAGTACTTTCCGGCATTTGTGTCCAAGCCGGGCAATGCAGGTGCTCAGCGTTGCGTGGCGCTCGGCTTCTTCCTGGCTATCCAGAAAATGATCGGTTGGTGCATCGGGCAGGCTGTTGGAGTAAGCGGTCTTTTTTTTATTGGCGGAACGCAGTTGATTGATCCATTTGTATTTGCATATCTGCCGGACGTAGGCGTTCAATTGATCCCTGGTGCCGATAAATTTTCCCGACCTCAGGTTTAGCCAGGTGGCAAAAATGCTTTCCTGGAAAACATCCCGCGCATCGTCGCTATTGCCGGAATTTTGAAGGATATAATTTTCCAGCCACGGAAAATTATCGGCGTAAACGCTCTTTAAAATTTCATCAGGGTTGTCCGTAATACGGTCATTCAGTGTTTTCAATGGTGAGCTGTGTTTGCCATTGAAGATACGGCTTTTAAAAAAATAGCCCGCCATTTTCACCCCTGCGTTACCTGCTGCACCTGGAACTTATTTGTACTCATGGTTTTAACATATATCGTACAAATAGAGGAAAGGTTAACAAAGAAGGAAAAAATTTCTGTTTGTAATGTTTGGGGTGACTTTTGCGCTACTTTTTTCCGCAAAAAGTAACAAAAGAAATGAAAGGCTTGTAGTTGAAAGACACGAGCCCAGGGGCGGAAGGAAGATACCACCAGCAGAAACGGCAGATTCCTCCCCGTCCGAATGGCTTCAGCCGGGCGGGCTTTGGCAGGAGTAATTAGCAGTATATTATTACTTCACTACCTCCACCCATTTGCCAGCAACACCTGCACTGATGGTATTGTCGTACATTGCCTCGCAGTATACGCCCGGCAAAAAATACCTGCCCAGGTAAGCGGCGTTCAGCATTACATAATAAGTGTGCGTGTCGCCCTCGCGAATATCGAAATGCGTATACACCCTGTCGTCGCGAATATCCTGGTAAGTAAAGGCAGAAGGTTTAAATGCGCCTTCATTATCCAGCATGCGGGTATTGAGTATTTCCCATCCGCTGGGGAATATCTGCGATAAGGTCATATTGTTGTAACGCCCACGAATACCCGGGTTTTTAATGGTGACCTTCGCCACAAAATCTGTTCCCTGTGCAAGGCTTTCTATATTGGTTATAGGTCTGCCATCGGGCATAAGATAGTTTACGCTTAATGACAAAACATCGGGGTTGTTGGTATACTGTATGTTTTCGCCTGTAACAGGTTGCCCTTGTGTTACCAGTCGCACATACAGCAGGTTGTTCCCTTTATTCTGAATGCTTACATTTTTATTCGCCTCTGTTACACTCACCGGGGTAAGCGATATATACGATTTTGAATTCACCGCCACCTTCTTGCCATTCACATTTACATCTGCCACTATTTTTTCACCACTTGGGTTAGTGCCGCAGTAGGCAGCAATGGCTATAAGGCTGTATGCAGTTGTTTGTGTGCTGTACCAGTTTTCGCTTGCAAGGTCTGCCGATACGGTTTTAAGCAATGCGCCCGCTTCGTTTCGTTTGCCCATCAGCGTAAGCGTTTCGAGTACCATTGCCTGATCGCGCAGGTTCGATCCATAGGTAATGCCCGGCGATTTTCTTTTGTCGAATGTTACCGGCAATCCTGCTATCAGGCTTTCTGCCATTTTTTTCTGTCCGGCCAGTTGGTAGGCTGCTGCTAAGCGCCACTTGGCTTCGGGAGATAAATATTTGAATTCCTTCAGCCGGTTCATAGCGCCCAACTCGGGCAATTTTGCCAACGCCAGCAAATACAATCGGTACGACTGGGTAAGATCGCCTCCATAAAAATTGGTAGAAGAGGGTGCCCAGTTATTGGCTTTGCCACGCTGATAGGCTAGCCACTGCTGTAGCATATCTGCCGGAACTATATATCCTTTTTCCTGCGCTTTTAATAAGAAATGTCCTGCGTAATTACTGCCCCATTCATCACTTTCCGCCAATCCCGGCCAGTAGCTGAAGCCGCCATCGGGACGCTGGAAATTTTTGTAGCGCTCAATGGTGGCGCGAATGTTTCTTTCTACTGCTGCTTTCCCGCCTTCACTCAAATCTGTCAGTTGATTCAATACCAGTTGAGGAAATGCTGCTGAAGTGGTTTGCTCTATACAACCATAGGGATATTGAATCAGGTAGTCGAGTCGTTTTTCGAGATTGATAGGAGGAATGCTGGATATTTCCAGTGTGGCTTTGCTGTTTGCGGGAATGCCTATGGGTACAGCAGATTGGTTCCACGATTGTCCTGCATTCACTGTTTCTGACACAACATTGGTAACAACGGGGTTGGGGTTTCGTACGTCCAGCTCTACTTCGTAATCCGCTTTTTCATTGCCGCTGCTTGCTACGAGTTTTACCTTTCCTATGCCGGTGGTTTGTTTTACCCTCACATCAAAATAAACCATTTGCTCACCGGGCTCACTAAACTGAATCTGCTGTGTGGCCGAGCCTACCGGCTCCAGGTAGTTGTTGTTTTGTAAGGCAACGGTTACATTTTTAATATTGTTTTCCATTGCAAAAACAGTAACAGGCAATTTAATGGTTTCGGCAGGACCTAATACACGCGGCAAAGTACCTAACAGCATCAGTGGTTTTTTTACTGCCACTGCTTTTTCGGCAAAGCCGTATGCGCCTTCGTTGGCAGCCACTACCATTGTTCTTACAGAGCCAATGTAAGGCGGCAACTGGAATTTGTGCGTTTGCTTTCCTCCTTTTTCCAGGCGAAAGGGACCCATGTATTTTACAACGGGTTTAAACCTGTTGGCTCTTTTTTCTTTGGCGCCGCCACTGGCAGCTTCATCTCCGCCAATGGTTAATATTCTTTCCAAACCGCCACCCCAGGCACCGATTACGTTGTCGAACAAATCCCAGCTTTTTACCCCCAGTGCTTCGCGTGCATAAAAAGCAGTATGGGGATTAGGCGTTTTAAAGCGGGTAAGATCGAGCAAACCTTCGTCTACAATCGCAATGCAATAGGTCATGGCTTTGCCCGATGTTTCAGATACTGTTACAGACGATGCCTGTTCGGGTCGGATGACCGCTGGCATATTAATGACTGGTTTCAGCAACGTATTCTTGTCTTCAATCAATATAGGAATAACGCCATACATGCGTATAGGCAGATCGTTCACTGTTTGTGCATGCGGCTGCAACAGGCTCACGTTGGCGTAGAGGTTGGGTGCCATGCCCGGCTCAGCTTTAAACTTGTAAATGGTTTGACCTTGCTGTGTTTCGATCCAGTCGGTTTTAATAATGCGACTGCCCGATTCAATGCTGATCAAAGCCCTGCCGCCTTTGCTGGTGGGTATGTTCAGCGTAATGTCTTCGCCTACACTGTATTTTTCTTTTCCTGCCGTAAACGACAACATGGCTGCAGCCGAAGGATCGTCTGCATTGTTGCGCGTTTGCCACCAGGGATCGTCGAAGTATACTACCTGCCCGGCCGTATGCCCGCTGGCACGGTCGCGCACCAGCACAAGATAGCGGCCCCATTCTCCTGCCGGCGCGGACAATTGCCATTTACCTACGCCGTTGGCTAAACGAAGTGTATCTTTTTTGAGTAGCTTGTTATAGGTGTCCTGTGTAAAGTTGCTGAACCCATCGCCCGTATTGTCCCACCACCAGCGCCAGCTTACCCGGTATAATTCTATCTCTACCTGCTGGTTGCCTTGCAGCGCATTGCCACTGGCATCCACATTTATAATCGGCAACTCGTAGGTTTTATCTGTTTGCAAAAACTTCCACGGCTTGGGTCCTTCCGGCATGTTCAGGCCCACATAGGTTTTATAAGGACTGTATGGCAGTACCAGGTTGTCAACACTGAATGCGCCGCCTGGTTCAAACACTTTTATGAGCAGGCTTGCACTCAGCATGCCCGGAGCTTCTTTTTCCAGGTTGAACTTGGTGCTGATAGTTGCTTTTCCCTCGGCGTTTAAAGTGCCGTCGAACAGGGTTTTTGTTTCGGGAGCAAATGCTGAAGTGGGATCGTCGAAATGATAGGCGGGATATTTTTTAAAGCTGGTGCTGCGTGCATACAGCGAAGCATCAATTTTGGCTTTCAGGTTTTTTGCCGGAGCGCCAAACAGCCAGTTCGAGGTAAGCGTTCCCGAGCTTACGCCATCTTTACCCAATACAGCATCTTTGCCAAAGTCAAGATCAATCTTAAGTCGGTTAGGCATTACCGTTTCCACCTTCAGTCTTTTTTCAAACACAGCGCCGCCTACTTTAATGCGCGCCAGCCAGTTGCCCGTGGGGGAGGAGGCATCGGTGGCAGTGGTAAACAAATAAAACCCGTGATCGCCCTTTGTTTCAATGGCTTTTTTATACAGTTGTCCTTGCGGAGTAAGCAAATTAAATTCAACGGGATGGTCTTTGGGCAGTGTGCCCGATTTGTCTTCTACTATAAAGTTGAGGTACATGGTATCGCCGGGTCGCCAAACGCCTCGTTCTCCAAAAATGTATCCCTTCAAGCCATTCTTTACTTCTTCGCCCGATACATCAAAGCGGCTCAGCATTAATGAATTTCCATCGTCGAGCTTAAGATACCCGCGTTCATTGCCTTTTTTAGCTACCAGCAGGTAAGGCTTTTTCTTCAGGTCAAATACTGCCAGCCCGTTTTGATCGCTCTTCACAGTATGCAGGAGTTGCTGCTGGTAATCGAGCAATTGCAATTCAACATCGCCCATAGGTGCCGCAGAAAGGATGTCGGTAACAGCTATGAGCATATTGTTGCTGCTGGCTCTTTTAGCCGTTAAACCAATGTTGGATGCAAGGATGTTTCTGCTTGCCCACCTGTCTTTTGTATAATAAGAAGGGCTGCAGGGATTATCGCGCTGGTTCCACCGGTAGCCATAAGGATAGTAGGTGTTGTATACTTTCCAGAATCCTTCATCATCGTCGGGAGCGCTGGTGTTTTCGTTGTCGTACCAATCGTTGTAGTAGTCATCTTCATCCTCGTCGCTGCTTTTGTCAGCATCGTGGCAGGTATACAATGAGTATTCGGGTCTGAAGCCAATGGTAACATGGTAGATGGCGCCAGGTTCGGCTTTGAGATATTTATCAATGTCGAGCGAGAATTTTTGTTTTTTATGCAGGTCGATCGTTTTATCGTTGTCGAGCCGTAACGTTTGTTGCACAACGGGCGTGGCTACCCTGCGCAGGTCCGATTCTCCATCCAAATTATTGATCTGAAAAAACTGGGGAATGTTGTTTTCATACACTTTAATGATGCTGATGTCGACCGCATTGAGGTTGATGCTTTCAAAAGGCAATACCAGCTTACCTGTGTTGGGCAGTATCACCCCTCTGCCTTGTATTTTTACAGATGGCAGGCGGTTCTCAAAAAATACATTGGCACTAAAAGCCTTGTCCAGTTTTCCCGTCCACACATTTGCAATGCCTTCGTTTACCGAAACCGTATAGTTTCCATCCAGTTGATCAGACACAAATATTTTTACTTCGCTTCCGTCAATGCTGTAACTAATGTCTGCTTTGTTGCTTACGGCGATCAGTCCGTTCAACTGTTGATTGGTAGCCAATGCATCGGAGAACTGTACCAACACAAAATTATCCGCTTCCTGCACGGCGCGCACTGCCAGCACTTTAAAATCGCCCACGGCCGGGATGTCTACCTGTTTTTCATTTTTGTCTTTAATGTTAAGCGGTGCGCCATCCCAGGCTAATGTCAACGGCATAGCATTGTTGCTTCGCTTAATTCCTTCTACAGTAAATTTGTGCAGCCGAACTGCTTCATTGTGTTCCCACTTAACCGGAAGATTTTTCGATTGAAAGGTTGCAGTTAATATTTTTTCTATGGCGGCTGAGGCTTCCACATCGGCTGTTTCTATAGCGCCCTGCAATGTCATCGCCTCTTTTGAATTGCCCACTACTTTCAACCCATATTCCTGCACCTGGAAGGCGGGTTTTACAGCCTGCACATTAAAAGTAAAAGTTTTGTATTCGTTGGGCACCGAAGTGGCTTTGTTAAGTTTGAAGTCAACTGTATACAGTTGATCGGGTTTAAGATTTTCATCGGGCTTAAACTCAATCGTTCTGGCATCTACCCAATAGGTTTTGCCTTTTACCGAGGGGGAAAATGAAAACAATTCGTCTTTTACAGGTTCGTTGAGGGTGTGGGCTGTTGGGGCTTCCGCAGTTAAACGTATACGTATAGCCGCAGTTTTGGAAATTACGCCCGATGTATAGGCTTCCACATATTTGCTGAATGCAGGATCAACTTTGGTTACCTGTGCTTTTTTACCACAAGCAGCAAAAAGGATAGAACACAGTACTATACAGAAAACGAGACGCGTTTGTTTCATGGAAAAGGCGGAGTGAAAAATATTCATATTGAGCAGGTGTTAAAACAAAATGAATGTAAAGCAATATAAATATTTTTAATGCTGCAAGCCGAAGCCTTTGAGTTTTGGTTAAAAATTTATTTATGTTACTCAGGAGGCGTGCGTTTGTCGTTGATAAAGGCCCGAACCATGTTCCGGTAATCCACCATGTGTAACCCGTCAGCATTTAAATGAACTGACGAGACGATTTCTTTTAGCTTTCCGAGGAAGTCGGTGTATTCACTAATAATGGATTTCGAACTTAATATCAATGAAGCGGGGGAATTGGTAAGCAGCCAGTCTCTTACTTTTTTAATGGCAATGTGAGGGTTATTCTCATGTGCTTTCGGATCAATCCCGTTCAGGTCTGATATAAAAACTCATTTTTTGCCACAGATTCACCAATGATCTTTTATCTGCGCATCTGCGGCGTATTAATATAACTATTTAAAATTTCAACTTTGACCGGCTTAACTAAACAACATTGAATTTTAATCTCTTGCAAAAACTCACGTAATCACCCAAACCAAGCAGATCTTTTCAAAATTTACATAATTCAGTTGAAGAGGTATCGGATCGTTTTTGAGGAACGATCCTTCCAGGTTTCCATTGGGGAATATATGCTCAGGCGCGTCAATCCTGATGTGTTCACTAAAGTCAACTTCTCCATCGCCATACCATTTAAAAACGGCTTCTTTTGCACTCCATAGCAACGTTAGTGTGCGCAGGTAATCGTTGGTGTTGCTGCTTGTTTGTATGGCATTCACCTGTTCTTTTTCTGAGGGATGCAGGAACTTATACATGATACGCCCTACTTTGGCGGTGGGAATTTCTATATCAATACCCGACCGGCTGGTTTTGCTGACGATTGCCGCTGCATAATCGCCGCAATGCGAAATGGAGAAATGGTACAGTTCGTTGGGCAGGTACGGCTTACGGGTGCTGGCAATTTCAATGAGGTGGTAGGGAAAATCGGCGAAAAGCAGCCTCAGCAGATACCGTCCAGCCAGGTGTTGCAGTCGTTTGTGCGGATGGGTAATATCGCGCTGCAGCGGCACATGCTCCATGAAAAAATCTTCCGGTTCTTCAATCCGCCAAACACCCAGTTTTGTGTGGTCGTTGATATTATGTTGATAAAATAAAGGCATTACAAGAAACGAAATACGAAATTCGCCGCCTGGCAGCAGGTGTTGATGAAGGCGGTGTGAGGCAAAAATACGGATTAATATTCCGGGCTATTTACAGATTTAAACAAGAAAGTGAACAGCATTTAAAATCATTCAATAAATAACGGTACATGATACTGTCTGACAAAAGAATTCTGGAAGAAATAGAAAAGGGAACGATCAAACTCGAGCCATATGACAGGGAATGCCTGGGTAGCAATTCATATGATGTGCACCTGGGCAAATGGCTGGCTACCTACCGGGAACATATACTCGACGCTAAAAAGCACAATGAAATAGAGTATTTCGAAATACCCGACGACGGCTTTGTTTTGTATCCTCATATTTTTTACCTGGGCGTAACCCTGGAGTATACTGAAACACATGCCCATGTTCCTTTCCTGGAAGGTAAGTCGTCTACCGGCAGGCTGGGCATTGATATACATGCCACCGCAGGTAAAGGCGATGTGGGTTTTTGTGGCAACTGGACGCTGGAGATTTCCGTTAAGCAACCGGTGCGTATTTATAAAGGAATGCCTATCGGGCAACTGATCTACTTCCCTGTAGATGGAGAGATTGAAGTAAAATACAATCAAAAGAAAAACGCCAAATACAGCGGCCAACCCGATAAGCCGATTGAGAGCATGATGTGGAAGAACAGGTTTTGATAATTTGATAATTTGAAAATTGAATGCAAATTTTGGAATGAGGCAAATATTTGAATTAAGAGGAAAAAAGTAGTTTGCTTAGCTCTATTTTGCCGCTGATGTGGGAGATATGCTGCTTCACTTTTTCTGGAGTACCGTCCCTCTCTTTTGGAGAGGGAAGAGGGTGAGGGCTGATGTGTAAGCTATAACGCCTGGCATTATTCTTTAACACTCCGCTCTCCATCGGCGGGCTACATACAATGAACAACTCGCCTACATACAAGTCCAATCTTGGCAAAAGAATCGCTGCTACTTTGCTGGACTATGCCTTGTTCGGGCTTCCTATCTACATTTATATCCTTGTTTTTGGTCAGGATGATGGCGATGGTGCAAAATCTGTGCATGGCGTAATGACTTTCCCTATACCCGTTTACTGGTTCTTGTATTTTGTAGTGGTTGAAGCTTTGTATGGCGCCACGTTTGCGCACCAGGCATTGAACCTCAAAGTACTTACGCTGACACGTAAACGAATTGGCTTTACGGAAGCGCTCAAGCGGCACCTGCTTGACCCTGTAGATTACCTTTTCTATGGTATACCTGCAATCATTTCAATTTCCAAATCAGAAAAAAGACAGCGGCTCGGCGATATGTGGGCCGAAACGATTGTAGTTGATACAAAAGATCCGGAACAGGTTTGATAATTTGAAAATGCAGGAATTTGAAAATTTGAAAATCGAATGCAAATTTGGGAATGAGGCAAATGTTTGAATTAAGAGGAAAAAAGTAGTTTGCTTAGCTCTATTCTGCCGCTGATGTGGGAGATATGCTGCTTCACTTTTTTCTGGAGTACCGTCCCTCTCTTTTGGAGAGGGAAAGAGGGTGAGGCTGATGTGACACACTCCTGAATTCGTTCTGTAGCACCGTATCCTCGCAGCCAAGATCTGCTGTTTGATATTGGAATATCGGTTGTGGTTTCAAGGAGATTCTCCGCAGAGCTACGAAATGACGGTTTCATTTCATGCCATTCTCATTATGTTGTTAAGCATGTATATAGTAGGTTCGTGCAGAGCGTGAGAGCCCGTCCAACTGAACATTCTGCCCATTCTGCCCGAATGAATTTAGTCAGGTGAGTGTTTGGGCAAGTACATTAATTCACTGGCTTTATTCTGTCATTGATGTGGAAGGACTTTAGTTTGGCTTTATTCTTCAGTACCGTCCCTCTCCTTTGCAAGGAGAGGGAAAGAGGGTGAGGCTACCTTCCCATCCTCATCAATCTGCCAACGTTTACCCGTTTGCGGAGAGGTAATGGTTGCTTTAAACGCTTTGCCGGATGCGGAAAGCTCCAGCTTCAGGTCCTTTCCATTTTCCTGTACAGTTTCTGTTAAGCCTATTTCCGAAAGCTGCGAAGCATATTTCCCCTGCTCTTTTGCAAAATCCTTTTGCCTGTAATATACCAGCCACAGGTATTTTTTGAATGTCTCATCTTCCGGCATCACAAAAGGCGCCTGCCGTATTCCTGCTTCCTTGTTTGAAAACTGCAGGTAACCCCATCTTTCAGGATAGTGCATATTGATAACTCCCTGTGGCGACCATACCCAATTGTGTTCCGGCAACCTTTTATTGGTTACCGGGTCTCGTTTCTTACTATAATCACCATCCCTGATCTCCGTATCCCATTGCACCCGCGAAAAATTGATTCGCCACGTAACGCCATCCGCAGGTTTTGCGGCCTGGTAATCATCCATTCGCAATGAGCTGAAAGGGATGGCAATTTCTATGGTCCACTTTTTATCGGTATCTGTCGGGTTATTCAAAGTGCCATCCACAAAAACAGCCGATTGCAAACCAGCGGCATTCCATTCTTTGTGCAAACGCCCTCCGTTGCGGTAAGGTTTGGTTAGGTAAAGGTCAAAAACCGTGTTCAATGCGTTGAATTCCAGTTCAAAATAATGGTGCGTGTCGTTATCGGGGTCAATAAATACTTCAAAATCATTGTCGTGATAAACGATCTGGTCATGCTCCGTGAGCTTACCCCATACCTGCGGCTCTTCCAGTTCTGCTGCTATATAAAGGTGGCTGGCATCCCACAGCATTTTACACCTGGTTTTTAAAGGTGGTGACGGGCGTTTGTCGCCTTCTATATCCCGGTAATATTCGGTCCAGGGGGCCTTGTGCCAGGCATCTTCGTCTATTTTGCCATCTATTGCTATTTTTCCCGGCACCCTGTACGCCGTATAATGCAGGGGCGGGGTGAAGAGGTGCCCGTGTTCACTAAACATCTTTTGTGCAGTGCCCGTTAACAAGCCAAAACAGAGCGGTATCGGCAGGAATATCCTCGAAAAAGCAGTCAACAGCGGAAATTTTAAAGGTGTGTAAGGAATGGTGCTTCAAACGGTTATTGCGAAAGAACGGGCAAAAAAAATGCATTCCGGGTTCACGGAATGCAAATCTTAGTATAATTATTTAAAATAACTGCTCAGTTACGCCAATGCGGTTACTTTCTTAGCCAGCTTGCTTTTTAAGTTAGCCGCTTTATTTTTATGAATAACGCCACGTTTAGCCAGCTTATCTATCATGCTTTCTACAGAAGGAAGCTTATCCAGCGCGCCTTTTTTATCGCTGATAGCCTTCAGATCGCGGATAGCATTACGAGTAGTTTTGCCATTGTAGCGATTCCTGTCCCTGCGTTTAGCCGCCTGACGCACATCCTTTTTTGTAGCTGTATGATTAGCCATGTATTGAAATTTTTAGGACGGCAAAGGTAATACCATGTTTGATTAATTCCAAATTTTATCGGTTTAAATCTTCACCATCCCTTTGCAGTAACTGAAATCTCTTTAAAGACCGTTTACAAGGGTTGCAAAAATAGGGGTTTAGCTGATATAGAAAAGGTTGCCTGCCGAAATGGAAAACCGATACTTTCTGCACCAACCGGGAGTGGTTTCCGGGCTGCCCGATCGGGGAAATTTGTTGCAGCGGATCAAAGTTTTAAAATTTTACTAATGATGTATAACTGCCTGCGTTTGATGGCGTTTTTGCCACCTGATATCGTCAAAATCTCGTAGGTTTGTGTCTCTTTTCAAATTTACCCCCATGAAGGATTTTTCGTATATAACCAATTCCGATCCTGTATACATTGAAAACCTATACAAGGATTTTGTGAAAGACCCCGAAAGCGTTGACCCCGATTTTAAAAAGTTTTTCGAAGGTTTTGATTTTGCTGTGTCGAGCGGGAAAGCTACCAATGGAACAGCCGTAAACGGAACTGTTGAAAAAAGCTCACAGGCATACACAACCGCAGATGGCGTTGACTGGAAAAAAGAATTAAACGCCTACAGGCTTATACTGGGTTATCGCAATAAGGGGCATCTTATTGCTACCACCAATCCCATCCGCACACGCAAAGACAGAGGCGCCAATATCGATCTCAGCTTTTACAAGTTTTCCGAGGAGGATATGGACAAGAACTTTTTTGCGGGCAACCTTATTGGTCTTGGAACTACTTCTCTAAGAAATATCCTGAATCATCTCAAAGCCTGTTATGCATCGAATGTAGGCATAGAGTTCAAATACATCAGCGATCAGAAAAAGGTAGACTGGCTGACCAACGAAATGGAGCGGAATTTTACACAACCGCTTGAGCTTAAAAAGAAAGAGCGCATCCTGGAAAAACTGAACCAGGGCGTGATGTTCGAAAAATTCCTTCATACCAAATATATCGGACAAAAACGTTTTTCGCTTGAGGGAGGCGAAACCACTATTCCTGCTTTAGATGCCATCATTAACAAAGCATCGGAGTTTGGTGTGCAGGAAGTGGTGATTGGCATGGCGCACCGCGGCAGGCTGAATGTGCTGGCAAACATCATGGGCAAAACCTATAACCAGATATTTAGCGAGTTTGAAGGCACCGGCAAGGTAGATCAAACCATGGGCAGCGGCGACGTGAAATATCACCTTGGCTTTGGCAGTGAAGTAAAAACGCCCGATGGCAGCGTGATGTATGTAAAGCTGATGCCCAACCCATCACACCTCGAAGCCGTAGATCCTGTAGTGATTGGGTTTGCAAGAGGCAGGGCAAATGTGCTGCACGAAGCAAATTACGATAAGGTGATGCCCATCCTTATTCATGGCGACGCTTCTATAGCCGGACAGGGAATTGTATACGAAGTGTTGCAGATGTGTAAGCTCGGTGGTTATTATACCGGTGGAACCATCCATTTTGTAATCAACAACCAGATAGGATTTACAACCGACTTTGACGATGCCCGCAGCTCAGACTACTGTACGTCGCTGGCTGCTATGGTGCAGGCGCCTGTAATGCATGTAAATGGCGATGACCCGGAAGCTGTGGTAAAGTGTGCGGAAATAGCTGCCCGTTACCGGAAAGAGTTTAAGTCGGATGTTTTTATTGATATGGTGTGTTATCGCAAACACGGGCACAACGAGGGCGACGATCCTAAGTTCACACAGCCAACGCTGTATGCGCTGATCGACAAACATCCCAACCCGCGCGAAGTGTATGTAAAATACCTGCTGGAGCATGGCGAACCCGAGGCGCAGGAACTTGCCAAAGGCATGGAAAAAAAGTTTTGGGATGATTTGCAGGACAGGCTGGATGAAGTGAAGCAAAACCCGCTTCCATATACTTACCAGCAGCCGGATAAATGGTGGAGCCAGTTGCGCAGGGCAACCGACGAAGATTTTGATCAATCGCCCGTAACAGCCATCAGCAAGGAAAACTTTGATAAGGTGTTTGAGGCAATGATGAAGTGGCCGGAGAATTTTACACCGCTTAAAAAAATTGAAAAGATCATCCAGGATAAAATAAAACTGTTTAACACAGAAAATAAGCTGGACTGGGCAACTGGCGAACTGATGGCGTATGGCAGCATATTGCTCGATGGTAAGGATGTGCGCATGAGCGGGCAGGATGTTTGCCGTGGTACGTTTTCGCACAGGCACGCTGTATTGAGCGACGAGAACACAGACGAAGATTACAACCGGTTGAGCCGCATACCCGGCGCTACCGGCAAATACAGGATATTCAACTCATTCCTCAGCGAATATGGTGTGCTGGGATTTGAATATGGGTATGGGTTGGCAAGCCCCAAATCGCTGGTAATATGGGAAGCGCAATTCGGCGATTTTTGCAATGTGGCGCAGCCGATGATAGACCAGTTTATAGTAGCCGGTGAAGAAAAATGGAACAGGATGAACGGTATTGTGATGTTATTGCCGCATGGTTACGAAGGACAGGGCCCGGAGCACAGTTCAGCCAGAATGGAGCGTTTTTTGCAAATGTGTGCCGAGCTGAACATGGTGGTAACCAACATTACAACCGCGTCCAACTTCTTCCACGCATTGCGCAGGCAATTGGCGTGGCCCTTCCGCAAACCTTTGATCAATTTTTCGCCTAAAGCCAATTTGCGGCATGTAGGCAGCTATTCGCCTGTTGATGAATTCACCAATGGCTCTTTCAGGGAAGTGATTGACGACACTTACGTAGATGATGCGGCAGCAGTGAAAAAAGTATTGTTCTGCTCCGGTAAAGTATATTTCGACCTTGCCGAACAGCAGCAGAAAGAGAATCGCAAAGATGTGGCGCTGGTACGAGTGGAGCAGTTATACCCATTGCCCTACAAGCAATTGAGCACTTTGTATGGCAAGTACAGCAAAGCCATCTGGTATTGGGTGCAGGAAGAACCGCTGAATATGGGAGCAGCATCGTTCCTGCAAATGAACCTTAACAGCGGGTTGCGCCAACTGGGAATGCCGGAGATCAACTATGGCGTTATCAGCCGCGAAAGCAGCGCCGCGCCGGCATCAGGCTTCGCTAAAATCCATGCCCAGGAGCAGAAAGAAATTGTAGAAACAGCATTTTCCATTTAATTTTATTAAGAATAAGAAGATACATCAGCATAAACTGCAAACAATATGATTGACATAAAGGTTCCGACAGTAGGAGAATCAATAAGTGAAGTTACTTTGTTAAAATGGGTGAAATCAAACGGCCAATATGTAGAAAGAGATGAGGTGATTGCGGAACTGGAAAGTGAAAAAGCAACCTTTGAGGTAAATGCCGAAAAAGCCGGCATACTTACAACCGCCGCCAACGAGGGCGATACACTGGCCATAGGCGCAGTGCTTGCAAAAATTGACGAAACTGCTGCAAAGCCTGCCGGCAGTTCAGGCAGTTCAGATGCGGCTCCTAAAGCAGAAGCACCAAAAGAAGCAGAGGCTAAGCCCGCGGAAGCGCCGCAGGAAGCCAGCACAGCCAAAGCGGTAGGCAAAGGCAAACTGGAAGTAAAAGTGCCCACCATAGGAGAATCCATCAGCGAAGTAACGCTTTTGAAATGGTCGAAGAAAGAGGGCGATCTCGTAAAAAGAGACGAAGTAATTGCGGAGATGGAAAGCGAAAAAGCCACTTTTGAACTGAACGCCATTGAATCCGGTAAGCTGTCGCTCGGGGCCAAAGAAGGAGATGTGATCAAAATAGGCGATGTGGTAGCAACCATTGATACCGATGTAGCTGTGCCCGACCAGGTTGCTGCTAAGGCAACTGCTGCTCCTGCAGCAGAAGCAAAAAAAGAACCGGCGCCTGCTGCAACACCACAGTCACCCGCAACCGATGTAAAAGCTACCCCGGTGGCCGCAGCAATCATAGCAGATAAAAAAATCGATCCTAAAAATATTACCGCCAGTGGCAGCGCCGGTCGCATAGTAAAAGGCGATGTGCTGGCTGCGTTGGCAAATCCCGGCAAAAAAGCGTTTAACGGTCAGGAGCTCGGCTCAAGGAATGTGCGCAAAGAAAAAATGACCAACCTCCGCAAAACCATCAGCCGGCGTTTGGTAGAATCTAAAAATACCACTGCCATGCTCACCACTTTTAACGAGGTGGACATGACGGCGGTAATGGAAATACGGAAAATTTATAAAGACAAGTTTAAGGAGGCACACGGCGTTGGGCTGGGCTTTATGAGCTTTTTTGCAAAGGCATGCGCCATCGCTCTGTCTGAATGGCCTGCTGTAAATGCATATATCGACGGAGAGGAACTGGTGTACCACGACTATGCAGACATCAGCATAGCGGTAAGTACGCCCCGCGGACTAACAGTGCCGGTTATACGCAATGTAGAAAGCCTGAGCATGGCAGACATTGAAAAGAAAGTAATTGAACTGGCAAATAAGGCCAAGGACAATAAGCTGACGATGGAAGAATTGCAGGGCGGTACTTTTACCATCACCAACGGCGGGGTATTTGGATCGCTTATGAGCACACCCATCATCAACCTTCCGCAAAGCGCTATACTGGGTATGCATAAAATCCAGGAACGCCCTATGGCGGTTAACGGGCAGGTAGTGATACGGCCAATGATGTATGTGGCATTGAGCTACGATCACCGCATCATCGACGGAAGAGAATCTGTGAGCTTTTTGGTAAGAGTGAAAGAACTGCTCGAAACCCCTGCATTGCTGCTGATGGGAAAAGATCCTGTGAAAACCCTGCTTGAGTTGTAGTTAATTTTAATTTTCCTAATCCCAACCGTATGAAAAAATTCAGTTGCAGAACATGGTTGAATTTGGCACTTGTTACGGTTGTAGTTCTTACATCGTGCCAAAAGGAATTGAGCATTGAAGGTGCCAATATTCCACCCCCGCCACCTACAGGGTTGCTCATCAAAACCGTTGCTGTTACCGGCAACGATTCGCTGGTAACATTGTACACTTACGACGACCTGGGTCAACTGGTAACGGAAACCATTGATGGCATCACTGCTTCAGGGCAGCAATTGCACAGTTTTCGCAAATATGAGCGGGATGTCGCTGGCAGGGTGTCTACCATCCTTTATAAAGAAGTGATTTCAGGTTTCGGCTATGATACGGTTCGCACTACAGTACACTACCCCGATGCCCAAACGCCGGAGTTTGACTATGCAATATCCGTTCAGAATTATTCCGGCACTTTCATTATGGATAGTGTTGCGTTTTCCTACTCAGGCGGCAATATGACTCAAACGGAGACTTTTTCGGATGCTTACGGTATTGGCTATACGTTGGCTGAAAGGCAGGAATTTGCTTTTAACGGGCAAGGCAATGTAATTCTCAACAAATTGTATTCTTCTGTTTCTTCTCCAGATGGTTCGTTGCTGTATACAGCGGATCTGGAATATACCTACGGCGATGAACCGGATTATGCATGGGCTACCGAAAACGCAGCCCAGAACTATTGGTTTGTTGGATTGCCCAATTCTGTAAATGCAAATATTGCTCACCTCGAAGTAAAAGACCAAACCGGGATGGTAGGTGACCTTACCATATCTACCGAACTGCAAATAGGCGATAATGATAAACCGGTAACCGGAACATCAACGGTAATGCCGCACAATGTAGTGACGGATTATACTTTTTATTATAATTGATTGGAGATGGTTTTTACCTTATTGGTATAGGAACTGGCATACTCCATGTATTGTTACCGGTAGTTTTTAAATATGATAACTTCGAAAACAACTGCTTTAATACTTATGAGATTATTATTCATTACACTAGCCGCCTGTCTTTTGCTGTTCTCCTGCAGCAAAGAGGGATCGTTTGAACGACCTACAGATGAGCCGCCTGTGCCGGAAGGCGGACTGCTTACCAAAATTGTTACCAAGGCAGAAGGAGCTTCTGATTCTGTAGTAACTACCTTGTCTTACGACAACAATAAAAAGATCAGGAAAATAAATGCAATATCTGTTGGCATTACGAACGATCTGTATTTAGAAACCGAATTGAGATATTACAGGAACAATGCGGGACTGGTAGAGCGGTATGTAGAGTTTTACAGATTATGGGATGGAGCCACGCCACTGGGTGTAGACAGTGTAATAGCTACCATATACAATAACGGCACGCAATATACCAAGGCAATTATAAAGGGTAGCGACCTGGGCGGCGATCCATTTACGGACAGCGCTTTGTATAGCTATAATGATAAGGGGCAGATAAGCGGGTTTAAAAAATATTCAACTGATGCAGATGATATTGAGTTCCTGGCAGATGATTCAAGATTTACTTACGACGCCAAAGGTAATATCAGCATTATGAGATTGGAATTCCAGGACAATAGCCAGTCGGCTAATCCGGTGCAGATAGTATCCTTCCAGTACGACGATAAAGTTGGAGCGATCAATTTAGGGCCGGATGCACTGCTTACAGGAGTATTCACAGCCGTTTTCAGCGGTGTATCTAACCCTGTAAAAGTGGACGATTCGGAAAGTGGCACCACCACATTGGTTTATGAATACAATAGTAACAATCAGCCCGTAAAAAGTATTCAAACTGATTTGTCGAGCGGAGATAAATCAACAATGACTTACTACTATCAATAAGTGAGCAGATACTACTCCTGGCTGAATACAGCCGCCACCATCATAAAATCGTATAAGGGCGAGCAACCGCTTGCCGGTTACCTGAAGACATTTTTTGCTTCGCAGAAAAAATATGGCTCTACCGACAGGAAGCAGATCAGCCATTTATGCTATTGTTATTACCGGCTGGGAAAGCTTACGGTAACGAGTACCCTTCCTGTTGAAGAAATGATTGCAGCAGCATTGCTGCTTTGTTCAACGTCCGGAAATTCGTTGCTGGATGTATGGAAGCCCTCCTGGACCGATTGGATGGACAAACCAGTTGAAGCCAGGCTGCAATTTTTAAACAGTGAATTCCGCGGAGCGGCATTGTTTTCTGCTGTCGGTATTTTTCCATGGCATGAACAACTAAGCGAGGAGATTGACTACGAACGTTTTTGTCTTTCCTTTTTCACGCAGCCCGATGTATACCTACGCATAAGACCCGGGCATGCCCATGCGGTGATCAAAAAAATAAAAGATGCCGGTGTTTCCTGTCGCACAACCGACCAGCCGGCTTGCATTGCCTTTGAGAGTGCATCAAGATTGGAAGAGATCATTGCACTGAACAAAGAAGCAGTGGTGCAGGATTATAATTCGCAGCAAGTGCTTTCTCTCATTAAACAAACGTCTGCCGATAAAATCAATGTGTGGGACTGCTGTGCTGCCAGCGGTGGGAAATCTATTTTGGCTGCTGATACTTTTAGAAAGATCGACCTAACGGTGTCGGACATACGGCAATCCATCATCGCTAATCTACGCAGGCGGCTCGCCATAGCCGGCGTCAGTCTGCAGCAGGCGTTGGTGATAGACGTTACGAAAAGAGAATCACTTTCTGCGCTCGCCCGCACTCCGTTTGACCTCGTAATATGCGATGCCCCCTGTTCTGGTTCCGGCACCTGGAGCCGAACGCCTGAACAGCTTCGCTTTTTCGAACAGTCCAAAATCAACGAATATCATTCGCTGCAACAAAAAATTGCATCCAATGCAATATCCCAAATCCGACCCGGGGGATATATGCTATATATAACCTGTTCGGTGTTTAAAATGGAAAATGAGATGATGGTTGATTTCCTGCAAAAAAAAGGAATGCACCTTATAGAAACGAAGCTGCTAACGGGATACGATAAAAAGGCAGACACAATGTTTGCAGCATTGCTGAAAAAGCCTTAGTTCATTAACAATACAGGGTGTTTTAAAAAAAGAAGTGAAAGCGCATAGCACTTTCACTTCGCAAACTGATTTGTTTATTTAATAGTGTCCTTGTTCAAAGTAGTATCAGTTGGAGACAGTGTTGCTGTATCCTGCGTGGCTGGAGAGTTCACTTCAGTGTTGTCTGTGCTATCTGTCGCAGTGTCTGCGGCGTTATTACACGCTGTAATCGATAAGCCAACCAATAGAATGCCTAATAGAAGTTTCATAAAAATACTTTTAGTATGCGATAATCAATGTCATGTATCAGTTAACAAGAATGCTGCCACTTATGCCAGATGTGCAAAAAAAGGTGGGGAATGTTTTCCGCCCTTGTGTGGTATTATTTGTATAAAAAAAGAGGTGTAGAATATTATCAGTGCAGAGCCGCGCGTGGCACAGTTTTAGAATATAATATAGTAATTCCTCTATGGGGTGGTTTGAAAGAATCTGAGATTACACCCATTGAACATGAACCGGATAATGCCGGCGTATGAAAGAGGAAGGTAAAAGGGTTTTAGTTAACGCTAAAACCCTTTTCATTTTATACGCGGTTATCTCGGCAAACACCTGCATTGTCTAAAGTTTTCACTTGAAATAATTCAATAGTCGCCGCGCAATAGAAATATCAATATATACGGTTTATTGAATCATCATGCTCAAACTAAGCGCTATGTTCCAACAAAGCGTTGAACTCTTTCACCTACCGTGGTGCCCGAAATCAATCGGTCATTGTAAATGAAGCCAAAATACTGGGGCTTGAACATGGCGTTTTGCTGATTGTTCATCAATATAAAAAGGAAGCGGCAGTGAACTATTATACTGACAAATGCTAATATATTTTAAATGCTCGTTAACACTCAATCGTTTGCGGTATAAACAGCCTGTAATCAGTGTAAGCAAATTCCAATAAATAATTATCTTCGACGCTTTAGTAAAAAGCACTCCAAATGATGAAGCCGATCCTCTCTGCCATTGTAGGGTTATGTTTGTTTGCCGCATGCAATACCCAGCCTCCCTGTACGCCTGCCGAAAGAAATAAAGCGCTCGATTCTATCGATTCTCTTGCTGTAAGTCTTAACTGGCCCAAAGATCTTTCCATTACCGGTTATACCGGTCCTGATGTAACGCCAAGTCCCGCCTGCATTGCAGCAGCGCCCACCGGTGAAGTATATGTGGGGGTAGATATGATGGGGTCGTTGGGCAAGCATCCCGGCAAAGGGTTGATTGTAAAACTCATTGATTGCAATAACGATGGCGTTGTAGACAGTCATACCGAATATGCCAGGGTAGATAATCCCCGGGGTATAATACCGCTCGGCGACAAATTATACGTACTCCATACAACTTTTAAAGACACGCTGGCTGAAGGCATGGACCTGGTGGTATTTGAAGACAAGGATCACGATGGTAAAGCAGACGGAGGACCCCAGCCGTTGATCGAACATATCAGCAATCCCACTTATCTTAAAAGCCGCGGCACCGACCATGCTACCAACGGCATACGACTGGGCATTGATGGCTGGATATACATTGCAGTGGGCGATTTTGGTTTTGCCAATGCAGTAGACCGCAGCGGAAAAAAACTCACCATGCTGGGCGGGGGAATTGTGCGTGTGAGACCCGATGGAACCGAAATGGAAGTATATACTCATGGGTTGCGTAATATTTATGATGTGGCTATTGATCCTTACATGAATGTTTTTACGCGCGACAACACAAATGATGGTGGCGGATGGAATATCAGGTTCAGCCACCAGGTGCAAACCGGCGAGTACGGATACCCGTTATTATTCAAACATTTTACCGAAGAAATTATTCCTGCGTTGCAAGACCTGGGAGGCGGATCGGGTACAGGTTCTTTGTTTATGAGCGAGCCGGGTTGGCCCACTCAGTACAACAACGTGCCCATGATGGCAGACTGGGGCAGGAACTTCCTGTATATTCACAGGCTTACTGCCGATGGTGGAAGCTACAAACAGCAGGAAGAAGAATTCATTAAACTACCCCAGATTACAGATCTTGATGTAGACGGCTCGGGTCGTTTGTACATGGCTGCCTGGAACGGCGCCGGCTACTCCGGCGACTCCAGCAAAGGCTTTGTTGTGCGGGCTGTTCCTCAAAACTGGACATACAAACCATTTCCTGCTGTAACAGACGCTTCTGTAAGCGAGCTGCAATCGCTGCTGCAGTCCAACAGCGCAGTGGCCAGGCTGGCTGCCCAGCAGGAACTGCTTACCCGCCCGGTAGAAGAAGCGGCAGAAGCTGCCTGGAAAATCGTTTCAGACACAAAGCTTGCGTTGGATGTACGCATTGCTGCTATGTATACCTATGCACAAATAACCAAAGAAAGCGGCATTGAAAAACTGGTGCAGCTGAGCAAGGAGCAGGCAATAAAAGAATATGTGTTGCGGGCACTTACTGACAGGGAGCCTTACCTGAAAAATGTGCCCGTAGAACCATTCCTCGAAGCATTGAAAGATCCTTCCGAGCGCGTGCAAATGGCTGCAATCATTGGCTTGAACCGGTTGAAAAGAATGGAAACTGCACAGGCCTTGTTAAACGTGCCGGTGCCGCCCTCGTTTGTGGCGCCCGCCAAAGGGCAGGAGGGTCCACATGCCACGCCGAATGCAGCTATTATTCCTGCGCACCTGGCTGTACATGCATTGGTACACATGAATGCCGTGGAGCCTTGCATTGCCGCCATTGAAACCAAAGACTCTACCATTGCCTTGTGGGCGCTCCGTTATATGCACGATGCAAAAGCGGTGGATGGATTAATAGCAGCATATAACAACACGCAAAGCAATAGTCTCAAAGAAAAAATACTGGTCACCCTGTCGAGGTTATACGAAAGGGAAACAGCTTTTGATGCCACTACCTGGTGGAGCACACGTCCCGATACACACGGACCCTATTACAAGCCAGAGCAATGGGAACAGTCGGAAAAGATCAAAACATTCCTTACAGAGCAGTGGACCAAATCAAATGCTGCCGGTAAAAACATGTATGCCGATCTTAACATGAAATTCAGGTTAGGCATTCAGCAATTTGGTGGTGAAGAACCGAAAGAAGAAACAGACGAAGCAAAAGTTGATTTGAATAAGATCCGGAATACAAAAGGCCAGATCGGTAAGTCGTCGATTGAAGATATTATGCTGGCTATGGACAAAATAAAAGGCGATCCCGCTATTGGAAAAAAACTGTTTATACAACAAGGCTGCATTGCCTGCCACAGCATAGAAAAAGGTCAGCCGTTAAAGGGGCCTTTCATGGGACAGATCGGCTCTATTATGAACAGGAAGCAGATAGCAGAATCTATTCTAAAGCCCAATGCTTCTATTTCGCAGGGCTTTTCTACGGTACAAATTACTACCAACGATAACAAAACCGTGGTTGGTTTTGTAACCGGCGAGTCTGGCGGAAAACTAACGATGAGAGACATTACCGGCTCTGTTCATACGGTGCTTACCAGCAACATCAAGAGCAGGAAAGAGCTTGAAACCTCTATCATGCCTCCGGGGTTGGCAAATGCATTGTCGTATGAAGAATTTGCTTCTCTGATCACGTATTTATCGCAGCAGAAGGGGGACAAGTAATTTCTGATTTGAGATTTGGAATTTAAGATTTGAAATTTTTCCACGGTCAGCACGCCGCCAGGCGGTCTGACCGTTTACATAAAGCGTCCTGTTATGAAAGCAATTGGCGTCAAAACATCGTTACCGGTTACCGATGAGCAGTGTTTTGTATTGTTCGACACCGAAAAACCGGTGCCCAGGGGGCATGAGTTGCTGGTGAAGGTCCATGCCGTTTCAGTGAATCCTGTTGATTATAAAGTGCGGCAGAACAGTGCAAAGAATATGGTATTGGATACCCCAAAAATACTGGGCTGGGATGCAGCAGGCGTTGTTGAAAAAGTGGGGGAGCAGGTAACGCTTTTTAAACCCGGCGACGAAGTATATTATGCGGGCGACCTGACCAAACCCGGATCTGACGCAGAATATCAGTTGATTGATGAAAGAATAACCGGGCGCAAACCCGACACGCTTACCATGGAAGAAGCTGCCGCAATGCCGCTTACCAGCCTCACCGCCTGGGAAATTATGTTCGACAGGATACGCATCAATCCCGAAAAAGATAAAGGAAAGAGCATCCTGATAATAGGGGGCGCCGGAGGGGTAGGATCGGTGGCCATACAACTGGCAAAGGAAATAGCCGGACTAACGGTGATAGCTACTGCATCGCGCCCGGAAACAGTAGAGTGGTGCAAGCAGCAGGGCGCCGATTTTGTAGTAGACCATAAAGACCTTGTAACCAATGTGCGGAATGCCGGATTTGAGCACGTAGATTTTATACTTGATTTTGTTGATGCCAACGCCTATTGGCGCAGCATGGCCGATCTTATAAAACCGCAGGGGCATATTGCTTCGATTACCGGCAGCAGTGATCCCCTGCCGTTGAACATCCTCAAAAATAAAAGCGTATCGTTTTCGTGGGAACTGATGTATACCCGTTCCACTTTTCAAACCGAGGATATGATAGAGCAGCATCATATCCTGAACAAAATGGCGGACCTGCTCGACAACGGATTTATTAAACACACCTTAACCCAAACACTAAACGGTTTAACCACCGAAAATTTCAGGAAGGCACATCAAATGCTTGAATCGGGTAAAACGATTGGAAAGGTGGTGATAAAGTGGTAGGTGGTAAGGGGTAAGTAGTAAGGTGAAAGGCAGAAGTAAGAAAATAACAAGAACCAAGATCAAGAAAACAAGAACCAAGATCCAAGAAACAAGATCACAAGGAAAGAATCAAAAAACAAAAGCATTTCCTGTAGCAATTATTGCTCCCGGCTGATTGCTCATAACTGAAAGCTGACCGCTCATAGCTGAATGCCCATCCCTACTCCGCCTCGCAATTATCAGGCAGCATCCTGCGCCTCTTTCTTTTGTTATAAAGATAGTAGCCCGCAAATGCAGCACCCAATGCAACAACGCTCAGCGCGGTGTATTGGGTAGATTTTCGCCGGAACAATGATTTTTCTTTTCCTGCATCGCTCACCAGGTCTAATAACGGTTTGAGAGACCCTGCAGGTAACACCTTGTCGGCCCAGATGCTTGCTTCCGTTGCCGCAGCCGTAGTTACCAGTCCCAGACCTGCTGCTTTTAAAATAGGAATATCTTCCACGCTGTTGCCAACAAAAACAGTATTCTTTTGAGTAATGTTGAACTTCTCGGTAGCGTATGCCAGTACGTTAGCTTTGTCGTAGCCGTCAGCATCGCCATTGGGGTTAAAATATTCCGGGAAAATCAATTCGCCCGATGTAATGCTCTTTTCCAACGGCAAATGGTTGGCAAGGCAATAGTCAAAGCCCAGCCTGTTTTTAATATGATTGGCTACCACATCAAACCCGTCGGACACGAGCACACAGAGATAACCATCTTTTTTTAACCTGCCGATCACTGCTGCCGCATCATCCACCAGGGGAATGCTGTCTGCAATAGATTGAAGCTCCGGCAGCGATTTCCCTTTAAGCAACGATGCCGTTTTTTGCAACCTTATGGCAGGATCTTCATAGGTTTGTTTGATCCACTCGTAATGCTCGCCCTGGTCGTAATAATTGGCGGCGGCTTCATTAAAATCATATGCCATCACCACGCTGATGTCTATGAGCATCATTTTTTTCAGGTTCAGGATCGACTCCTTTATGGCAATATCCATTTCATCGCTGATGGTATGAATGTCCGACAATGTTTCAAGATTGTTCCGGGACAGTAGGGCTGCCCGTTGCAAAATGGTTCTCGATACCTGCCTCGACATTTTTCCCAGCGACTCCAGGCTCTGCATATCATTTTTTATATAACCGATGTTTACTTCCTGTATGCGCATTTGCCGGCTATACGCATCAATCAGCAGCGCAATGTCCACTCCGTAGTCGTTTTCAAATTCAATTTGTTCCAGGAAATCTTTACGTGCGGCAATCATTCCGCTCAGCGGCTGTGTATATTTTTCCAATTCGGGAAAGAATATACTCAACAGCGGTTTGGCTACCAGTTGCGTAACCCTGCCCGCCTGCCTGTCGAAGTACGATTTTACAAAGTCTGCCTCGCCCTTCAAAATAGGATCGGCAAGTAGCGACACAATGTTTTTAGGATAGGTAATAATATCCGCATCTACATAAACGATCGTTTGGTAAGTAGCAGCTATCATGCCTTCGCGCATGGATATGCCTTTTCCTTTTCTCGAACTGGTAATAACCCGCGCGTTTTCCTTTCGGGCCTCCGATACCGTATTGTCCGACGAATTATCATCTACCACAATAATTTCCATAACTGGTTCAGCCTGCCGTATACGTTGTATCACCTTCCGGATAGTAGCGCCTTCATTCAATGCGGGGATAATAACACTAACCATAAATTATTTTTTCGGGCACCCAAATATATCAAAAATCGAGCCGTTAGCCGCCTTGTTTTAAAAGGCATAACAATGTGTTCTTATAGAGGTTGCTTTCGTATGTCATTTACTGTTGCAGTATAGGCGAAGAAATTTTTAAATGCTGTGTCGTTTAGTTAAGATTACCGCAGTTCCAATTTCTTAAAGTTCAGCATCGTCAATCCTTGCCTGATAAGTAAAAACGTTCACCTTTTGTCGGTCAGACCGGCTTTCCCATCGGCCCGCCTAAAAGGCGGTCTGATGGATAACGTTGATCATTAAGAAGTTTAACTAAGCTGCTTCGGCTTCAAATCCATTGTGTGCACAATCGCCACAAGTTGTCACTTTCTTGAAACAGGTTGTTTGAACAAATCATTAAGATCCTGTGGTTCATCAACCAGCAAAATGATCCTGTACCCTGCCAGCTTTTCTATTTCTTCAATAATGGTTTGATCCAGGTTTGCAGGTATCTCACCCGTATAGTCGTCTGCAACAGCGTATATATATTCCGACACCGTTTTTTTCCCTTCGGCCGCCAGGAACACACTTTGCGGCCAGGGGTCCATACTCAACATACGTGGGTTATGCGGATCAATAACCGCTATCATGTTATCTTTCAGCCAGTACCATTGCGCTACTCTTACAAAATAGGCGTTTTTATGAGGGTAATTTGCCAGGGTTGTAAACGATGGATATCTGGTAGCTGCAGCCATTGTAATTGTTTTTGAATGTTATACTACTTTGGTGCCGTTTTACCGGTTGGTCCCTCAAGATAAGTTTTTAAAACTTTATTTGGCAGGTTCGTCACATCTTTTACAACGAAACAGTGGCAGGTAATACCTTTAACCTCATAACTGTCAGCACCATGAAACAGATACTTTTTTATGCTGTAGCAATATGCCTTTACACGCTAAACGCCGGATGCAGGCATGGCAATGCTATTGTTGTAAATAACGGCAAAGACTACCTTGAAATAAACTACACAGGCAAAATTAAGTTTACCGAAGACGAAGCAGCCATTGAAAGCATGTCGTCCGATGCCTTTTTGAAGTTCAGGAATAACAGGCAAAAGCTGTATGCCGAAAGCAATTATCACGGCGAAGTAGAGTATGAGCTGTATGATGATGGAAAAAGAATTGATCCGCTGGAACCGCGCGGCAGGAAATTGATGGCAGAGATGATTAAAAAAATGATAGATGTTGGTTTTATGGCCGAAGAACGTGTGCGCAGCGTTTATGAAAAGGGAGGCAATATTGCCCTGCTTAAGGCAAGCTTAAATGTACAGGGCGATTATTTGAAAGGCATGTATCTTTCTTATATGCTTTCGCATGGAGATCCTGATAGCGACGAACTGGTAGGTGCAGCGCAGATAACAGCCAAGGTAATGGAAGCAGCTTTTGAAAAAGCGCAGTTGCTTAAAAAGTTTTCTCCGCAAAGTTTGCAGGATCAGGCGGTTGCCCTGGAGTGGCTTACTGCTGCGGCCACCATCGATGCTGATTTTGAAAGAGCGCAGGTATTAAAGGAGTTTCCGTTAAATGAACTGGATGACCTTACAGTAGCCGCTAAATGGCTGAACGTTGCTAAAACAATCAATGCTGATTTTGAAAAGTCACAGGTGTTGAAAGAATTCCCGGTAAGCAAAATGAATGAGCTGCCTGTATCTACCGCCTGGTTTGAGGCGGTGCGCACCATCAATGCAGATTTTGAAAAAGCAAATACACTGAAAATTGTAACCAGCCAGCCATTAAACAACGAACAGTTCAGCGAGGTATTGATTACGGCCGGAGGTATTACTGCAGAGTTTGAGCAGATAAACCTGATCAAAGAACTGATACAGCAAAAAGTGCCTTCCTCTGCTGAGCTTTTTGACCAGTTGATGGTGTCGGTGCGAAACATTGATGCGGATTTTGAAAAAGCAAATTTGTTGAAAGCCATCGCTGAAAAAGATATTCAAACGGAAGCACAATGGACCGGCATTATACAGGAAACAAAAACAGTAAACGCCGATTTTGAGAAGGCAGGTGTTTTGCTGCTGATTGCCCAGAAAATGCCCAGGACCGACCAGTTGAATACCGCCTATTTGGACGCCGCTAAAACCATACAATCCGAAATGGATTATGGCAGGGTGGTAAAAGCGGTGGATTAGTGCATTTACGCTACAACCTCTTCCTTTCTCAAATGATAAGCGAACATTTTGTGGGTGGGCGTTATTAAACGTCCATTCTCCGGGTATTTGTCCTCGATTGTAGTACAAGCATGACAGGATAATGATAAACTGCACTATTTTTTTAGGGTACGGCACACCGTTATTTTGATCTGTCATAATCAAAAGTGACTCTTATATAACAGGTATCCTGCCCTAAACTTACATGTATGATCATTGCCGAATTACCCTTAGATGAAAACGAACGGCTGAAAGACCTTTATTCCTACGACATCCTGAACAGTGCTTCAGAATCTGATTTTGACGATCTGGTTGAACTCGCCAGCCAGATCTGTGAATGTCCTGTATCGCTGATTACGCTTTTAGACAAAGACCTGCAATGGTTCAAATCTAAAAGAGGAATAGACGGAACAGGCACCTCCAGAGATGCCGCATTTTGCTCGCATGCAATATTGCAGGATGAAGTGATGGTGGTAGAAAATGCATTGCAGGATGAACGTTTTTTTGATAATCCGTTTGTGGTAAACGATCCCAGCATTCGCTTTTACGCCGGAGCGCCCATCGTATCTCCCGGTGGGCAAAAGCTAGGTACAATTTGTATCCTCGATCATAAACCCAGGACACTTGCACCTGAACAAAAGCGGGCGCTGATGCTGCTATCGAACCAGGTAACCAGGTTATTGGAAATAAGAAGAAAGAATATACAGATTCGCGAACGCGCAAAAGAAATCATTACGTTAAAAAGCAACGCCATAAAAACTTTTCTGCACGATACCGAAACGTTGAAGGAAAAGATTGCTGTTGAATTGCACGAAGATTTTGCCCAGTCTATAGCTTCGTGTGTGATGTTTCTCAAGCATGCCGAGGAAAACCCTGCTGTGCAACTGGAAAATATTAAAGCCGTAAGAGAACAGTTGTCTGCTACGCTCAGGAACATACGCAGCCTGTCTTACAACGTAACACCCCTCATGGCTAAATGGATGGCAACAGAAGAAATGATAGCGGAATATATTTCCAAGGCTTCAGCAGCATATCCTTTCCCAATACAATTTGAAAGTGGAGTCTGTTCGGCAACCGCCCATCCTGACATTACGGTTACGGCTATACGAGTTGCAGAGCAATGGCTTAAATGTCTGGCTTATAAAAAACAGGTAAGCATTGTAAATATTTCCGTAACGGTAAACGGGGAGTTGTGCATATTGATTAAAGACAATGAACTGATGACAGATGCAAACGAACGGGAACGCGATATACTGCAATACATACTGTTCGATCAGTTGTATGCCTATGGCGGATCCATAGAATTTACTACTTCCCGGCAAGATGCAAACACAGTTAAAATTGTGTTGCCTGCAAATATTCCTTCTAACATCATCAGCGGACAGGCAGTTTAATTCAACAGGTGCATTTACCTTCGGTGAAAGAATTCAAATTTTCGTTGCTGCTAATCTTCCGGTTGGTGAGACACTATAGCCATCAACTTAAGCTATCGTGAAACAAAATACTGAGGCGAACAGTATTCAAATGATTAGTCTTTAGCTGGTGTGGAAGATGGCTTCGCCCCGCTAAGGCGGAGGCTCGCCACGACGGTAAGGGGTTGATGTTTTTGCGACTTGGTTCAGATCAACCCTGTTCCTTCAGAAGGCAACCAAAAACACACGCCACTTGCACCGTCTCTGCGAGACGCCGGCAGGTTTTTACACTAAGTGAAACTTATGGCGGCGAAGCAGTCCGCCTGTGATTAACCCATTGGTTAGAAAAAACTGTTCCGATACGGACGAGTTGCGGCATTCCTCTTTTTAAAAATTTCATATTCAACCAAAATAGCACCTATGTGGGGCTTAACTTTTGATTGAGTTTTTTTCCACGGGAAAACTTGTAAGCTGACGACTATGGTGAGGCACCTACTGGTAACGGATACTATTGGCCCGCCAGCGAAGAAAGATTTAAAATGCTCCTTAATTCAATTCACATCTTCTATAAAAAAAAACGAGGCTCATAGAAATGAGCCCCTTTAGTTCTAAACCCTAAACCCTTAGAGAGGAGGGCAAGATATGTATGATATACATACCTGCAAAGACTTTTCGATTAAATAAACAATTGATAAGTGTTTATATATTTTTTTCATCCGAAGTTCCCTGTATAAACGAAGTTTTATTGCAACGAAAGAATGATGCAGGCACAAAAAAAGGCAGCATAGAAATGCTCCCCGTTTTTTATAATCTATATATCCTATAAAACCGATACAAAAATACAACGCATTTGATAGCGCAACGAATTTTCAGATTGCTTTTCGGCAGAGTTAAGCTGTGTACCGATTATTGCAGAATAACGAAAGAAAAAGCCGTTTGATCGAAGCAACAGTGCATGTTTCAAATGAACTTCATGTGAGCTGCCATGCGAATGAGCGATGCGGTATTTTTTGCAGCAAATTTGTTTAACAAGCTTTTGCGATGTGTGTCAACAGTGGTAGAACTTATAAAAAGCCTTTGTGCTATTTCGTTGTTCGTCATTCCTTCGGCCACCAGTTCCAGTACTTCTCTTTCTCTGAATGTTATAACGGGCATGCTATTGTCTTGTTTCCTTAAAATGGCTGCCGATTCATTGCTTAAAAAAGTTTTTCCTTTTACTACTGTTTCAATCGCCTCCATCAGTTCTTCGTGCGTTGCGTTTTTTAAAATGTAACCGCTCGCCCCGTTGTCCATCATTTTTTGAATAAAGCTTTGCTGGTTAAAAGTGCTCAAACCGATAATAAATACAGAAGGATACAGACTCCGTACCTCTTTGCAGAGATCAATACCGTTTTTATCCGGCAGGTTGATGTCCATTAAAATAACATCGGGCAGTTGCTGCTTCAGAAAAGCCAGGCACGAAGCGGCGCTCATGGCATGTCCCGTCCATTCAATACCCGCTTCGTTTTGAAGCAGGGAACGTATGCCCTCTATCACCATGTAATGATCGTCTACTATAAATAATTTCGTTGCCATTATATATTGAATTCAATTAGTACAGAAGTTCCCTTGCCAGGAATGGATTTAATATCAAGCCTGCCTTTCAAAAAATCAATCCTGCTTTGAATGTTGCTCCATCCAATACCTTTCGATTGTTGCAAAACTGATGGATCAAATCCCTTCCCGTCATCTTCAATCGTTATTGCAATTTCGTTGTTGGTTTTATTGATCTGCACGATGGCGTTTTTAGCTTCGGCATGTTTGATCGTATTGTTGATCATTTCCTGCACAATGCGGTAAACTGCAATAGCACTTGTTTGATCAAGCGTTGCCTCCTCAAGCCCGGTAGACTGATAGTTCACCATTAGGATGCCGCTTTGGTTGATGTCGTTGCAAAAGTCCTGTAGCGCCGTATCCAATCCAAACTTCACCAGCGCTTCGGGCATCATGTTATGTGCTACACGCCGCATTTCTTTGATGGAGCTGTCCAGCATGTCCATGCTTCGTTCAAACGTCTGCTGGTTTTCAGGTGTCATCACAAGGTTTCCCTTCATGGTTTGAAAAGAATATTTAATGCCCGACAGCAATCCTCCCAATCCATCATGCAGGTCTTTGGCAAGCCGTGTTCGCTCCTGCTCTTCGCCACGCAATACCGCCTCTGTAGCGGCCAATTGTTTTTCTGTTTCCAGTTCGCTGATGCGCTGCTGCTGTAATTTTTGTTTTTGACGATAATTCCTGTAAGATAATACGGAGATGATCAATAATATGGCAGCGCCACCTATGAGAATATAATTGAGAATATTTTTTTGACGGATAGAGAGATGCTGTAGTTTTTTTTCATTTTCAAGTCGCGTAATCAGGTTTTCTTTTTTTTCTGATTCATATTTGGCTTCGATCAGGTTAATGTCTGATTTGTTTTTTTCGTTGATAATAGAATCATTGAGTTCCTGGAATTTTTTTCGATACGATAATGCCGCCGCAGTGCTGCCTCTTTTTTCTTCCAGTTCAGATGCCTTTTGATAAAGATCTTTCAACTCGTAGCGCGACCCGGTTTTTAATGCAATGGCTATACCTTGCTGAATGGGCGTTTCTGCCTGCATGTATTTGCCTGAGTTCAGATACATGTCTGCCAAACCCATGTAAGCGTATAGCTCGTATTCAATGGCCGCTTTCTGGCGCGACAGTATCAATACCTTGTTGTAATTTTTCTCTGCTGCGGCATATTCCTTTTTGCCACTATAAGCGCCCGCTGCTCCCAGCCAGGCATCCAGGTTAGCAATATAATCACCGGTATGCGTGCCTACCTTTTCAATCTCTGCAAAATGCACCAGTGCCGAATCGTACTGTTTCAAATAAGTTTCGGCAGCAGCTATATTGTACAGGCTGGATGTGATGGCGAAATCATTTTTCAGCTCACGCGCTATCAAAAGCGATTTTTGAGAATACTCTTTCCCTTTTTCGTATTGCTGCAAAACCAGGAAAATGCTTCCCAGGTTGTTGTTGGCGATTCGTTGTGTGCGCAGATCGCCCGTTTGCTCCGATAGTTTTTTTGCTTCCAGGTAATTTTCTGCCGCCAGTTGAAAGTCGGATAAATATTGCCATTCGCTGCCAACATTCAGGTAAGCGATCGACAGGTCTTTTTTATTACCCAATGCCTGGTAAATAGCAAGCGCCTCTTTGGCCATTGCCAGTGCCTCTTTATAAGCACCTTTGTTGTTAAGCAGCACTATATAATAGCTTGAATAGCCTGCTATGCCTTTTTTAAAATTCAGTTTTTCGGCAAGCGCTCTTCCTTTGTTGTAATAAGCAGCAGCAGAGTCGAGGTTATCGCCGGCAAAAGTTTCACCATATACATACAGTGCATCTACTTTAGCTGAATCCTCCTTCATAACAGACAGCCGTAGGCGCAGAGAGTCCCTGTTTTGCGCCAAACTTTGCAGGCAGGCAGTCAACAGTACAAAACAAACAGCCAGTTGTTGCATACGGGTATGTTTAGGCGAAAGAAGAGCCTATTCCCCCGGCAGCTCTTCTTCACCGAAGGTAATATAAACCGAGGTCCCTTTTCCCTGTACCGACTTTACATCGAGCCTGCCTTTTAAAAAATTTACCCGGCTTTGTATATTGCTCCAGCCCACTCCCTTGCCAGCCTGCAACATTGCCGTATCAAATCCAATTCCATCGTCTTCAACGGTAACAGTAATCGTGTCGCCGGTTTTGTTTACCTGCACAATTGCCTGGCTTGCCGATGCATGCCTGATAATATTGTTGATCAGTTCCTGCACAATCCGGTAAATGGTAATAGCAGCCGACTGTTCTGTTGGCTGATCTTCCAAACCGGCAGATTGATAGTGAACGCGTATAACGCCACTTTGGTTGATATCGCTGCAAAAATCCGTCAGCGCAGTATCCAGCCCGAACTTCACCAGTGCTTCAGGCATCATATTGTGTGCTACACGCCGCATTTCTTTAATGGAGCTATCCAGCATGTCCATGCTGCGTTCAAACGCCTGCTGGTTTTCCGGCGTCATGATAAGGTTTCCTTTCATAGTTTGAAATGAGTATTTAATGCCCGACAACAAACCTCCTAATCCATCGTGAAGATCTTTTGCCAGGCGGGTTCGCTCCTGTTCCTCCCCTTTCAGTACTGCCTCGGTGGCTGCCAGTTGTTGTTGTGCTTCCAGTTCGCTGATGCGCAGCAACTGCAATTTTTGCTGTTGCTTGTAGTTGCGAAACAGTAGCAGGCTGAATATGATGGTGATAAGCGCGCAGCCCAGTAAAACATAATTAAGCGTTTCCCGTTGTTTGATGGTAGCGTTGCTAACGGTTTTGTCTTTTTCCAACTGCTGTATCAGCGTTTCTTTTTGCTGGGTACCGAACCGTGCGTCATTTAATAAAATGCGGTTGTGGTTTTGAATGTTTACCAGCGAATCGGTAAAGCTTAACAGCAGGCTGCGCAATTCGTTTGCTTTTTTAAAATTGCCAATGCGGTCGTAGTATTTGCACCAGTCGTTTAAAATAAAACGAACTTTAGGCAGGTAGCCGTACCTGTTTGCTGTATCCAGCGCTTCCTGCAAATATTTTTCTGCCGAATCGGTTTCATTCAATAATAAAAAGGTGCGACCTATTTCCCAGCTATTGTCTGTTGTAAAATAGGGGTCGTTCCATCTCTTTCCATAATCAGCAGCGGTTCTGAAATTTTCTAATGCATCTTGTCCTTTTCCCAATGCATACTTGTATTCTCCCTCGGCATTGTGATAATAGATCTTCGCAATATCCAATGGAGCGCTTTGCGAAAAATATTTTTTACAGGAATCGAGCAGCTTTTTACCCTGCTCTGTCTGTTGCAAACGGAAATGCATAGCCGCTGCTCTTGCATATACCTGTACTACTATGTCTTTGTCGCTCCTTGCATTTTTATAGCGCATCGCCTTGTAGAAATACGACAATGCTTCCTTCCACTCCTGCATGTCGATGTAAATAAATGCAATATTGAAGTGCGCGATCAACAGGGCTCCCGAATCTTTTATTTTTTCAAAGATTGCCACGCTCCGCATATAGTATTCCTGCGCTTTTTCTGTTTCGTTGATCAGCGAATAGGTTGCACCAAGTCCGTTGTACACGGCTGCCAGTCCAAATTGATTGCTGGTAGTTTCCGGAAGACTGAGAAAAGCTTTCTCCGCCTGTTCATCGTGCGCAATCGAATTGATATAATCTCCCTTGTAATAATAAATAGTACTTAACATCTGGATAGCGCGCGCGCTCAGATATTGCAATCCAGGTTTTTGCGCTTCCTCTCTTGCTTCGAGCATTTTTTTCAGGCCTCCTTCAAAATCTATTTTGGCATAATGCATTGCGTACTGCATTTTATGCCAGAGTTTCGCCGAGTCGGTGGTGGCTTTTGCAATATTTGTTTGTATGCTATCGAGCACAGCAGTTTGAGCCCATGTGGCATGGTGGCAAAGGAAGAACAATGATATCAGACATACCAGTTTACGCATGCATGGAATGTAGGCTCGGCAACAAATAAACTAAATATAAAACCAGCAGCTTCTCCCTGTTTTCCATGATTTTCTTTGTTTGCTAAAATCTCCTGTTTTTAGGGGATAGGAAGAATTGAAGAGTGTTGCAATATTTGGCTTCAAAACAGAAATATATGAAGAAGATAGTTTCCACCCTGATTATAACCGTTAGTTCAATTGTTACAGTCAACGCTAAAGTATGGCGTGTTAACAACAATGCAGGCGTAGTTGCCGACTTTACCACGGTTGCAGCCGCGGTAACTGCTGCCGCTGCCGGCGATACCATTTACATTGAAGGAAGCGCTACTGCCTATAGCGGATCGGCTGTTAATAAGAAACTAACGTTTATAGGTACCGGCTATTTTATAAGCGGAAATAACAGCAATGCAGGGTTGCAGGCAAATCCCAACGAGGCAAAAATTGGCGGCATGGGATTGGATTCAGCAGCGTCGGGTTCTGTGTTCCTGGGTTTGGCAGGGCTGAGTATTTATAATGCAAATGCTGCCGGGTTTGGTGCAGATAATATCACGATCAGCCGTTGCGAAGTAGGTAATATCGGCATCTACTGGTCGCCACAGGCCGGTTGTATTGCCAACAACTGGAACATCAATAAATCGTACATAAGCAATGTTGGCAATATTGTCATTATGCAAAACTGGAATGTAAGCAACAATATATTTGTTGGCGCATTGGATATGTCGAACCAGGCCAATGCCGGCAATACCATCAGGAACAATGTTTTCAGGGCGGGCATTACTTTGTACAATGCCTATTTTGCCAACAACATTATATATACCACTGTTAACTTCACCAACGTGGTTGTTAAGAACAATCTTGCCATCAGCAATCCTTCTGGCTTTGCAACGTATGTGGGCACCAATAACAATACCGCAGGACATACCGATGCGCAAATGTTCCAGGGTTTGAGCGGTAATAGCACCGATGGGCAATGGAGATTGGCTGCAAGCTCACCAGCCATCGATGCAGGACTTACAGTGGGAGCAGTTACCACTCCCGACGCTGGCGCTTTTGGTGGTCCCGATCCTTACAAACTTTCCGGCATAGCCAATATACCTACCATTTACAGCCTGACGGTGCCGGCATCCATTCCTTCAGGTTCAAACAGCATGAACATCAGCTTCAGTACCAGAAACAACAACTAGGGATAAGGTGAAAGGGGTAAGGTGTAAGGTATAAGGTGAATACATTCTTCCACCCTACACCTTATGCCCTACACCTTATGCCCTACACCTTTCACCTCACACTTTCCACCTTCCACCTTTTTACAATGAAAAAGTATCTACTCTTTCTTACGCTCTTCGTATGCGCTGTAACCAGCTATGCGCAAGATCCTGCGTACCCGGCAGCCCCTGCTGCGCCACAAAATATTGTTGGTGCCGAGTATTTTATTGATACCGATCCGGGTATTGGCAGTGCTACAGCAATCAGCATAACGCCAGGTGTAAACATCACCATCAGTGCAACCGGTATTAATACGGCAGGGTTGTCAAACGGAGTGCATCGCATAGGACTGCGTACGCGCAACACCGAAGGAAGATGGAGCAGTACCGAATTAAAAACGTTTGTGGTGGACTTCGATCCCGCTTATGCCACCACACCTGTTGCTGCACAAAATATAACTGCTGCTGAATATTTTATTGATGCCGACCCTGGTATCGGTAACGCACAACCGATCAGCATCAGTGCCGCCGTTAATGTGGCCAATGCTACGGCAACCATTAACACTGTGGGATTGACCAATGGCGTTCACCGGCTGTACATCCGTACAAAAAGCAACGAAGGGCGCTGGAGCATTACCAATATAGAAGATTTTATTGTAGACACTGATCCACCCTATCCCTCGCCGCCTGTAGCTGCGCAAAACATTGTGGCGGCTGAATATTTTGTAGATACCGATCCCGGAACAGGCAATGGCCAAGCCATCAGCATTTCGCCGGGAGTAAACCTTGCCGATGTTGCTGCAACAGTTAATACCGCAGGTTTAACCAACGGAGTACACCGGCTTTACATACGTGCAAAAAACAATGAAGGCAGTTGGAGCATTACCAATGTGCGCGACTTTAATGTGGATTCCGATCCTGTCTATCCCGCGGCTCCTGTTGCTCCCCAGAACATTATTGCTGCCGAATATTTTATAGATACCGATCCGGGCGTGGGCAATGCGCAAGCTATCAGCATCAGTGCAGGGACAGACCTGTCTAACCTCTCTGCATCTGTTAATACTACCGGCTTAACGAATGGTGTTCACCGGCTGTATGTTCGTACCAAAAGCAACGAAGGATTGTGGAGTTTAACCAATGTGCGCGATTTTAATGTAGACTCCGATCCTGCCTATCCCGATGCGCCTGCCGCTGTCCAAAACATCATAGCTGCTGAATATTTTGTAGATACCGATCCGGGCCCGGGGGCCGGTACACCCATTGCTGTTACGCCGGGTGCAGACCTCAGCAATGTGGCTGCTTCTATCAGTACAGCCGGTTTGAGCAATGGCAGCCACAACCTTTTTATCAGGACAAAAAACCAGGAGGGCAAATGGAGCATCACCAATTACGCCACCTTCTTTACCGACATGCTTTCGGTAACACCCGATACAATTGAGTTTGGCAATGTGCCAACTGCGGTTACGGTAGAGAGGGAGCTGATCATAAAAAACAACAGCGCTGCCAGCCAAACCATTACTGCTATTGCTATTGGAGCAGCATTTACTGCCAACGCTTCTTTGCCCGTTACCATCAACGCGGGAAAAGCAGATACCATTAAAGTGAGCTTTACACCCACAAATGTTACCGCATATCTTGATTCGGTTGTGTTAACCACTTCTTCGGGTAAATACAAAACGGTGTTGGCAGGTAACGGCATCGCCCAAACGTTTTCATGGATGATATCGCCGGTTACAGGGCATAACTATGGCAACGTACTGTTGAACAACAGCGCAAACTATACGTTCACCATATATAATAAAGGCAATGTGCCTGTAACTCTTAGCAATGTGGTGACCAACAACAGCGCTTTTGTGCCAGGCTTTACTGCGGGCACTGTTATCGCTGCCAACGGTTCGCTGGCGTTGCCGGTTGTATTTACACCCACTACCGCAGGGCAGCACACCGCACAGTTGAAAATACTTTCTTCAACAGCCGGTATTGATTCCGCCACTACTACTATTTACGGTAATGGCTACACGGCAGGCACTCCACCTGTGCTGGAATATGTGCCCGGTGGCGTATATGGCGGTATGGCAGGCGTGAGTCCTGCTGCCGGACCAACCGGTGCGTTTACCTATAAGATACTGTATAAGTCTGCCAGCAATAAAGCGCCCATGACTGGTTATCCAAAACTGTCTATCGACTTAAACGGTAATCATACATTCAACGATCTGAACGAAGGTGTGTTTACGATGGTGAAAGAAGGCAACAGCACCGATTACGCAACAGGAGTAACGTATACCTATACCTTTACACACAACAGCAATACAAATGCCGCAGGCTATCAGTTTGATGTAACCGATGTTGACGGCAACGCAGCAACAACCGGCACAGCGTACAAAGCAGGCCCACTAGTAACCAATGATGTGCTGGACCTGAGAATTTTTGCCAACGATATCAGCTTCAGCAACAGCAATCCTCAGCCGGGCACAACGTTTACCCTTACTGCGCGCATCAGCAACAGCACGGCTATTCCGGCAACAAATGTTCCAATTAAGTTTTACAGGGATACTATTTTGATAGGAAGTGCAGTATTGCCCTCTGTGCCTGCTAACGGAAGCAATACCATTAACTATACCTTGAATTTTGCAGATGAAGGATTCTATCCCATCAAAGTGTGGATAGACAGCAGCCGTACTTTGAGCGAAAACAATATTCTCAATAACTACGCCATCAGGCCTGTCACTGTGGGTTCGCCTAACCTGCCGGGTGGTATTACAGCCAAAACCAGCGCCATACGGCAGGAATGCCCGCAACTGCAGGTGCTGATTACCGGTAGTGCGGCCTACTTTGGAACAGGCACCAATACCATCGTTGCCGGTGCGGAGGTAACCATCAATACAGGTTCGCAAATATTTAAAACAACCACCGATGCCAATGGCAATTACAGCACATTGGTAACCGGTGTAACCTGCGGCAGTGGAAACTTCGCCTATGCGGTAACGGTTACTGATTTCACCTTTACCAGCACGCCTGTATCAAACAGTATTGCGATGCCTTGTCCCGCATCCAACGCATGCCAGCCGCCGGTGCCGCAGCCCTCTATGGGAGGTATTATGGTTTCAGCAGGATCAACACCCTGCAGCAATGTAGCAGGCAGCACATCCAACTTTGATTTTAGAATTAAAATCAGGGAAAGAGACATCAACAATATGTGGAGTCCCTTTGATGAAGTACTGGGCGCCACGCTCAATGTGTTTATTAATGGCGAACTGGTAGAAACAAGACAGTATGCCCGCGGTTTGGCGCCGGGACAAGACATTGTTGTTATTTTCCCCTGGGAGCTTCCGCAAAGCATCGATCCGCTTACCATCAGGGCAGAGTTCGTGTATACGTATGCGGAATATGAGCAGATACCCAACACTGCAACCGTTCGTCCACATTACATTACATATCATATTGAAGACAGCAGAACTGTGATTCCACAGCCGAGTTTGCCAGACCTTTCTATACGCAACTTTGCACAAACCAGCTTTACTTCGTTCAGTTTTGATGCTGTGAACCTGAAATGTGTAACTGCGGGAAGCCATGTGGTGAAAATATTCGACGGAGGATCGCTGATCAAAACAGAAACCATCTCTTCTCTTGCCGGAGGCGCTGTTAAAACAATCAGTTTTTCTGATCCCACGCTGTCGCCAGGTGTACACACTATAACCATTGTAATTGATGCTGATGGGGAGATAACAGAGACAGATGAAACCAATAATACGTTCACATTCACCATCACGGTGGTAGCGCCGGATCTTTCTATAACAGATGTAACTGCATCGCCCTCGTTGATGAACAGTGGAGCCAGCACCCGCTTTATCGCCGTCATCAAAAATATAGGCAAGGCCACCGGTAGTTTCAACGTGCGGTTTGCAGTTAATGGCGCGCAGGTGGGGGCTAAAAAGAACGTATCTAACCTAAGTGAAAATGGTGCTGTAGCGGTTACATCCGATGCCTATACAGTAACCAGCAACAGCAATACGTGCGGCGATGTGCTGGAAGTGTTTGTAGACAGCGATAATACTGTTGCTGAATCATCTGAAAGCAACAACAAAAAAAGCATTCCGCTCAGCGCTGATCTAACGCCCTTCCAATTGCCCAATGAAACCGGCTCGGCTGCTAACCCGGCTATTGTGCGGGTAAACAATACAGGCAACTTCTTCCCGGCAATACGCAATATGGGTATAAGAGATGCTGCGAATGTGCAGGTGCATTATTTATTGAACGGCGTTGAAATAGCAGCAGAAACAATCGCAAATGTAAAAGCAGGTGTTGCCTATGCAGCTCATGGTGCCTTTTCGCATACGTTCAGTGCTACAGGAGATTTTGTGGTGCGGGTAGTGGCCGACTCTCTGAACACAGTATGCGAAGGAGACGAAAGCAACAATGCAGGACTCTACCATATACGCGTAACCGATAGTAAGCCCGACCTGGAAGTATTGTCTCAATTTGTTTCGCCCAGCAGTCTCAATCCACTACCGGCTCAGAACATTACCATTGTGGGTACGGTGCGCAATTCGGGTGGAAAAGTTACAACGCCCAACGTCATGAGGTTTTTTGTAGACGATGTGCAATTGGGAGATGATGTTCCTTTTAACGCAATACAGCCGGGTAAGGATACCACGGTGCAGGCTACCCTCACTTACTCCTCGCTGTCGCAGGGTGTAAAAGTGATGAAAATTGTTGTGGACCCGGCTAAGACAATGGCGGAAGAAAACGAATGGAACAACGAAGCCACCCGAACATTGATCGTAGGCGAAGCACCGGATATGGCAAAAAGGTTTGAGCATTCCATTAAATTCAATCCCAATGGATTTTCTGCAGGCGACAGTGTAACCATATCTTATTCCGTCATCAATAACGGAACGGTGGATGGCGCAGCCTGGGTACGTTTCATGATCCTTGACCAGAATGGCGGATTGCGCGGTATAGACAGCACTTCGTTTACGCTCAGTGCAGGCGCTAATACAATCGTGACTAAGAAAATGTACTTCGATGTATTGAAAGGAAGAGTGATTGCGCAAATTGTAAACTGTACGCCTATAGAATACAATATGGAAAACAACACCGATACCCTTTCTTTCTCTACAGTGTTGCCTATGTCTAAAAGCCTTACTGTAAATGGCAATTTGGATATGAAGCAAGGTATTCCGGATGATATACCAGGATGGATTGGTGGCAAACTGTTATTAGAGGATTATGACCTTACGGTGAATGGCACTATACTCAACCTCGACGCCGCTCATTTTATTGTAACCAACGGTGCCGGAAAACTGAAACTCGTAAACAACAATACTGAAAACATCTTCCCGGTGGCGGCAGATACAAGCCATGGCAATTTTGTGAAGATCCGCAACAACGGAACCGCTGATAATTTCTCTGTAAGAGTGGCTTCCTATGTGTTACAGAATGGAGCAAGCGGCGATACCGTGAAAACAGGAAATGTGAACCGCACCTGGTTTATTGATGAGCAAACGCCCGGTGGAAGCGATGCAACCATTACTTTCCTCTGGAATGAACAGGATGAGCAGCCTGCATTCGACAGGGCAAATTCCAGGACGGCGCATTACACCACTGCATGGCAGTTGGGCGATCTGGGTGCTGCACTCACCGATTCGTTGGGAAGGTTCACCAGGGTGCAGTCCGGATATACAAGTTTCTCTCCCTTTACAGTTACAAGTGTAAACGCTGCATTGCCACTTCGACTGTTGAAGTTTACTGCCACTGCAAGAGACAGGCAATCTGTGTTGCAATGGCAAACAACCGACGAAGTAAATACAAGCAGTTTTGAAATTGAGCACAGTACTGATGGGCAAAGGTTTGCAACCATAGGATCTGTACGGGCAAACAACAGTGCCGGCACTCACAGCTATGAGTATACGCACCGTTCAGTAAGCAGCGGCATGAATTATTATCGCCTGAAAATGGTAGACCTGGATGGAACATATACTTACTCCGCCGTGCAGGTGGTAAAATTTAGTAGCGAGGTTTTAATCCGGGCATATCCAAACCCAACACGGCAAATGCTTACTGTAGCCGGAACAGATGCAGGTGGTATGGTGAAAGTATTTGCACCTGATGGAAAGCTCGCACGTACGCAAAGCACAAAAGGAAATATTACTGTAATCGACCTGGGAGGATTGCCCGGCGGCGTATACATACTGCAATACAGCAATAAAGATGTACAACAGCAAATCAAAATAATGAAGCAATAATATTTAATTGAACAGCTTACACACACATCATGAGAGGACGGTGTCTATTACAGGAGAAAATGTCCGGAGCTTTTATTCATCGGGTTGAATGAACAGCTCCGGGCTATTCCTGGATTTTTTCACGCAAAAAAATAAATAACATGAAAAAAAAGGGAATGAAATTATCAGGTACACTGTTACTGTTAACCGCTTTTGCATTGGCGGATGATATTATTGCCAGGCTGGGGTTGCAGCCGCAAACAGCGCAGCAATACATTCTTTCCAACATAGTGGGCGATTTTGAAAACAAGCCGGTGAGCGAAGCCGATGCCGGAGAGGGCAATGATGCATATCAGCAATTGAAAAGTTTCAGGTTCCCATACACGAAACAGTTGCCAGGCATTATACAGGGAGATAAGGTGGGCGCTGCAAAGGAGCTTTGCGCTTATATTAAAACCTATTGCTCCGGTCCGGAATTCGCCGAGTTGTATCAGAAAAAGAGAGAAGCCGCAAAACCTGTACAGGAACCCTGGAGACCCGATGCGGAACAAATAAAAGAGCAACAGCAAAGTATAGACGAATTGGGAAAGCAGTTGGCTGAACTAAGAAAGAACAAACAAATGCCTGCAGGCACTCTGGATGTAATGGAGAAGACCTACCATGATGCAAAAAAACAACTGGACGCTTCGAAAGATCCAACACCGAACAAAACTTTATGGGAGAAAAAATATCCTGCCGATCATAAAGCGGCTATCAAAAACAGGTTGAAGGAATACCTGGATATAGCTGCCACCGTAGATTTTAACGCGCAACTTACACCGCCTGATAAATATGGAAGAAGGAAATTTGTAAATCCCGCACACGAAAAGCAATCGCTCAAATGGAAGGCGATCTATCGTTCCGGTAAAGAAGTAAACGGCGCGGTAACTGCGTTTATACAAGCCTGGTTGAAGGAGTTGTGATAACAGGTTGCATGTTTCATGTTGCAGGGGCGCAAGGCAAAAGTAAAAAGGCAGCACTTTTTCTTCTGCCCTCAGTCTTTCACCTTTGACCTTTCATCACTTACCACAGCTTTGCCTCTGTCGCTCCTCACCCTTATTCTGTCGCAAACAGCCATTATTAAAGGACTGGCATTGTTCTATTTTTGTTGCAAATACCCCGGTCCTTAATTGTAGCTCATGACACAGATCAATGCTTATCTCAGTTTTAATGGCAATTGCAGAGAAGCAATGTTGTTTTATCAACGTTGCCTTGGCGGAGAGCTGAGTATTCAAACGATTGCCGAAACCCCGCTGGCTGCGCAATGCCCGGCAGGTATGCAGCACCAGGTTATGCACAGCATGCTTGCGGGTATTGATTGGGTGCTGATGGGTTCGGATATGGTTGGCAAAGATGGGTTTGGTATTGGCGCCGATATTACGCTCTCCATCAACAACGACAATGCAACGGAAATAAAATCAATTTTCAAAAGTTTGTCCGAAGGTGGAAAAGTATATGAAGACCTTACCGAAAAGCCCTGGGGTGCTTTGTTCGGAGCCCTGACGGACAAGTTTGGCAAGCGCTGGATGTTTAACAGCGATCTCAAAAAATAATACTCCCTTCCTGCTTTCGCATAGTATCATGTTATCTGCTTGCGCTCTATCATGTGGTAATCATTTCAACATGAAATTCTTTTTTTTACTGGCCGGGTTGGTATTACTGTCGTGCAGTGCCGCTGCACAACGCCCTCCGCAGGGGCCTGTTTCAAACAAACAATACACTCCGGAAATCCTGGGCTATCAATTGTACTGGCAGGACGACTTTACAGGCAGCCAACTGGATACTACCAAATGGCGGATACGTGGTATTGGTGCCAGGGCAACGGGATTTGTTTCGGAGGAGGCGGTTACTATCGGCAACGGCTATCTGAAGCTGCATGCCATAAAACGCAACGACAGCATGATGATTGGCGCTGTGGGATCGCAGGACTTATTCATGACCACTTACGGATATTTTGAATGCCGGGCTCAATTGCAGCGCTCGCCCGGAGTATGGGGTGCCTTCTGGCTTCAATCTCCGGGACTTTCAGGCGGAGATGATCCGGCAGTGAACGGAGCGGAAATAGACATTATGGAGTGCTTTAGAAAACTAGGTCCCGATATCGTATCGCATAATGTTCATTGGGGGCCTTACGGTGCCAATCAACACACTACACGCGGCATGCAAAGTTATTTGAAAGGAGTGGGAGAGGGCTTTCACCTTTTTGCATTGGAGTGGACGCCGGAGAAATACATTTTTTATGTAGATGGGTATAAATTTTATGAGATAACCCAGGGCATTTCCAAAACAGATGAATACGTTATACTCAGTATGGAATTGCCCAATGAAATAAAAGATCTGTCTAAAACAGTATTTCCCGATGTGTTTGTGATAGATTATGTAAAGGTGTACAAAAAGCAAACCAGTAAATGAAGGTCTAACCCATCAACAGCCAATAGAGCAGGAAAGCAACACCGGCTCCCACACCAGTGTTTAGAAAATTTACCGCATTGTTGGATAAAAGTTTTCGGTTTTCCAAAGTTGTTCCCAACACTGAGTCGGCAATATTGCCAATGGTTCCCGCAACCACAATGATTGGAATGTGAGCTGTCTCCTGCCCGCCTGCGATGTAATAAATAAATGCCATCAAAAAAGAAGCAGCCATTCCCGCCAGGGTTCCTTCCAGGCTAATAGCGCCATTAATGCCCCTGGTTGATTTTTTGAGCGAAAGAATATCGTAAAACCTGCGGCCGTAAACATTGCCCATTTCCGACGATACAGTATCTGCAGCGGCAGAAGCAAAGCTGCCTGCTACCATCAATAGTCCTGTGTGCAATCCTAGCCGGTTCAAAAGTACCAGTATGGAAACGATAACTGCAACGCCGGCGTTCGCCAATACCTGTCCCGATGTTCTGGCACCCTTCTCGTTATCGGTAAGCCCATACCGTTGCTTTTCTTTCCAATGGTGGGTAGTGGCTGCTACACCCATTATAAAAAAGGCTGCCAGCAATGCAATGCCGGTCATACCGGTAGCAGCAAATATTACGAAGGCGCTTATGCCGCCGGCGACAGCTGCTGCGGAAGTTAACTTTTTTGCCCATATGCTCAACACCATACCCGGTACGATGATCAGGAGTGCTATGCAGTAAGATGAAACCATTAAAACAATTGAGCGTTTTCAAATATAGTTAAGTACTGCTTCGAATTCCGGCAACGTCCCACGCTTTTATTTTCCTGTAACTGCGGTTATACGTTGCCGTAGTTTTTTTGAAAAATGTTTTTTGTTTAAAAGATGTTTTCCGATCTTCACTAGCCCTTGATATAAAAAGTTCATTTCGTCATATTCTGGTCACCCGTACCTGCCTTATACTATCATGCTACTTATAGGTTTCAGGCCGGTTCGTCGGGTATAATTTCTGCGGTGTGCTAATATGTCAACACTTATGATGAGAGCGATCAGGGAGAGCACTCTTGTTATGACATTACCCGCAAATATAACATTACAGGAAAAATTATATAAATGGTCGTACTGGCTGGTAGCGGTTATTTGTGCCATATCAACATTTGTGCTTACAGGCTGGTTTTTTAATGTGGTTGCATTAAAAACACTGGGCGCACCGGTTACTGCCATGTATCCGCTAACTGCATTGAGCTTTATACTCATATCTATAGCCTTCTATTTACTTGCTTCCCGAAAAAGGCACTACGTTGCAGGAGGGTATGCCATCGTGGTATTGGTGCTGATGGTTATTTCTTTTAAACTTGGCGCCAGTCTTTTTAAATGGAACGATGCGATAGATATCTTTCTTTACGGCGATAAAAATATCGGGCAGGCCATGCCCTTTACCCGGATGGCTCCCAGTGTATCGCTTGGTTTTATTCTTGCCTCCGTTGCCTTGCTGCTTACGCATTTGTTGCAACGCCGCACCCTGTTGCCCGCGCAAATTGTAGCCCTTACATTATTGGTGCTGGGATTGTTGGCATTGCTCGGCTATTTATACAAGGCAGAAAAAATGTATGGCATCATACTTTCCACACCAATGGCGTTGCCCAGCGGAATGTGTTTTGTGCTGTTTGCTTTGGCAGTGTTGTTTTTTAGTCCGTCTGTTGGATTGATGGCATTGTTTTCAAGTTCACTAACAGGCGGCATTTTAACGCGTGTGCTCATTCCCGCTTCTATTATTATTCCTTCCGTATTCGGCATCATCGCATTGTCTGGCTACCGCGACGGGCAGTACAATGTTGAGCATGGGTTTGTATATTATGTGCTTTCCATCGTGGTGATACTGGTGGCATTTGTGGCATACTATGCCTTTTTATTCAACAAAAGAGATATTGCAAAGCAGCAAACCGAGCAGGCATTGCTGGATGCCGAAGTGCAGGCCCGCACTATTTTTGAAGAAGCGCCCGAGGCCATTATTATGATAGATGAAAAAGGAAAAGTGCGCAGGTGGAATTCGCAGGCAGTGCTGTTGTTTGGATGGACCAAGCACGAAGCAATGGACCGATTGCTTGCAGACATGATCATTCCTGTTGAATACAGAGAGGCGCATATCCGGGGAATTCAACGCTTTTTATCCACCGGAAAAGGCACAATTATCGGAGATACCATTGATATGCCCGCGCTTACAAAGGATGGCAGAACATTGGATGTATCTCTGCGCATATCTTCACTCGTCATTAATAACCAGCAGTTTTTTGTTGGCTTTGTACGCGACATTACACTACGCAAAAAACTGGAACGGCAGTTACAAACATTCAACGAGTCGTTGGAAAGAGAGGTAAAGGATAAGACAAAAGAATTGACTGATATGTTTGAGCGTGTAACCGATGGATTTATTGCTTTGGATAAAGACTATCGTTACACCTATGTAAATGAGAGAGCGAGAGAAATGATACATAAGGACCCTGCTGAGCTGATAGGCAAATGTGTGTGGGATGTTTTCCCTGAATCAGTGGGTTCGCCTACCCACAAAGCTTTTGAAGCTGCCATGCATACCCAAAAGCACGTGCAAAATATCGACCATTATAAGCCTTCAAATTTGTGGCTGGAAAGTAATATCTATCCTTCTGCCAATGGACTTTCTGTTTTTATGCGCGACATTACCCGGCAGCGAGAACGAGAACAGGAAGTGGCAGAAGCCCGCATCCTGGCAGATAAACTCATTGACAGCCTCCCCGGAGTATTTTATTTTTACGACGTTAACGGAAAATTTATTCGCTGGAACAAAAAGCTGGAGGAAGTAACTGGTTATGGTTCCGACGAAATTGCAGTGATGCATCCCGTTCAATTGTTTCCCGATGATGAGAAAGAATATATTTCAGGGAGAATTGCCACTGTTTTTGAAAAAGGGTCGAACGATGCAGAAGCTGATTTTTTAAGTAAAACCGGCGAGCGGACCTCCTATTACTTTAAGGCCGTTCTTATTGAATACAACGGTATGCCCTGCTTGTTAGGAAGCGGCATCGATATTACTGAGCGCAAAAAGGCTGAAGAAAGATTGAAGCAGTCTGAGCAGAACTATAAGTTGCTTTTCGAAAAGAACCCGCTTCCCATGTGGATACTCAGCCTGCCGGAATACAAGGTGATGGACGTGAACAGTGCCTGCCTGCAGCAATACGGGTATAGCCGGCGCGAGTTTCTGGCGCTTGATATAAAAGATCTGCTTTCTCCGCAGGAGCTTCCAAAAATGCAGGCACAGCTCAACCTTAATTTCCGTGGCTTGCATCATGCAGGCGTGTGGCGGCACCAGAATAAAGAAGGCGTTACTATCTATGCTGATATTATGACGCATGATATCTACTACAAAGATGCGCCCGCACGCCTGGTGTTAGCAAAAGAAGTAACAGAGCAATACCTGGCGGAAGAGCGATTGAAGAAATCTTATGATGAGATCAGGGAACTGACCGAATATCTTCAAAAAGTAAGAGAAGAGGAACGAATGCGCATATCGCATGAGATACACGATGAACTTGGGCAGTTACTCACGGTACTGAAGATCGATATCTCGTGGATCAACAAACGCATCCCGGATGGTAATGTTACTATTAAGAAAAAGATCAGCGAAACGCTTGGGATGGTAGACCATACGGTTAAGGCTGTACGCCGGATTGCTTCTGAGTTAAGACCGGCGCTGCTCGATGACCTGGGGTTAAAGGCAGCCATGTTATGGCACATTAAAGACTTTGAAAACCGGTCGGGCGTACGAACCGAAGTGCAGTTGCCGGAACAGGAGCTGAAGCTGACCGATGAGCGCAAAACCGCTTTGTACCGCATACTCCAGGAGTCGCTTACCAATGTTTCGAGGCATTCGGAAGCGGGAAAAGTGCTGATTCGCATGATAAAGGAAAACAACAAGGTAGTTATGACCATTACCGATAACGGCAAAGGTTTCGACCCTGGCAAAGGATCGTTGAAAACACTCGGTTTATTAGGGATGAAGGAGCGTGCATTGGGAATGGGAGGGGACTATCACATTCAAAGTGAGCCCGGCAAAGGCACTACTGTAGAGGTTATATTACCGATAGAGGGCGAAACTGCCGGCAACAGCAGCATACTATCCTAAACGGGTTTTTCGTTTAAGGGTAGGCGAAGTTCTTCGCCTATAAAATCCCGATATGAAAAATCTTTACCTTTTGGTACTTATCGTTGCCGCATGTTCGTCCTGCGCATCCACCGAATGGGTGCATATCAGTGTAGTAGAACCGGCTCCCGTAACCCTGCCCTCCCATATCAAGCAGGTTGCTGTAGTAAACCGCAGCGAAACCGATCCCCGTAATAAAGTAATAGAAGTAGCAGACAAGATATTTTCACTCGAAGGAGCTGCGCTTGATAAAGAAGGCGCAAAATCCAGTATGGAGGGGCTGGCAGCAACGCTGCTCAAAAACGAGCGGTTTACCAATGTAATTTCGGTTCCTTCTGCAAACCTGCACAACAGTGCTCCCGGCATTTTCCCCCCGGCCTTAAGCTGGGACGAAGTTGAGCAACTGTGTAAAGAAAACCAGGCCGATGCACTTTTTGTACTGGAATTATTTGATACCGATTCAAAGGTGAGCTACAATGCAAGCCCTGTAACCATACCAACGCCGTTGGGTAAAATACCCGGCATTGAACATACGGCTACCATGAATACGCTGGTAAAAACCGGCTGGCGCATATACGATCCCGTTGGCAGGATCATCCTGGATGAATTCCCTATAACAAGTCATTTGAATTTTTATGGCAAAGGAATCAACCCTGCTGCCGCTGCCGCTGCACTGCTGGCACGTAAAGATGCCGTTAAGGAAACAGGTGCCAAGGCCGGCGAAGCCTATGCATTGCGAATAGTGCCTTACCGTTCGCGGGTAACGCGGGACTATTACGTTAGAGGAACCGATCAGTTCAGAACGGCACGTCGTAAAGCACAAACCGGCAACTGGGATGGCGCTGCTGACATATGGCAACAAGAAACAAGCAATCCTAAAGCCAAAGTGGCTGGCAGGGCTTGTTACAACATGGCCATCATCTGCGAAATAAACGGAGAGCTTGACCAGGCGATTGCATGGGCACAAAAAGCTTACGAACAGTATAACAACAAACTTGCCTTGAGGTATATCAGGTTGCTCGAAGGCAGGAAAGTAAGAGATGAAATACTCAGCGACCAGGTGAAGAGATAGGGGTGAGCGGTCAGCTATCAGCCTTAAAGCTGTCTGTTCCCTTTACCCTATACCCTACACCTTATTCCCTACGCCCTTCACCTTACTCCTTTTCCCTACTTTTGCGGCAATTGAATGCATAATAATGCCGAGATACTTTATTGAAGTAACATATCATGGGGCGGCTTATGCCGGCTTCCAGGTACAAGAGAACGCCGTTACCGTGCAATCGGAACTTCAAAAAGCGTTGGGGATTTTTTTCAGGCAGGATTTTTTTTTAACTGGTTCATCCCGCACCGATGCAGGCGTGCATGCCTTGCAGAATTTTTTTCATTTCGATTTTGAACACGATATATCCGAAAAGGTGGTGTATAATATCAATGCAATACTGCCGCCCGATATAGCTGTTAAAGGCATCGTTGCCGTATCGCCCGATGCTCATTGTCGCTTCGATGCCGTGAGCAGGGAGTACAGGTATTTTGTATACCATCAAAAAAATCCGTTTCTCCAGGGGAGGGCCTATTATTATCCCTATCCGCTCGATATAACAAAACTGCGCGAAGCTGCTGCCCTGATCAAAGAATACACAGACTTTACCAGCTTTTCAAAACGCAATACCCAGGTAAAAAACTTCCATTGCAACATCATAGAAAGCGAGTGGCAGCAAGATGAGAACGGGCTGGTTTACTACGTAAAAGCCAACCGGTTTTTGCGTGGAATGGTGCGTGGGCTAACGGGCACCATGTTGCAGGCAGGAAGGGGAAAGATAGATTTGCCCACATTTCGCGCCATTATAGAAAAAAAGGATTGCACTGTTGCGGACTTCGCCGTGCCGGGGCACGGTTTGTATTTATGCCGGGTCAATTATCCTGTTCGGGAAAATGCCTGATCTTACTTCAATCCAGAGCCAATACGGCCAAGCTTTCCTCTTTACCTATAGGTTACAATTTCTGGAACACGCTTTTCCAGCTACGACCACCAGCCTGGATGGTGACATAGTATTGTCCTTTGGGCAATGACTGAACCGGAATAGCAATTTTGTTTTTTCCTGCCAATGCGTGGGTAGATTTGTTGTAGACAATCTTTCCTGTATTGTTGTAAACTGCAACTGTAACAGGTGCGGCCTGATCCACATCAACATATACTGTTGTTTCATTTTGAGCCGGATTGGGATACGAAGACAACCGCATGCCGGTAGCACCACCTGTATTCTCTACATGCACGATATCCGCCACTTCCCGGGTACAGCCTGTTTGCGTAATGATTGCAAGCCGAATGGTATAATATCCCGTATCCTTAAAACCATAGGAAGCAGATGCCCCGGAGGAAAGCAGCATCGAATCGCAGACACCGCGGGCATCGCAAATTTTCCAGTACTGCCCGGTAACCTGCTGGTTGCTGATTGCCGCTAGCTGGTATTGCCCGTTTGTCTTTTCCGTTGTCTTCAATGCTGCTGTGCAACTATCGTATGCATTTCCTTTCACTGCAATTACATGGGTGATGGTATCAAAACAACCGGTAATGGAGTCGGTAGCCACCATCGTAACAGTATAACTGCCCGGCTCCGAAAATGTGTTGTACTGACAGCAGGGGAAAACAGTTCCCATTGTGGTAAGGCTGTAACGGAGCGACGGGTCGCGGGGAACCGGCTCGAACATAATTGCCCTGGCGTTAGTGGGAAGCACCCTTGCTTCATAATCGAAATCAAACCCGCATTGCCTGTACGTAATGATCGTATCGGTATAGATCGAAGAGCAGCCACCCGCAGTGCTTACTGTAAGGGCGACAACATATTGCGAGGGTGGTGAAAAACTATACTCCCATTCATTACTGCTGCCAGAAATCGCAGCTCCATTTACACTCCAGGTTAATTGGGTAATGTTGGTGCCGTAGGCATATACAGAAGGGTAGAAGGTAATACGATTGGGATCGGCCGGGCTTCGACTATAATAGAAGCTGCCATAGCACTGAGGTTCGTAGTTTATTGTAACTTCTTGTGTAACAGAGTCTTTGCATTGAAGGATGGTATCTGATATCACATGTTTTACCTGGTATGTTCCCGGAGAATATGATTGCCGGGGAGATAGTGTGGTTTGCTCCGTTCCGTCGCCCATATACCAAAAATGGTTTTTGCCGGCTGAGGAATCGGAAGGATAGAAAAAAACAAACGGTTCAGATATGGTGTAAGTAAAACCGGCGTCGCATTGGGCAGTTGCCGATTTTGAAAAATACAGGGCAAAAAGGATAAGGTAACAGTATTTCATGGTTGCTTTTTTTGTTTATACTGGTTTTGAGCCGGACCTGGTTGGGTAGATGTTGTCGGAAAATTTCGATGTTTGATCATCGTTTTGGGCGAAAAGGGTGCAGGCTGTAAAAAAAATTATGGCTTCTATTGCAGTATAAACGGGCATTTGGGCGTTTGGGGGGAAGTTATTTTCAAAAAATATTTTGCTGCGAACAAAACCTGCCTATCTTTGAGACCCGCTTTCAAAAAAAACAGAAGTTCTTAAAAAAACAAAATAAGATTTAACAACAAAAAAATTTAAAAATAATTGGTG
>JBQCGX010000107.1:0-15119 GCA_051955255.1 Agriterribacter sp. | reverse complement strand
GCAACCAGGTGTCTGCACAAACCATATTAAAAGGCATCAGTTACAAATATTACCTCGGCTCATGGGATGCGCTGCCCGACTTTAATACGTTAACGCCATCAAAAACCGGCGTTGTTTCCAACGTAACACTCGCTCCCAAAACCCAAACCGAGAACTATGCCTTTTTGTGGGAAGGGTATATTAAGGTTCCATCCAACGGCAATTATACCTTCCGCACTACTTCTGATGACGGAAGCAAACTGTACATTGGTCAACCCTATAGCGCCAGTGCCACCGCGTTGGTGAACAACGACGGGCTTCATGGATCTGTAAGTAAAGACGGAACGATTACCTTGAATGCCGGTGTTTACCCTATCACCATTACCTTTTTCCAGAAAGGAGGAGGAGATGTAATAAGTGTTCTATGGAAAACCCCAGGTAGTGCTGATTTTGTATCCTTGCCTGATGAGGTATTTATAGATCCTGCGGTTAGCTCCGGCGGATCGGCACCCAATGTACCTTCGGGATTAACAGCTATCGCGCAGTCGTACAACAAAGTTAGACTCAATTGGACAGACAATAGCAATAACGAAACCAACTTTGAACTATTCCGTTCATTGAATGCTATTGAAGAGTTTCAAACTATTGCCGTGCTGCCGGCCAATGCAACCAGTTTTACCGACTCTACAGTACAGGGCGGCACTAAATATTTTTATAAAATCAGAGCCATCAACCAATACGGTCAGTCAGCGTTTGACAGAAGCGGCAGTGGAGTGGATTACGCTTATTACGAGACCTCTGCTTTGTCCGTGCTTCCGGCCTTCAACTCGTTGATACCCGCTAAAACGGGGCGGGTGGGAATTTTTACACTGGGTATGGAAGACCGGAGCGATAATTTTGCGGTGAAGTTTGATGGTACCATTACCGTGCCCACCAATGGAACCTACACTTTTTATATTACAAGTAACGAGGGCGCGAAATTATATATAGGCGGTTTTTCTGAAAGCAACGTTGTTGTCAACTACGATGGCAAACACAGCACTTCAGAAAAGTCGGGCACAAAAAGTCTTAATGCCGGAACCTATCCTATTACAGTAACTTATTTTGAAGCGGCAGAAGCAACAGAAGTATTGTCGGTGAGCTACCAGGGACCCAGCGGCTCCAATATTAATAAACAGGTGATTCCCACCAGCGTGTTGGGCAAAGAGCCATTAAGTATTACCACTCCTGCAGCGCCTCCGGCTCCTGCAGCACCCACGGCGTTGGACGCATTTGGATACAACTCATCCACCATCAAACTCGTATGGGTACACAATGCCGGCACAAGCGCCACCAAATATGAAGTATACCGCTCGTATGGCGACAACCAGAATTTCCTGCTGTTTGCCGAATTGCCAGGCAATGCCGCTTCATATACCGATACAGCATTGTATCCCAATTCGCTGTTCTATTACAAGGTAAGAGCTGTAGGCGTTGGCGGAGAATCTGATTACAGCAACGAAGACAGCGCAAGAACTTCAGGCGCCGTGCCCGTGTTGAATGTAATTGAGAACCAGTACATGCGCTTCAACAGCCAGCTCCATGTACCGGTTAAAGCCACTAACGGCACAGCCGACCCGTTAACGGTATGGGTGCAAAATCTGCCAGCATTCGGATCGTTTACACTTACCAGTAATGGTGAAGGTGTAATTACCTTTAACCCTTCCGAAACGCAGCAGGGACCTTATAACAATATCACGATAAAAGCAGCCAATCCACAAGGGGATACTTCTACTTTGATTTTTAGCCTGATGGTTAATAGCAATTACCAGCCCGTTATTCCGCCAATAGCCAACGTAACGGTGAATGAAGAGGATACTGCAACGTTCAGTGTAACTGCCACAGATAATGATGCATCGGATCAGTTGCTGTGGTCGTTTGTAAGCCTGCCCGATTTTGTGCAGGTAGCTATCAGCAACCGTACAGTTACTTTTACGATAGCGCCTCAATATTCGCATGCCGGAACCTACAAACCTCTCATTGGCATTGACGACGGCAAAAACGGGAAAGATACCGTGTACTTTACTATAAAAGTGAATAAAACGCCAATCATTCCAGAGCGGGTGTATGTGAATTTTAACGATGCTAGTACTACTGTTCCCGCCCCTGGCCCTGGCAGTAAATGGAACAATACCAACAGCGCTCCCACCGGAGGCATTACCTTCTCCAATCTTAAAAACGATAAGGGCGTAAATTCTGGTATCAATATCAAGATCGTCGACGCAGGTTTCGCCTCTGCCAACACTGGTATGAACACTGGTAATAACTCAGGAGTATTTCCGGACAGCGTCATGAGGTCCTATTACCGGGTAGGTGGTATTCCCAAGAACATGGAGATTTCCGGTTTGGATATGAACAAGCGATACAGTTTTATTCTTTTTGGAAGCCATAACAAAGACGACAGGGATTACATTGCTGTATACACTATTAAAGGGCAGAGTGTTTCGCTTAACGCTAGGGCCAACACTCAAAATACGGTTGAAATACCGAATCTGCGGCCAGATGCAGGTGGTGTATTAACGCTTAACATAGCCCGGGGCAGTACCGTAGCCCCCTATGGTTACCTAAACGCCATGGTAATAGAAACGCTATTCGAAGATTCGACTGCTCCATCCAAGCCGCAAAACCTGGTAGCGGTAATTGAAGACGATGGAGTAAAACTCACCTGGACCAATACTGCCTACAATGCCGTTACCTACGAAGTATACAGGGCAAATGCATTAATGGGTCCTTATGTACTGCTTAACCCCGGAGTAACTAATGACACCCTTCAATCGTACACGGATGCCAGTGTTGTAGGAAGTAAGAATTATTATTACATGGTGCGGGCGAAGAACAATTTTGGTGGTTCAAACTCGAAAGTGATAAAAGTGACTATTCCCAACAAGGCACCCTCTTTTGCAAATTTGGCTGACGTATTTGTAAAAACTGAGCAAACAATCAATGTCAATGTCACTGCTACTGACGATGCTGCCGATGTCATCACCCTTTCGGCATCAAACCTGCCTTCGTTTGTAATCTTTACCGATAACGGAGGAGGACAGGGCACATTGCATATAAATCCCGCAGCAGGCAACATCGGTGCATTCAGAGGAGTAGCAATTACTGCCAGCGATGACAAAGGCGCTTCTGTTTCAGAGAACATCAGCATTCATGTAACAGACAAGAACAGCTCTTCTATGTATGTGAACTTTAACCAGGCCAACCCCGTAGCTGGCATCTGGAATAACTTTAGCAAGGCGCCCACAGCCAATGCCGCCATTACCAATCTGAAAAATGATATAGGTGCGGCAACAACCGTTGGTGTTACCTTGCTGGATGCATGGCAGGGAGCAGCCACTACAGGCGCTATCAGTGGCAACAATACCGGCGCTTACCGCGACAGTGTGATTGAGACCAACTTCTACGAAGGACGTGGCAACGTAAACAGGATAAAGATCTCTGGTTTGTCTACCGATGCAACCAAACGCTACAGCCTGATCTTCCTGGCAAGCGTGGATGCCACCGATAGCCGTAATACCTTGTTCTCTGTTGGAGCTAAAAACGTAACGCTGAACGCTTCGGCCAATTCCGGCAAAACAGTGCAAATAAACGATCTCACTCCTGTTTCCGGCGAAATTGAATTTACAGTATCGCGTGGCTCAGGTTCATCGTACTCATATATCAATGCTCTTGTTATACAGGAGTACACTACTTCGAGCTCCCTGCCAGCTCCTGAAAATGTAAGAGCCAACGGTGTTGCCAAGGATGCTATACGTCTAACCTGGAACAACCGGGTAGACGGTGGTACGTTTGAAGTGTACCGTGCTACTGCATCAAACGGAAGTTATACTTTAGCGGGTACCACATCAGACAATACGTTTACTGATGGCGGCTTGCTGACCAACAAAGAGTATTTCTATAAAGTAAGATCTGTGCTCAGTGGCAGCAACTCACCCTATAGCAATATAGTGTCAGCAGCTACCTTTGCCTTCTCTGTATACATCAACTTTAACCGCGACAACCCTGCACCGTTGCCGTGGAACAATACCGCTAAAGATCCTGTGGAAGAAGATATTTATGCCAACCTCCGCAACGATGAGGGCAATTACTCCGGCATAGACATGACGGTAGGCACTGGCTTCAGTGGAGTAAATGGTGGTGGAGAAAACACCGGTACCAACAGCGGTGTATTCCCCGATAATGTGATACGTGCCACCTGGTGGATAGACGTTGGACAAACAGCTGAACTCAGGATCGGCGGACTGTCGCAGAACATGGCATACAGCTTCCTGTTCTTTGCCAGCCGTACCGGTACCTCTACCCGCATTGTACATTATTATATCAATGGCAAGGTAGCCAAGCTCAAAGCCAACCAGAATACTACAGAAACTGTAACATTGGAAAATGTATATGCCGATGAAAATGGCGAAGTGCTGATCACTATCAAAGGTGAAACCGGTTCGTTCGGCTATATAGGTGCACTGGTAATATCAGGCGCTAAACGCACCAGCAACGCCAGCATAGAAGCTGGAGAAGTGTTCAGGCAGAGACCAGATACAGAGCAGGTTGTAAATCCTGAAACAGGAAACGATGGCGTTGTTGCATACCCTAATCCATTTACGGATGATGTGACGCTCAAAATATCCTTAACCAGGAATGTGTCAAAGGCTTACATCAAAGTAATGGATATAAACGGAAAAATAGTGATGTTGAAGAATCTTGGGGCTGTGCCGGGAGGTATTGGGCAGTATAAATTGGGGTTAAACGTGCCGCAAGGAGTATACTTCATACAAGTACAGGGAGAAGGATTAAATTTCAGACCCATCAAAATCCTTAAAGCAAGGTAATGAACTGCAGAAAAGGAACTGCTGCTGATGCAGTTCCTTTTCTTACATATTTACAATAAGATTGTAAGGTGTATGGCATAAGGTGTAGGGTGTAAGGAGTTTAATTTGTTTTCTGCCGTGTTTATAAAGTTCGGGCCTTGCAATAAGGTTACTGTTTGCCCGGATGTTTATCCACGAACAAAACTTCAAACCCTCCCCCCAAAACTATAAACGCTTAGATATTGTTGAAAAACTGTTCGGGGTTGGTGAGCATACCAAAGCCGGCGGTAATCATCAGGAAAATAACGAATAGTAAAAACAGTATAGAAGGTATTAGCCCTATAATGGCGCATATCCTTCCGGTTTTTAGATTCTTGTAAGAAGAATCGGTATACCATTTAGGATTGCTGGCATACAATTGTGCATCTTTATTGTATAATACGAGGGCAATTATAGAACATACCACTCCCGGTAAGCCATAGCAGCAACAGCTTATAATGGATATTATACCTAAGGCAAGCACTGCTGAGGCATTAGGCAACGACCGTTGTGTTTGCGGTGCAAAAATGGAAGTTTCTTCTGTGCCCATTTAAACAAAGATTTGGTGGTTTACTATTTTGTAAATGTAGTGTACTGTTATGATTGCAACAACAACAGTTTGCAAGGCAATAATGATTTTACTACCATGGGTAAATTTAGCATACAGATGTATTGCGGTAAAAATGCACAGTGCCAGTAACGGAATAAACGCAGGATATAAACGGATCGACTCAATAATGTCGCCTTTGAGCAAGGCAATACCGCTGCGTTGCATGCCGCATCCGGGGCATACCATGTGCAGATATTTTACGGAGGGGCAGGTAAGCATGTGCTTTTCCAGCCACAGAACAATATCAATTAGTTGATTGCTGATTGCTGATGTATGATTTTTGATTTGCTGTAACCCTACACCGTATACCTTACGCCCACCTTCCTTTAATACGCCTGCGCAAACAATACTCTTTGCTTACTCGGATTACCTGTAAGTATGCACTTGCCAGCTTCCTCCTTGCTGTCTAACGGTATGCAGCGAATGGTTGCCTTGGTCAGTTCCTTTATTTTTTCTTCCGTTTCGCCGGTGCCATCCCAATGCGCGGCTATAAACCCCCCCTTCTTATCCAACAATTCCACAAACTCATCCCAGCTATTAGCTGCTGTAATGTGTTCATCGCGGTATTGTTTGGCGCGGTTGAACATATCCTGCTGTATTTCTTCCAAAAGATTTACAATACGAAGCGGCAGTCCGTCCATGCTTACACTCGTTTTTTCCCGTGTATCGCGGCGGGCAATCTCCACCGTGTTGTTTTCAATATCGCGGGCGCCAATGGCAATGCGCACCGGTACTCCCTTCTTTTCGTATTCAGCAAACTTCCACCCCGGACGGGCGTTATCATTGTCATCGTATTTAACACGAATACCTGATAATTTCAGCTCCCTGAAAAGATCTTTTACTTTTTCATCTATCAAGGCTTTCTGTTCGTCGCCCTTATAAATTGGTACCACCACTACCTGCAATGGCGCAATACGTGGAGGAAGCACTAAACCTTCATCGTCGCTATGCGCCATTACCAAGGCTCCTATCAGTCGCGTAGATACTCCCCAGGAGGTAGCCCAAACATATTCCTGCTTGTTTTCTTTGGTAAGAAACTGTACATCGAACGCTTTGGCAAAATTTTGCCCCAAGAAGTGAGATGTGCCAGCCTGCAACGCCTTGCCATCCTGCATCAACGCCTCAATGCAATAAGTATCCAATGCGCCGGCAAAACGTTCGTTGGGTGTTTTTACACCTTTTACAACTGGCAGCGCCATCCAGTTTTCTACAAACTCGGCATACACATCCAGCATTTTTTCTGCTTCTTCAATGGCTTCCTGCGCAGTGGCATGAGCGGTGTGCCCTTCCTGCCATAAAAACTCGGCTGTACGCAAAAACAATCGCGTGCGCATTTCCCAGCGAACCACGTTGGCCCATTGATTTACTAAAATCGGCAGATCGCGGTATGATTGTATCCAGGTTTTATAGGTATTCCAGATAATAGCTTCACTGGTAGGTCTTACCACCAGCTCTTCCTCCAGTTTGGCTTCAGGATCTACAATGAGTTTGCCTTTTTTATCAGGATCGGCCTTTAAGCGGTAGTGCGTTACAATGGCGCATTCCTTGGCAAAGCCTTCCGCATTTTTCTCTTCTGCTTCAAACAGGCTTTTAGGTACAAACAAAGGAAAGTAGGCGTTTACGTGCCCGGTATCTTTAAACATTCTGTCCAGTTGATCGCGCATGTTTTCCCACAGCGTAAAGCCATAAGGCTTTATTACCATGCAGCCCCTCACTGCCGAGTAATCGGCTAAGCCTCCTTTAATAACCAGGTCGTTGTACCACTGAGAATAATCCTGTTGCCTTGATGTAATTTCTTTGCTCATATACTTATTTACTAACGCTTTTTATTAAAGCCGTACTTTGCATGCTTGTATTCTGGTTTAGTGCAACTCACATATAAAATCTTCTATAATGTGTTCGCAACTATTTTGAATACATTAACAGGCCGAATTGCGCAAATGTAGTAACTTCATCGTGTAAAACTTAAAAACCCTCATAATATGAACACTAGAATTTTACTTCTTGGAGCGGCTTTAGTGAGCTTGGGTAGTTGTTCAACCATGTATAGATCCGGACAAACCCCCGACGATGTTTATTATTCGCCTGCACCGCAGCAAAGGGTTGCCTCTAACAACAATAACGATGACGATAGATATTACGATGAAACCGGCGATGGTGAATATGTAAATGTGCAGACAGATCAGGATCGTAATGCTTATACCAGTGAGGATAATTATTTAAGAATGAAAGTGAGGAATCGCGCTATGTGGTCTTCGCTGGATTATTACGATGCAATGTATTCGCCCTATTATGGTGGCAGCGCTTTTGGATATAACTCTTTTTACAATCCCTATTCGTTTTACAGCCCCTATTCATCCTTCTATAGTCCCTTTTATTCGCCGTATTATGGTTATGGAAGTGGCTTTGGTTTAGGGTTGGGCTATGGCGGTTTCGGATTTGGATACAATTCTTTTTATAACCCGTACTCATTTTACAATCCTTATTGGGGCGGAGGATACGGCTACTATCCGGGCGGCGGTATTTCTAAACCTGGTTACACAAGACCTGCTGGTTCTTATGCACCCAGGAGAGACAACTTAGGCACTTACGGAATACGTCGTGGCAATACCGAAGGACGCGTTTCGGGCAGAAATGCTCCCGTGCGTGTATTCAGGAATGGCAACAGTAACTATGTGAATCCAAGATCTTCATCTGGAAATACAAGCCCAAGAAGATCGTTTGATAACGGTTCGTCTAACAGACCTTCACGTAGTTTCGAGCCCCGGAGCAGCGCTCCAACCAGGTCTTTCTCCCCTTCTCCTTCCAGTGGTAGCGGTAGAAGCAGCGGTGGCGGAGGTGGAAGTGCACCATCCAGAGGACCAGGCAGAGGCGGTAGATAATTAAATCTTTTTTAGAATAGTTTTTTGTTTGAGATTTTTATAAAAGAGCGGATTATGCCGCTCTTTTTAGTATAGCACCTTTGTTAAATAATAATAGCAACAGAATATGAGGAAAACATTTATAACGGCAGGCTTGGCTCTTTCTATTTCGGGCGCATTTGCCCAGGAACCCTTAGATGCGATCCGCTACTCGTGGCTTACCTCGCAAGGTACTGCCAGGGCACAATCTATTGGCGGAGCTACAACCGCTTTGGGAGGAGATATCACATCGCTTTACTCAAATCCTGCAGGTTTAGGATTATACAAAACCGGGGAATTTGTATTGACACCCGGCTTTAATTTCATCAATAATAAAAGCACTTACCGGGGCGGAACCGCCTCCGATAACAAAAGTGGATTAACCTATGGTCCCATTGGGTTGGTATATGGAATCCCTTCACGTAGCGGCGGCAAGTGGAAGAACGTGGCATTAGGAATTGGTATTAGCCGCTCCGCTAATTTCAGCAACAGGATTTATGTGGATGGAAACAACAACCAGAGTTCTTTTTCAGAAAAATACCTTGATCAATTGTTCAATGGCAATGCCACCAATCCCGATAATGCGGCTGTGGATTATCCGTATGGAGCAAGCCTGGGTTTGAACACTTACCTGATAGACCCTACCTACGACGATGATGGAAATGTTACCGGCTACGCAAGCAATGCAAGTGTGCCAACAGGCGTAAGGCAACAACAGGTAATTTCTACCAAAGGTGGTATATCGGATTTTAGTATAGGGCTGGCAGGCAATTACAACGACGTTTTTTATATAGGTGGGTCACTTAACATCAATAGTTTAAGATTTACGCGCACCAGCACATTTACTGAAACAGATGCCACCAACGACACCGACAACGATTTCAATTACTTTAAAGCAGAAGATTATTTAAGAACAGATGGGGTAGGAGCAAGCATTAAATTAGGCATCATGTTCAAGCCCATTGAGCCATTGCGGGTTGGCATCAGCTTTCACAGCCCTTCATGGTATTCCTTTAAAGACACTTATAGCTCTTCTCTTGAAACAGATACGGAAGGTTACCAGGGAGTCAAATATCAAAGCTCATTTGATTTGAACGACGGTTATTATGGAGAATACAATTATCGTTACAGAACGCCTATGCGTTTGGCCGCGGGGTTAGCCTATATGTTTGGCACAACGGGCGATGTAAAAGCACAACATGGCTTTATTACTGCTGACATAGAATATGTAAGCTATAAAGGCAACTCCTTTAACTCGCAAAATAGTTCTGACGCGGGAGACAAAGAATATTTCTCAGAGCTGAATGGCACTATCGACAATGTGTTTAAGGATGCTGTGAATGTGCGTGTAGGCGGTGAGCTGAAATTTGAAACGCTGATGGTGCGTGCCGGCTTTGGATATTACGGCAATCCCTACACGAGTAAATATTTTGATGACAGACCACAGGAAACAGTGAATAGCAACAGAATGAATATTACGGGTGGATTGGGCTGGCGTCATAAAGGTATGTTTGTAGACCTGGCATACATTCACCAGATCATTAACGATGGTTATTTTCCCTACCGCCTGGACGTGAGCGAGTTTAACGCGGTTTCACTTAAAAGTACTTCGGGAACAGTGCTGCTTTCTGTCGGGTTTAAGTTCTGAGAAAAAGGGGTGGGGTAGAAGGTGTAAGGTATGAAGTGTAGCAAACGATAAACGGTAAACTTCAAACAACAAAAAGCTGGGGACTCCCGGCTTTTTTTATTTCTTGTCATGGATCAATGCTTTTGGAACTGCAAGGTTGGAAATTTGCATCATAAAACTACAGGTTATGACAAAAGAAATAAAAGGCATACATCATATAACCGCTATTGCCGGCGATGCCAAACGCAATTTTGATTTTTATACCAAGGTATTGGGATTGAGGTTTGTAAAACGGACCGTAAACTTCGACGATCCGCACAGTTACCATTTTTATTTTGGCGATGAACAGGGTACTCCCGGTACCATACTCACCTTTTTTCCATGGGGAAGTGCGGTGCGGCAGGGTAGGAGAGGTGCAGGTATGGCTACCGAAATAGGGTATTCGGTACCAGAAGGAAGTATTGATTCCTGGCTGAAAAGATTTGAAGAAAAGAATGTGATTTACAATAAACCTGCTGAGAAGTTTGGTGAAAAATATCTTACTTTTCTTGATCCCGATGGTTTAAAACTGGAGTTGGTTGAAGCAAAAACGAAAGATGGACGCAAGCCTTACGAAACAACAGAGGTGAAAGCGGATATTGCCACCCGGGGATTTTATAACACAACGCTTACCTTGAATGATGTAAAACCTACTGCCGCTATCCTTACCGATGTTTTTGGATATACTTTAATAGATAAAGATGTTAACCGCTACCGGTATGCAACCGACAGCATTGATACGGCCAACATCATTGACCTGGTGGAATTGCCAGCAGAGCAACGCGGCATTGGAGCAGGAGGAACTGTTCATCACATTGCTTTCAGGGTAAGTAACGATGAAGCCCAATTAGCGATGCGCGAAAAAATACTTGCACGTGGGTTAAACATTACTCCGCAAATAGACCGTAACTATTTCCATTCGCTGTACTTCCGTGAACCAGGTGGGGTATTGTTTGAAATAGCTACTGACAATCCCGGCTTTACAGTAGATGAATCGCTGGACGAACTGGGAACCAACCTTAAGTTGCCTGCTCAATACGAACCTTACAGAAAGGAAATAGAGTCAAAACTGGTATCGCTGTAAATCTCAAATTTCAAATCATGAACTATCAACCATTACAATATATCTACCAATCATCTGGCAACGCCAATGCATATACGCTCTTGCTGCTGCACGGAACCGGCGGAGATGAAACGGATCTGCTGCCGATAGGAAAACAATTTGGCAACAAAGTAAACCTCCTTAGCCTGCGCGGAAACGTAAGTGAGCACGGAATGCCACGCTTTTTCAAACGGATAGGCATGGGTATTTTTGATGAAAAAGACCTCGATTTCAGGACGCATGAAATGGTGTCGTTTATTGACCAGCTTGCTGAAAAAGAAGGTTTTGATAAACATAAGATCATTGCACTTGGTTTTTCGAATGGTGCAAATATTGCAGGTGCTTTACTAACGCTCTATCCCGATTTTTTAGCAGGTGCTATTATGTTCAGACCGATGCAGCCGTTTAAAAATCCTGCCCCTTTTAAAAACACTGTGCATACACCAGTATTTATGACCAATGGTATGGCAGATGGCACCATACGTAAGGAAGATACGGAAGCATATGTGGGTTTGTTAAAACAGGCAGGCTTTAACGTAAGCAATTATACATTAGCTGCAGGGCATGGACTTGTGCAGCAGGATATCGAACTGGCAACAGAATGGTATGCGAACTGGTTTATAGTTTAGCGTTTGTGGTTTTAAACCACAAACGCCAAACCATAAACGATAAACTAATTCTTCAATATCGTAAATTCAACCCTTCTGTTCAACTGTCTTCCATCGTCGGTTTCGTTGGTGGCAACGGGTTTGGTTTCACCATATCCTTTTGAAATAATCCTGGAAGGCGTAATGCCTTTTGACAATATATAATCCATCACCGATTTTGCCCTGTTGTCGCTGAGCATGAAATTGTATTCATCGGAGCCCTTGCTGTCGGTATGTGCGCTCATTTCAATTTCAATACCGGGATTTTCTTCCAGCAGTTTTACCACCCTGTCCAGCTCTACAAACGATTCAGGCCGGAGGGTGGATTTATCAAAGTCGAAAAACACATTGTTCAGCCGCACCACCTGGCCTATTTCAATAGGCACGAGGTACAGGTCTTTGTGAATTTCTTTATAACCTGCTTTTACCAGCGAATCGAGGTTGAGGTTTTCAGACTGTGCAAAAAACTTATCTGCGGTTGCGCGTATCAGGTAGTTTTTGTCGTAAGGCAACACAATTTTAAAAGCGCCATCGGTAGGGCTTGAAAGTCCATTGCCTGCTTCCGCACCATCGGGCAATGTTTCATATATCAACGAAGCGCTCAGCGGTTGTTTGGTTTTTGCATTAAATACGTTGCCACTTACCAATACCACCGGATCTGGTTTTTCGCGCTCCAGCAATTGCACTCTCACAATATCGCTTTCTCCATAAGTATCCAGGTTGGTAGTAAGATAAGCATATTCTCCTCCGGCATCGAGTGTAAAAAAAGCATCCCAGTCTTCTGTATTAATGGGGCTACCCAGGTTTACAGGGTCGCTCCATTTGGTCCATGTTTTATCCAGCCTGCGCGTCATCCATATATCGTTATCTCCCAATGTACCCGGCCGGTCGCTGCTAAAGTACATCGTTACGCCATCGGCTGCCAGGTACGGAGTCATTTCATCCGTATCAGGCAGGTTTATCTTTTTTCCTAAACTTTTAGGCTCTGTCCAGGTGCCATCAGCATTTAAAAAACAAACATAAATATCATTGTATGGACTTCCGTTGTCTGGAGTCATATACAGCAACAATGTTTTACCGTCGTGTGCCATTGAAGCGCCCGACTGCCTGCCCCGGTCATACTTCTGGTAGTTTTTAATTAAAAGCATATTGGGCTCGCTCCAGGTACTGTCGGGCTGCATCACACACATGCTAACGCCTTTTCCATAAAACGCACCCTGGTCAAAAGCACCTCTTATCAGCATCCTGTTTTTATCGGGCGATATCCAGTACACCGCATTGTAATGCGTGGTGTTTAGCGGATATTCCATGTGTACAGCATCTCCCCATTTGCCTGTGCTGTCGCGTTCCGAATACCAGATGTCCTGCGAATTAGGTACTGAGCGGTATTTGGTATTGGCAGGGTGATTTTGGCAGATAAAGAACAGCAAATTGCCATCGGCAGAAACGGTAGGGCGCAGTTCCGGCAGGTTTGAATTGACACGCGTTCCGAGATTTTCGGTTTTAAGAATGGTAGTGGCTTTGATGATATTATCTTTTTGCAGCACCAGGTCGCCGGTGGTATCGACTAATGGTTGGGCAAACAAATGCGATGCATACAGATACAGTATTGAAACAGATAGCAACTTCTTCACTTTAGCTGAGTTAAATAGTTAAGTAGGTTGATTGAGTTAAGCAGGTTAAGTAAGTTGATTGGTTAACCAGGTTTTCTCTTATTCTGCCCAATTAACCTACTCAACCATTCACCACCATCTAACGCAGAATCAGTTGAAATGGTGTGAAAATAATCCGCAGTGAAGCAACAGTTGACATATAGCAACAAACCTTTGCAAATTGCAGCTACTGCTGTTTAGCCAGCCATAGCAGCGATTGCAATATGAACTTGTTTTGCAGCGGATTGTTGAAGGTGAAAGACAGTGTTTTATTGGTTTTGTTTTCATAGTCAATATCGTTATGCCCCATGTTCATGTAAATCATCTTATACTTTGTATTCGTCCATGCAACGGGGTAATAGCCACTATGCCAGATCTCGTGTTGCTTAGGTCCTGTGCCCAATGGAAAGCTGGACGAGTCGATGGAAAGCAGGATTTTTATATCCTTGTTTTTGGTGAGGTCATTTTCCCAGCGGTACCACTCATTAGGCGAAGATTTAAAGGTAACAGGCAATCCACGTGTAGAAGGATGAGAGAGCGTTTCGCAGCGCAACACAGCGGCAGTAGGTCGCCAGGTATTGCTTTTATATTGACCGGCTCCAATAAAATTGTTGTGGTACCAGTTCCAGTTTTGCGGAAAGGCAGAAGGCGTAAGCGCGAAACCGGCAAAATGAAAACCCATCCAGGCGCCCCCGTTTTCCATATACTGTTCAAACGCAACTCTCTGAAGGCTGTCTTCCGGGCGGGTATCTAAAAAAATAACCACCTGGTATTTGGAAAGAAAAGCGGTGTTAAGATTGCTCCAGTTGTTGGTAGAATCGTACACAAAATTATTTTGAGTAGCCATTTTAAGAAACCAGTTATTCGCTTCGTGTACAAAACTGATATGCGCCTGGTCGTTTTGAGCAGCATAAAAGGCAATGGCTTTGAAAAGCGAGACCTGCTGCCCGTATCCATTAAACGCAATCCATAGCATCGCCAGCAATGAAATAATGGTTTTTTTTAGCGCGAGATAAGTAGTTTGCATAAAAGTGGTATATTTCGCCCGCTGAAAATAATGCAGAAAAAAATAGCAATATTAGTTGGAGGCTCAGATCTTTTTTCAGGAGTAAGAGGCTTGTCAAACGGAACACGCATTATTTATAAAAGCATCGTTTCCAGCTACGACGAGGTGTTGCTTATCAACTATAATTATTTTCTCGATTTCGGACGGTGTGTATCCAGGTTGTTAAAGCAGATTCAAAGAAAATATACCGATGCCTCTTTGTGTCTGTACGGGTACAGCAAAGGCGGGGAAGTGGTGCTGGAACTATGCCGCCGGTTGAAAGGCACAAGAGAAATAGACCTGCTGATCACAATAGACATAGCCAACGGTCCCTGGTCGGATGACATTGACCGGAATGTGCCGGGGAATGTAAAAAAGAACATCAATGTATACCAGGGCATTCCCAGGTTTCCGCTCAGGTCTTATGGCATGTGGGCTTCCTCCAACGAAGGCGCGCCGATAGAAAACATCAATCTCACCAACCAGATAGTGAACAACCGGTTGGTAACGCATAGCAATATCGAAAAGCTGGTTGCAAACGATGTTGTGAAATGGATGAAGATGTTTAGTGCCGTTTAAAGAGAAGCTTAAATAAGTTTGGGGTTTCCGGTTTTTTGTTTCTTGTTATTTGT
>JBQCGX010000106.1:0-107864 GCA_051955255.1 Agriterribacter sp. | reverse complement strand
TTCAGTTACGCATGCCTGTCGGGTTATGAAATCATAGCGCAAAACGACAGCACTTTCCCTTCTATGCAGGGAGTATTGAATGGATATCCTTCCCTGTCAGTTCCCGATTCTGTAAGCGGTTATTCCTACCAGTTAGCTGCCGTATTAGCCATGCTCGAAACGGCAAAAAAAATGCAGCCCTCCGGCAACCGCTTGCAGGCATACCAGTCGGCGTTTGCAGATTCCTGTCGCAAAATCGGGTTTAACGAAAGCACCATTCAACAATCGTTGAAGTATGCACAGGCAATAAGCAAAGCCATATTAGGATATGCAAAGAAAGACAGCTATGCAAAGATCAGCAGCCTTGCACGATATACTCCCCTGCAAGGCGATGCATACTGGTATCCAACACCACCGGCCTATATTGCGGCGATAGAACCCTATTTTAATACAGTACGTCCCTTCCTGCTCGATTCCGCGGCTCAGTTCAAACCCGCCCCCCCCGTTGAATATTCCAGCAATAAGAATTCAGCTTTCTTTAAAATGCTGGAGGCAAATGCCAAAGAGAGCGAAACCAGTCTTTCGGACGAGCACCGTTTGATAGCAGCCTATTGGGATTGCAATCCGTTTGCTGTGCAGGATGGTGGTCATTTGCTGGTGGGATTGAAAAAAATTTCACCCGGTGCCCACTGGCTGGGCATAACCGGTATTGCCTGCCGCGACAAAAAAAAATCTTTCAATGAATCCATGTTCCTTCACACCATTGTATCAATAGGATTAATGGACAGTTTTCTTGCCTGCTGGGATGAAAAATTCCGCAGCAACCGCGTACGCCCCGAAACTGCCATCAGGCGGCAGATTGATCCGCATTGGAAACCGCTGTTGCAAACCCCTCCCTTTCCTGAATATCTCAGTGGTCACTCCTGCATTTCCGCCACTTCTGCTACGTTGCTTACACATTTTATCGGCGACAATATTTCGTTTACCGATACGGTAGAAGTGCGGTTCGGATTGCCCGAACGAAAATTTTCATCTTTCAGGCAGGCGGCAGATGAAGCAGCAATGTCCAGGTTTTATGGTGGCATACATTTTATGGACGCTATCGAAAACGGTTTGATTCAGGGCAGGCAGGTGGGGGAGCACATCATTCGCAAGTTTGCTTTGAGCGATCAGTGATCAGCAGTCAGCCATCAGCCGTCAACGATGAGCATTCGGCGTTATTACACCTTATACGAGCCATCTTTCCATCCCGCACCGTCGTTGCGATCCCGCCAGCGGTAACTCAAGCATACATGAATGTCGCGGCGGGAGAAACAACCTTCGTGTGCGTTCTTCTAAACACTATAAACTGCGCGTATCTAACAGCCCGGGCTTGTAACCCACACAGAGGTATAGGAAATTTTATTTTCCTATGCTCCTGTATTGCAAAAATTGGCGCTGAAGAATAGCTGTATGCTGTTACAATAAAGCGCAATACATTTGCCAGAATGAAGAACAGGTATTTACTGATAATGGCTGCTGTAATAATGCTGTTGGCAGCAGGTTGCACTACTCCCATCAATAGTGACAATGTGGTTGTGATTCAAACCAAGTTCGGCGATATAAAAGTGGAACTGTATCCTGATAAAGCACCTGCTACAGTGGCTGCCTTTCTTAATAATATCGATTCGGGGCATTTTAAGAACAGCTCCTTTTACCGCGTGCTGCGGCACGACAACCAGGTAACCGGTTCTCCTCATTCGTATCTTATACAGGGAGGTCTCTGGCAATCGAACCCCGAGTTGAAAGACAGATTGCAACGCATACCTCACGAACCTACCAGCAAAACAGGCATCCTTCACAAGCGGGGGGTAATATCAATGGCGCGCAACGAGCCTGGAACTGCCACTGCCGAATTTTTTATTTGCGTGGAAGATGAGCCGGGTTTTGATTTTGGCGGCGACAACAACGTTGACGGACAGGGATATGCGACCTTTGGCCGTGTGGTAGACGGTATGGAAACGGTAGAAAAAATATACCGCCAACCCGAATACCAGCAACGATTTTTTCCTCCCGTTACCATATTGAATATTCAAAAGCTGCCACGGGAAACTGAAAACCGCTGAAGTACCAGTAACCTAATTGGCGTTGATAAAACAACTTCGAACAAATTTCTTTTATTCTGCATTGATGCTTGCAACAGGGTTGGCGTTGGCCGCCTTGATTGTTTGAATGCAGATGGTAAACGCGCCTAGTAAAAGTGCCGCCAATCCTGCGCCTGCAAACAGTTGCCAGTTGAGGCTTACCCTGAACGAAAAGTCCTGTAGCCATTGTTGCAGGAAATACCAGGAAGCGGGAATGGAAACCAATAGCGCCAGCAACACCGGCTTGAGAAAATCTTTAAAGAGCAACGCCATTATTTTCCCCGTGCCGGCTCCCAATACCTTTCGAACCGCGATTTCTTTAACCCGCAGCCGTATAAAAAATGAGGTCATTCCATACAGTCCCATACACGAAATAAAAATGGCCAACCCCATGGCAATATGCAGCAGGCGTTTTGTTTTTTGCTCTGCCTGGTAAAAGGATGCTACATGTTCGTCAAAAAAACGATACTCAAAAGATTGTGTTGGATAATGCGCCCGAAAGATTTGCTGAATGCTGGCCAAAGCCTGGTCAAAGTCACGCGTTTGTTTGCCAGCGCTGGATAGCCTGATACTAATGGTGCGGAACCTGTTTGACTGCGTGGTAATGAAAAAAGGCTTTATGGCTTCGTGGAGCGACATTGCATGGAAGTTGTTTAGCACCCCAACAACCGTCCCCGTTTTTCCCGCTATGCCAATCTGTACCGTTTTGCCCACGGCATCCTGCGGATTGGTAAACCCAAGTGCCTTTGCACAAAAATCATTTATCAGGAATTCTTTAATGGTATCCGACGGGTTTAGGTTGCGGCCGCTGAGCAGGCTGATTCCATAGAGCGATATGAAATGTTCATCCGCAAACTCAAAAGAGGCATTCACTTCGGCAGCGGCGGCAGAGGCAAGCCGGATGGTTGTATTGCCATGCCTTGTTGCAAGCGGCGTTTCCCTGTGCAGGCTTACGTTTGCTACAGATGGTAGCTGTCTTAACTTTTGTGCAAATGGTTTGTTGTCCGTTAACGGATCGGTGATAGGGGTAGGTATATTGATAATGGCGTCTTTCCGAAAGCCAAGATCTTTGTTGAGTAAATAATGAATCTGTTTGTTTACGCCCAGCACCCCGGTAATAAAGCCAATGCAAATGGTGAACTGGAAAACGATGAGTGCTTTGCGGAGGTAAGATTTTTTAGGTGTTGTGCCGTATACCCTGCCTTTTAACATGAGAACAGGTTTGTACGACGACAGCATGCTGGCGGGATAAAAACCTGCCAGCAGCGACACGAAAAAAAAGATGCCTGTAAGAAACAACCAGGTAACTGGTTGAAACGGTTCCAGCACAATGCCCGCCGGTAAAAAGGAACGGAAGAGCAACAGGGCAGGTTTTATCAAAGCCACGGACAACAATACCGCAAAAAAAGTAATGATGATGGTTTCGCCGAAAAAGCGAAGTATCAATGTTGCCCTGGTGCTGCCTAACACTTTTCGTACGCCTATTTCCCTGGAGCGCTCCATTGAAAGTGCCGTAGAAAGGTTGATATAATTGACGGATGCGATCAGCAATATGAAAAACGCAATGCCCATAAGCGCGTATAACGTAGGCAGATGTGCTTTCCGCGAAAAAGCGTCAGGATACTCAGCATTAAAATGAATGTCTGACAAAGGTTGCAATTTCAATTGTATACTGGCGGCATCTTCTTTCGGGAAATAGCGTTTAATGAATGCCGGTAGTTGAGAGTTTACACTTTCAACTGTTGTATGATCGCCCAGTTTCACAAAAGCCTGCGAATAACTGTTCCATGTTCTCCAGTTATCAATTTCCAATGCGCCTTTTAAAAAACTATGTTCAACACTGGCAAAAGAAATGAAGTGGGTAAAATTCAAATCTGTTCGATGCCCGGGAGTTTTTACAATGCCTGAAACAGTTGCCTGCAATGAGTCGTTGTAAATGATCTGTCTTCCCAACACTTCTGTTGATGGCAGCTCTCCAAAAAGTCGCAACGCTTCCATATCGGTAATCACCACCTTGAAAGGATCGTTAAGCGCTGCTGACGAATTGCCCGCCAGCCACTCATAGCTAAAAATGGAAAAATAGGCTGGTTGAGTGATGATGACTCCGGCAGCCGGCGTATTAAACACAACGTTGTTGCCGTTGGGTTGCGGAACAGCTATTGTTGCAGGATAATTATAAAAGCCTGCAACCTGCTCCACGCCGCTGATTTGGTTGGATAGTTGAACCGGTAAAGGCGAGGGCGTATACCCGTAGCTGTTTTGGGTACCGTTAACTGTCATGCTGCCAATAACGCGATATATTTTTTCACCCTCCTTGTGAAATCGATCATAGCTGAGTTCCAGGCTCACCAAAAGAAAAATCAGCAGGCAGGCAGTAGCCCCCAATGCAATTCCCGAAATATTAATGGCTGCATACCATTTATGTTTGATAAGATTTCTCCAGGCCGTTTTAAAGTAATTGGTGAGCATAACAGTAGTTTTTGTGGCAGCTTGGCTAACGGCAACCAATATAATGCCACACAAACAGGTGTTTGAAAATCAATTGTTTTAGAGAACAGACGTTGGAGGATTGTCCGTTTTCGATACAGGCAATGTACAGTTTTGGCATTCGAGATTTCAGATCCCAAACCGTCTTACCAGAACAACGTATACAGTGCCACCAATACACCGGCAACAATAAGCGCGCCTGCTGCAAAACCCGGCGACAGCCTGAACATTTTTGCATCCACTTCCAGTCCTTGCGGGCGTATTCCCTTTTTATTTTCGTATACGCTTATCAGGTACATGCCAATAACAGATATCGCAAATACAAATCCCATCCTGTCTATAAATGGAATTTCGTACAACGACGTTCCGTCTTTTTGATCTACCAGTTTCGAAAATCCATAGGGGCTCAGCCATTCAAGGTTTACCCATTTTGGGAGTAATTTGAAAATGATGGATAATGCAAACCCGCCTACCGTTGCAAACAGTGCGGCGTTGGAAGTAGTTTTTTTCCAGAAGAAGCCAAGCAGGAACATCGCCAATATACCCGGCGATACAAAACCGGTGTATTCCTGTATGTATTCAAAGCCGCCTTTTTTATCGATGCCCAAAAAGGGAGCGATCAACACCGCCAGCAACATCGATACAATCACGGCTAAACGACCTGTCCAAACCAGTTTCTTTTCGTCGGCAACCGGGTTAATTTTCTTTTTATAAATATCCAGCGTAAAAATGGTTGAAATGCTGTTGGCCTTTCCTGCCAGCGATGCTACTACCGCGGCAGTTAGTGCAGCAAAAGCTAAACCTTTTAAGCCGGCGGGCAGCAGGTTCAGTAATACCGGGTATGCTTTGTCTTTCACCAGTTCGCCGTTCACCAGCATTTCCTGTTGAAAATAACCGTTCTGGTGCAATACATAAGCAGCAATGCCTGGTAATACTACTATAACGGGCATCAGTAACTTTAAAAAAGCAGCAAACAAAATACCGTTGCGGGCTGTTTTAAGATCGGCGCCCAATGCGCGTTGCGTAATGTATTGGTTGCAACCCCAATAGTTCAGGTTAACGATCCACATACCGCCAATGAGTACACTAAGGCCCGGCAGGCTCAGATAAAAAGGACTGTCTTTTTTAAAGATCATATGGAAATGATCGTCGGCATTTTTTGTGAGCTGCGAAAAACCTTCCACCACACCGCTTCCGCCAAAGTGTTTCGCCACCAGGTCTAATGCCAGGTAAGTGGTAACCAATCCGCCCAATATAAGGAAGAATACCTGTATTACGTCGGTATAACCGATTACCTTCATTCCTCCCAACGTAATAATAATGGCGAAGGTGGCAAGGAATATCATGCATGCTGTAAGACTGATGCCCGATATGCTGCTGATAGCCAGCGCGCCGAGAAAGAGGATAGAAGTAAGGTTAACCACTACATACAGCAATAGCCAGAACACAGCCATGATCATCGCTACCGTGCTATTGTAGCGCTGGCTGAGGAACTGGGGCATGGTGTATATCTTGTTTTTTAAATATACAGGTATGAAAAAGATGGCTACGATGATCAGTGTTGCAGCCGCCATCCACTCGTAGGTAGAAATGGCAAGCCCCATAGCAAAGCCATCGCCGCTCATGCCAATAAACTGCTCTGCCGAAATGTTGGAGGCGATAAGCGACGCTCCGATGGCCCACCAGGTAAGCGAACCTTCTGCCAGGAAGAAATCTTTACTATCGATGGTTGCTTTTTTCTTGCGCCGGTATATCCAGTATCCATAGATTGCAACGATGAGGAAATAAACAATGAAAACAATATAATCTTTAATAGCCAGGGAATTGTTCATAACAAGTCAATCCGGTTTTTAATGTGGTATGATAATCACGCTTTATTGATCTGGTAATATACATCACTCCAGCGCAGTTCTTTTTTGAATTGATAAAGATTAGTGTTTTTGTCGATAAGAACAAATTCAATTCCTGCCATATCTGCAAAATTTTCCAGATGCTCGGCGCTTAGGTTCTGGCTGTAGCAGGTATGATGTGCGCCGCCCGCATATATCCATGCAGTACAACCGGTTTTCATATCAGGCTGCGGTTTCCACAATACCCGCGCCACGGGCAATGCCGGAAGTTCATGCCGGGGGGCAACTGCTTCTACTTCGTTTACCAGCAGGCGAAACCGGTTGCCCAGGTCTACCATGGATGCGTTGATAGCATTTCCGGCGGCAACGTTGAACACCAATCGCACAGGATCAGCTTTTCCGCCAATTGCCAACGGATGTATTTCGCACGATGGTTTTGCCGCTGCTATCGACTCACATATTTCAAGCATGTGCGAGCCTAACACCAAGGGGTTTTCGGGATCAAAATGATAAGTGTAATCTTCCATAAAAGAATTGCCGCCTTTCAAACCGCTTCCCATCATTTTCATTGCTCTCACCAGCGCTGCGGTTTTCCAGTCGCCCTCCCCGGCAAAGCCATACCCTTCAGCCATCAGTCGCTGCACGGCAATGCCCGGCAATTGCGCCATACCATGCAGGTCTTCAAACGTATCTGAAAAACCCTTGAAACCTCCTGTTGTTAAAAAGTTCCTGAGCCCAATCTCGATCTTTGCAGCTTCTCTCAGGCTTTCGTGCCGGTTGTTGCCCTTTTGCAAAGGTTGGGCAACAGCATATTGTTGCTGGTATGTATTCACCAGTTCGTTAATATCACTGTTACTAACGGCATTGATTACCTGCACCAGATCGCCAATGCCATGTGTATTTACTGAATACCCGAATTGGTATTCCGCTTCTACCTTATCGCCATCAGTTACCGCCACATAGCGCATGTTGTCGCCAAACCTCACAAACTTTGCCCCCTGCCAGTCGTGCCAGCCCGCCGCTGCGCGGCTCCAGGCTTCTATGGAAGTGATAACTGCGGGGTCTTGCCAGTGACCAGCTACCACCCTCCTGTTCAGCCGCATGCGGCTTACCATAAAGCCGAACTCCCTGTCGCCATGCGCGCTCTGGTTCAGGTTCATAAAATCCATATCAATCTCCTTCCAAGGAATATCGCGGTTGAATTGCGTATGTAAATGCAGCAGGGGTTTTTGCAATATTTTCAAACCATTGATCCACATTTTGGCGGGAGAAAAGGTATGCATCCACGTTATTACGCCAATGCAATGGCTGTCTGCATTGGCTGCCTGACAAATATTGTATATCTCTTCGGTAGTGGTTACTGTTGGTTTCCAAACAATATCAACGGGTATGCTTGTGCTATTGTGCAAAGCTTCTGCAATAGTGCGTGCATTGTTGGCTACCTGGCGCAAGGTTTCATCGCCATACAAATGCTGGCTTCCTGTTATAAACCATACCTGCAATGCTTTTCCTTGAGGCGATTGAATGATATATTTCATGTTGTATCTATTAGCGATCAGCGGTGAGCAATCGGCTATCAGCTATCAGCGGTCAGCTATCAGCTATCAGTGAATAGCTCAGTTATAAATCACAAGAACCAAAATCACAAGAACCAAATTGCAAGAGCCAAACTACAAACTCAAACGCCCAATCTCAAATTTCAAATTTCAAATTCATTGTCCATAATAACTATCCGGTCCATGCTTTCTTTCAAAATGCTTTTTTATCAGTGTGTCTTTTAACCGCGGGGCATTGCCATTCAACTGCTCTGTGAGGTAGGCCATGTGTGCCACATTTTCCAGTACTGCACTGTTGTATACAGCTTTTTCCGGTGTTTTTCCCCAGGTAAAGGGCGCATGATTTCCTATCAGTATCATTTCCACTTCTTCGTAGTGCAGTCCTTTTTTCTCAAAGCAATTCACGATCTGTAAACCTGTTTCGTATTCATAATTGCCTTGAATGCAGTCATCGTCCATTGGCAACGTGCAGGGAATATCAACCGTGTTGTGATCGGCATGCGTGGTGCCAAAAACAGGTATGTCTCTTTGTGCCTGCGCCCATGCTGTTGCATAGATAGAATGGGTGTGAACAATTCCTCCAATATTTTCCCAATGCTTGTATAGTACTGCGTGTGTTAACGTGTCGGACGAAGGACGAAGGTCGCCTTCAACCGTTTTACCATCCAGGTCAACCACCACCATTTTGTCTGGCGAAAGTTCCGTATAAGGAACACCGCTTGGTTTAATGGCAAATACGCCCAACGCCCTGTCTGCTGCGCTGGCATTGCCAAAAGTAAAAAGCACCAATCCAAGCGCGGGCAATTGCATATTGGCCTGGAAGGCTGCTTGTTTTATGTGATCATATTTCATGGTGGTAAGTGATAAGGGGTAGGTAGTAAGTTAGAGTTGTTGTATAAAGTCTCCCAGCTTTTGATAGGCCCGGTAGCGTTTGTTATAAATAGTCACTTTCGAAGCATCGGGCGTATATATCTTGTCAAATCCTTTGCCCATTGCTTTCATTGCATCTTCCACTCTGGGATAAATGCCTGCAACCGTGGCTGCAAACATAGCAGCGCCCATAGCACAGGTTTGTTCCGACCGGTGAATGCGTATAGGCATATTGGTTACATCTGCCAGCGTTTGCATGGTAAATGGGGCTTTTCTTGCCACACCTCCTAATCCTATCAAGCCTTTTACGGGCACACCTTGTTGTATAAAGCATTCAATAATAGCGCGTGCACCAAAGCAAATGCTTTCATTCAAAGCTTTAAAAAATCTGGGCGCATCGGTGCCCAGGTTTAGCCGGCTAAGTGCGGCTTTGAGCAGTTGATTGGCATCGGGCGTTCTTCGTCCGTTTAGCCAGTCTATTGCCAGTTCATCTTTTTCGGTGAGCGGAATGTTCGCGGCTTCTTCACTTAAAGCTTCCATGAGCTGGTCGCTGATCTGCTGTTTTTGAACAGTATCAGCAACAAAGCGGTTCACCGGCCAGGTGAGCACATTTTTAAACCAGGCAAACACATCGCCAAAGGCGCTCTGACCGGCTTCAAGCCCCATCATGCCGGGAATAACGGAGCCGGGTACCTGCCCGCATATTCCTTTTACAAGGGTATCTTTTATTTCCCGCATAGGCGCTACCAGCATGTCGCAGGTGGAGGTTCCCATTACCCGGCTCAGGTGATAGGGTTCTATTTCACCACCAACGGCACCCATGTGTGCATCAAAGGCGCCTACGCCCACTACTACTTTGCTGTTTAAGCCCAGGCGTTCTGCCCATTCGGAGCATAAATACCCGGCAGGTTGGTCTGCTGTATACGCCTGGGCGAAAAGACGTTTGGTAAATCCGTCCAGCAAAGGATCGAGCGATGCAAAAAAATCGTTGGGTGGCAAACCTCCGTACGCCGTTGCCCACAAAGCTTTGTGACCTGCGGCGCACACGCTTCGTTTCATTTGCTGCACTTCATTGCCGCCGGTAAGTAAAAAAGGTATCCAGTCGCAATGCTCTACCCATGAGTAACAGGATTGTCTAACGGTATTGTCTATACGAAGAATGTGCAACAGCTTCGACCAAAACCATTCCGAAGAATAAATGCCGCCCGCATATTGCAGATAATTGACAGGAAAATCAGCAGCATGTGCGTTGATGGCTGCGGCTTCTGCGGTGGCGGTATGATCTTTCCATAACACGAACATGGCGTTGGGATTGCTTTCAAAGCCAGGCAACAACGCCAGGGGAGTACCTGCTTTGTTTACTGCTACGGGCGTTGATCCGGTGGTGTCAACCGATATGGCTTTGATATTGGCACTTACCGACTTGCCTGCTTTTTGAAGACAATCTTTTATGGTGAACTCTAATCCTTCAATATAATCGAGGGGATGTTGCCTGAACTGGTTGGTGGCGGCATGGCAGAACAGGTTATCCCGCCAGCGGGGATAATAAAAAACGGAAGCGCTGATCTCGTCTCCGTTAATAGCATTTACAATAACAGATCGAACGGAATCGGTTCCGTAGTCTATTCCAATGACAAAGCAATTCTGAGGCATAACGTTTAAATCAGTGTCAAATTAACACTTATCATTTCAAATATGGTAAAAAGAGAAAAGTATTTTTTGCAGATCAGCTAAAATTATCGGGATTGGGAATAAAATTGAGGAAAGAATTGAATTGCGCCTCGTATTTTTTCTTGTTCAGCTTATAGTAAAAGGCGCCTCTTTTAGAGCTTTCTTTTTCTTTGTCTTTTTGTTTGATCAGCAACCCTGTAGATAAAACCTTCCTGCTGAAATTTCTTTTATCCAGCACCTGGTCGTAAATCAGTTCGTAAAGGTTCTGCAATTGGGGAAGTGTGAATTTATCAGGCAGCAGTTCAAAAACGATTGGATGGAAGGCTGCCTTGTATCGTAGTTCCTGTAAAGCAAGGGCAATCATTTCTTTGTGATCGAATATAAGGCCGGGAATTTTATTGAGCGGAAACCATTGCGCATGGTAATCGTCGTTCATTTGCTGGCGATACTCCTGTATATTGATGAGGCTGGAAAAAACCATCGAAACAGTGCGCTCCGTGGGGTCGCGGTTAATAGCACTGAAAGCATGCAGTTGCTCCATGTATACATCTCCCAGCCCGGTCAATTCTTTGAGCACCCGGGCCGCTGCGTCTTCTATGGTTTCGTTTTTTTGCACAAAGCCTCCCATCAGGCTCCACCTCCCTTTTTCTGGTTCAAAACCACGCTTGATAAGCAGTAAATTCAATTGATTTCCGTCGAAGCCGAAGATGATACAATCTACCGCAACGAGCATTTTGTTTTTTGAGCTGTAGTGACTTAACCTCATTCTTTTGATTCTTTGCTGTTGGCAGGAGTGTTAAAATAGAATGTTTTTATCATTTTAAAAAATAAAGCTTGAGATATCCTTATCCATTATCTTGCAGGGCAGCAAGGAACTTATCAAGCTTGTAAAAAAAGAATTATGTCTGAATTTCTGCCCGCCCGGAAATGGGGCGTTGTTGATGGCAAAGAAGTGTATCAATACACACTTTCGAATACTGCCGGAATGATAGTGAAGATCATTAATTATGGTGGAACAATTACGGACCTTTGGGTGCCGGACCGAAATGGAGCGACAGATAATGTTGTGCTTGCTTTTGACTCGCTGCCCGGCTATCTCCAGGGCGGTAACCCATGCTTTGGTTGCCTCATAGGGCGGTTTGCCAACCGTATTGCAAACGCATCGTTTGAACTGGATGGAAAGCGCTACCCATTAGCGGCTAACAATAACGGCAATACGCTGCATGGCGGCATTAAAGGGTTTGACAAGGTAGTGTGGGATGCAAAGCCGCTGCCGGAGCAAAACAGCCTGCAACTCACCTATGTAAGCAAGGATGGTGAAGAAGGATACCCGGGTACGCTTACGGTGCAGGTTGTATATACGCTTACGGATGACAACGGGCTTGCTATTAAATACCACGCTGTAACCGATGCTGCCACCCCGGTGAACCTTACCAACCATGCTTATTTTAATTTATCGGGCGGAGCAGATGCTACTGTTCTCGAACATGAGTTGATGCTCAATGCCACGCATTATACAGTTGCCAATGAAAACCTGATACCTACCGGTGAAATAGTACCGGTAAAGGGTACTGCGCTTGATTTTACTGCTGTAAAAAAAGTGGGCAAAGACATTGAGAAGGTGGCGCCGGGCTACGATCACAATTTTGTGTTGAACAATCCCGAAGGAAAGCTGCAACACACCGGCTATCTGTACCATGCGGGAACTGGCAGGAAGATGGATGTACTCACTACCCAACCGGGAGTGCAATTATATACCGGCAATTTTTTAAACGGCCATCTGCAACATACTTTCCGGGAAAGAGTATATGATCAATATGCGGGGCTTTGCCTGGAAACACAACATTACCCCGATTCTCCCAATCAACCTTCGTTTCCATCTACTATACTAAGGCCGGGAGAGGAGTTCCGGCATGAAACGGTATACCGGTTTTCGGTGAAATAGGTTTGGATTTCAGATTTTTTGATTTCATGATTTTGGGCTATTAGGTTATTCAGCTTAAGTCAACAGATGTTGGTATCGGCAGATTAGATGAATGCGCCATGCGCAAACTAGTATTTTGTAAAAACAATACGACCGTCCACATTTTCATTGCTTCGTCCTTTCAGTATCAGCTTGTTTGCAGACGCCTCGTACCTGCCAATGACATGTTTTTCAGTATGTTGGTTATAACTTAATTTTCGTTTGTATAAACGCGGTTTTACTTTCAGCTATAAACCCTCTGCTTTTTGTTACTTTTTTGCGGAAAAAAGTAACGCAAAAAGCCGCCCGAAATCGATTACGGCCGATTTCGGGAACGCCCTGATTAAGCTTTAGTGCTACTGTGAACTCAACAACAGAATCTTGAGAAGTTCCTGCTAAATCGTTACTGGCTTAATGGGTACCCACGCGAAGGTTAGGGCAATATATACAGCTTGTCATTTTCAAAGAGCTTTATTGTGCTAATTGTTTACTCGGCGTGACAAGCCGCAGGGGAATGCTGAGCAATTGTACTATAGTTCAGCGTAGTACCCACCGCTTGTCACGCCGAGGTACGAGGCGTCTGCTTCGCAACGGTCAGTCGCTACAGGCAGCTTGTTCATTCGCACTGATGCCTGGGTTAGTATTACTGTTTGTTATGCCGAAGTATAAGACATTCGCCACCGCTACACCGTTGTTAAGGCTCAGGTTTAACAACACGCTCAAAATTAGTAATGCCAGGAAAGCTTTTTAATTTCGTCGTTATTAAGCACCCTGTTGTATATTCTTACTTCATCCATTTTGCCGTTTAATCCATATGCTTCGCCGGAGAGATAGTTTCCGATTACCAATTGCGATTGGTTACAAAATGGAACAGTAGCGTTGGGAACCTGGAAGGTTTTGTCAAGCATCCCGTTCACATATAAACTCACAGTTTGCTTACTGAAAGTAACTATTAAATGATACCAGCTTTCTGTTAACTGATATTGCGAAAGCGAATGCAAATATTGATTCCTGTCATTTTCATCAGTAAGCGTTGAGCAGAAGTTTGTTTCTTTATTTACGAATAATACCCAGTTTTTGCCGTCGCCAAATATATTGTTGCCTATCGAAAAGCTTTGCCCTTCTCCATTTGAATAATTGATAAAATTAAAAATAGAGTTCGGCAGATAATCTCTCACCATTACATCAAGACTTACGCTGAAAGCCGTATCAAATTGAATTGTTCCATTATTGTTTACAAGCATTCCCTGGTTGTGGTTGTAGCAATCCAATGCACTTTCATAATTACCATGTTCGTCGTACCCGAGTTGCCCTCCATTTAATAATTGCCCGTGATTATTGTTTCCGCTGGAGTCGGCGGTGTTTCCGTCGAACTTATAATATGCCAGCAGTCCTTTTTTGAGATCGATGTTTGTTTTGGGAGTATTCTCTTCGCGATCTTTTTTGCAACTGTTCAAAATGAGGATAGAAAAGCAAAGGATCGTCAGGTTTAGGTAGTGTTTCATTGTAAATAAGTTTATTTCCAAATATAGGTTAAAAATGTATTTTGACTGACTGGGCTGTTTGTTTTTTCGTTGAATGAATTGGAGAGAATATCTTAGGTAAGCCAATGAATGAAGGGTAGGCTATAAGTAGTCCGCCAAATAAATAGCGTGATGCGTTAATGATTCGCCCCTTTATAATCCGCCAGCTACCAGCTTTGATCTTGTCATTGTTTCTTGTTTCTTGTTTCTTGGTTCTTGGGTTTTGTATTTTGTATTTTTGTTCTTAATACAAAACAACTTCCTCCTTATCCCATTCCACCGTTACTTTTTGCGAGTTGATAGAATCGATTGCTTTGCCGCAATAATCGGGTTGTATAGGCAATTCGCGGCTGAAGCGCCTGTCAATCAGCACACACAGTTCCACCTGGTCGGGTCTGCCGTAAGCCATCAATGCATCGAGGGCAGCGCGGGTAGTTCTGCCTTTATACAATACATCATCTACCAATATCACATTCTTGCCCTCAATAGAAAAAGGGATGTCGGTTTTATTGGCAGTGTGCAATTCATTCCGCACATCGTCGCGATAAAAAGTAATATCCAGCTTGCCATAGTTTAACGGCAGTTGCGGGTAAACCTTACGTATATGCGCAGCTATCTTGTCGCTCAGAAATACGCCCCTGGGTTGTATGCCAATCAATGCCACTTTATCCAGGTCGGTATGCCTTTCTATTATCTCGTAACCCAGGCGTTGTATGGTTAGGTTTAGCTGGTATGTATCCAGGATGGTCTTCAATGTATAATTGTTTTAGAGAGCGAATATAAATCATTTTTCACCCAGGAAAGGGTAGCCGTATTCAACAGGCGGGTTAAATGTTTCTTTAATCGTTCTGGCACTCAGCCACCGGTAGAGGTTCAGCATGCTGCCCGCCTTGTCGTTGGTGCCGCTGGCGCGGGCGCCGCCAAAAGGCTGTTGCCCAACCACGGCGCCGGTCGGTTTGTCATTTATATAAAAATTACCGGCGGCGTGGCGCAATACCCGTGTGGCAATGTCTACCGCTTCCCGGTTGCGCGACAACACAGAACCCGTTAAAGCATAGGGAGAAGTTCTATTGACCAGTTCCAGCGTTTCTTCAAACTTTTTGGCTTTGTATATATATATGGTGAGCACGGGACCAAATATCTCTTCGCACATGGTTACATAGTCCGGCTCTTTCGCTTCAATAACAGTGGGCTGAATGAAATAGCCCTCGCTTTTATCGCATTTGCCGCCGGCAATAATTTCTGCTTTTTTATCCTTACGGGCGTTATCGATATACTTTTTTATTTTGTCGAAAGCACGTTCATCAATCACCGCATTAATGAAATTGGTAAAATCTTCTACGCTACCCATTTTAAAACTCTTTACACCGGCTACCAGTTTTTTCTTTACTTCCTCTGCAATGTTATCGGGTATATATGCCCGTGAGGCAGCGGAACACTTTTGTCCCTGGAATTCAAACGCGCCACGCAGCAATGCCGTTGCCACCACATCCGGATCGGCACTTTTGTGCGCAATCACAAAATCCTTTCCGCCTGTTTCTCCCACAATGCGCGGATAACTTTTATATATTGAAACGTTTTCGCCAATCGTCTTCCACATACTGTTAAACACGCCTGTGGAACCTGTAAAATGCACGCCCGCAAAATCGCGATGAGCAAAACATACCTGTCCCAGCACCGGTCCGTCCACATATACGAGGTTAATAACACCATCCGGCAATCCTGCCTCTTTTAATATGCGCATAAACATTTGAGCTGAATATACCTGCGTATAGGCGGGCTTCCATACCACCACATTGCCGCACATTGCTGCCGAAGTGGGCAGGTTGCCACCAATGGCAGTAAAGTTAAAAGGGGTAACAGCCAGCACAAATCCTTCGAGTGGACGCCACTCCATACGGTTATGAATACCTGCAGAACTGATGGGCTGCTGTTTGTATATTTCGCTGAGATAATGAACATTGAATTTCAGGAAATCTATGATCTCGCAGGCTGAGTCTATTTCTGCCTGGTAAGCATTTTTACTTTGACCAAGCATGGTGGTACCATTCATATAAGAACGGTATTTGGTAGCAATAAGGTCTGCCGCCTTTAAAAAAATATTAGCCCTGTTTTCCCAGGTAGTAGCTTCCCAGCCGGCTTTTGCCTCCAGCGCTGCATCAATTGCCTGTCGTACATGTTTTTCGGTGCCTTCGTGAAAATAGCCGAGCACATGCGCTTTTTCATGCGGTGGATGTATGGCTATTTTTTTACCGGTTCTTACCTCTTTCCCGCCAATGTACATAGGTATATCTGCTTCCTCTTTTTTAAGCGCTGCCAGCGTTTGTTTGAGGATCTCTTTTTCCTTACTGCCCTGGGCGTAATTCAGTACCGGTTCATTAACCGGCAGGGGGTAGCTGAAATAACCAAGACTCATATACAACAGGTTTAATAATTAACATGAATAAGTGTGGCAAAGATACGAAGCGGGAGGCGGTGAGCAATCAACGATCAGCCGTCAGCCTTGAGCTTTGTTTGCCATTGTTTCTTGCTTCTTGGATCTTGTTTTTTGCTTTTTTCTTCCGCCCTTCACCTTATACCATCCTCCTTATACCTTCCACCTTTTCCTATATTTGCGCATGCGTAAACTAAGCATGGATGAATTGAACCGCAAGTCGGTTGATGAGTTCAGGGAGGCACAGAAAATACCGGTAGTTGTGGTGCTGGACAATATAAGGAGTATGCACAATGTGGGCAGTGTGTTTCGCACGGCCGATGCTTTTTTAATTGAACGTATTTACCTGTGTGGCTACACGCCCCAGCCTCCGCACCGGGATATTAATAAAACTGCGTTGGGTGCTACCGAAACGGTGGAGTGGCAATATGCGGCTACAACCGAACAAGCGGTTACACAGCTCCGTGAGCAGCAGTACAATGTATGGGCGATTGAACAAACGGAGGGCAGCCTGTTGCTCAATAACATTACAGCAGGCGAACTGGTGCAACCCACTGGTGCACATAAAATTGCAGTGGTGTTTGGAAACGAGGTGAACGGGGTAGACGATGCTGTTTTGAAACAGTGTAATGGCAGTATAGAAATACCGCAGTCGGGCATGAAACATTCTTTGAACATTTCAGTAGCTGCGGGTATAGTGTTATGGGAGCTTTGGCAAAAAACAACTGTTACGCCGCGATAAAATGATGTTATCTTTGCCTTTATGTCAACCGCAAAACGCTACCTGAGCCTGATCAAGTTTTCCCATACCATATTCGCAATGCCCTTTGCGATGATTGGATTTTTCCTGGCAATATTTAGGGGCTTCTACGCCGAAGCTCTTGAACAAAGCAAAATTAAAGAAGCAGATTCTTGGAGTTTGTATATTGATTCAAAGCTCATCGGACTCAAATTCGTATTGGTTGTTCTTTGCATGATCTTCGCCCGCAGCGCCGCTATGGCTTTCAACCGCTACCTCGACCGTGAGTTTGACGCAAAAAATCCACGCACAGCTATCAGGGAAATTCCGGCGGGCATCATTAAAGCAAACAGTGCTTTGTTGTTTACTGTTTTGTGCAGTGCGTTGTTCGTGGTGTGTGCATTTTTCATCAACCCCCTGTGCTTTTATTTGTCGCCCGTTGCGCTGCTGGTGGTGTTAGGTTATAGTTATACCAAGCGGTTTACCATGTTGTGCCATTTGGTACTCGGGTTGGGGTTGAGTCTTGCGCCTATCGGAGCCTACCTTGCCGTAGTCGGCAGGTTTGACTGGTTGCCCGTAATGTTTTCTCTAACGGTATTGTTTTGGGTAAGCGGTTTCGATATCATTTATTCTTTGCAGGATGAGGAATTTGATAAATCACAGGACCTTTACTCCATACCTGCTGCGTTGGGTAAGAAAAAAGCATTGCGCGTATCGGAAATATTGCATGTGTTTTCAGCATTGATTGTGATAGCTGCAGGCATGTATGGAAGATTTGGAGTATGGTACTGGTTGGGAGTGGCTGTATTTACAGGCATGCTGATCTACCAGCATTCCATTGTTAAGCCCAACGATCTGCGCAGGGTAAACATAGCATTTATGACGGCGAATGGTATTGCGAGCGTAGTATTTGCAGTGTTTGTAATAGGAGATTTGTTTGTTCATTTCTAAGCGGTCAGCAATGAGCTTTCAGCAATCAAAAATCAGAAACCAGCAATCAAAAATCAGAACATGCCTCGCATACTCGCAATAGATTACGGATTAAAAAGAACCGGCATTGCTGTAACCGATCCCCTGCAGATCATTGCTACCGGCTTAACGACCATTGAATCTCCCAGGTTGATCGAATTTCTTAAAAATTATTTTGCAAAAGAGGAAGTAGAAAAGATCGTTATAGGCGAACCCAAAAACCTCGACGATTCTGATACACACGCTACAGAGCCGGTAAGGAAGATCGTTGAAAAAATAAAAAAAGAATTTCCTGCCATACCTGTTATTATGGTAGATGAACGGTTCACTTCCAAACTTGCCAAGCAGGCCATGCTGGATATGGGCATGAAAAAAAAGCAGCGGCGCGATAAAGCTGCCGTAGACGAAATTGCCGCCACCATCATGTTGCAGGAATATATGGGGATTTCTGATTTCTGATTGGCTGATTTAAGATGTGAACCAATAGCTATCAACGTTCAGCCGGCATTGGGCAAATCAAAAATCAGAAATCAACACATCAGCAATTACTGTATGGCTTATACCTTCCACCCTATACCCTATACCTTTTCACTATATTTGCGCTATGTTGAAAGAAAAGATACAGCAGCTCGCTTCTACATATTCAAACGATCTTATCAATATACGGCATCACCTGCACGCCAATCCTGAACTCAGTTATAAAGAATTTGAAACTTCTGCCTTTGTACAACAAAAGCTGAAGGAGTACGGCATTCCCTACGAAACAAAAGCAGTAACCGGCGTTGTGGGATTGATTAAGGGAAAAAATCCCGACAAAAGGGTGATTGCCTTACGTGCAGATATGGACGCATTGCCTATTAAGGAAGAGAATGATGTTCCCTATAAATCAAAAAATGAAGGGGTGATGCATGCCTGCGGTCATGATGTGCATACAACCTGCCTGCTGGGTGCATCGCGTATTTTAAATGAATTGAAAGACGAGTGGGAGGGAACGGTGAAACTGATCTTTCAGCCTGGCGAAGAAAAAAATCCGGGCGGCGCAAGCATCATGATAAAAGAAGGGGTGCTTGAAAATCCACGTCCTTCTGCTATACTGGGCCTGCATGTGCATCCGCAACTGGAAGTGGGAAAATTTCGCTTCAGGGGAGGGAAAATAATGGCCAGTGCCGACGAATTGTATATTACCATTCGCAGCAAGGGCGGACATGCGGCTGCCCCGCAACAAACTGCCGATACTATTCTTATTGCATCACAACTGGTTGTTGCGCTGCAACAGATCATCAGCCGGAATAAAAATCCTTTTTCGCCTTCGGTATTGTCCATCACTTCTTTTCAGGGCGGTTTTACCACCAATGTTATACCCAGCGAAGTAAAGCTGATGGGTACTTTCAGAGCAATGGATGAACAATGGCGGTTTGAAGCGCATACGCTTATCCGTAAGCTGGCAACCGAACTGGTGCATAGCATGGGTGCCGAAATAGACCTGCACATCGATGTGGGCTATCCTACCGTTTATAACAACGAGCAGTTGAATGCAATGGCAGAAGCTGCTGCTGCAGAATATGCCGGCTCTGAAAATGTGGAAGAATCGGAATTGCGGATGGGTGCCGAAGACTTTGGCTACTATTCGCAGGTAATACCCGGTTGTTTTTACCGGTTGGGTGCGGGCAACGAAGCTAAAGGAATTAACTCGGGAGTACATACCCCCACTTTTAATATAGACGAAGACGCTATCAGGCTCGGCGCAGGTATGATGGCCTGGCTGGGAGCAAGTGTAAAGTATTAGCTGAGTGATAAGTGGTAGGTGATAGGTGATAAGTGGCAAATGCATTCTGTTTTTCTTTTTTATCCCCCAGCTTAAATGCAAGGTTCATCACAGTCGATCTATAAAATTTATAGTTTATGGTTTGTGGTTTTGAGCAACAAACGCAAAACTACAAACACAAAACCTATTCCTCCGTGCACCTCCGTGTCTTCGTGGCTCCGTGGTTCAACTTTCAAATTTCAAATCTCCAATCAATAATCTTTCAGATACTTATCTAGTGCTTCCTGCGCTGTCCTGTATCGTTACAGAACAGTTTTTGTTCGCTAATGATACATTGCATTTTCTTAACAAATCTGCATATGCATTGATTTTCACTTAACTGTACACTGGCATTCTTTTCGGAAACTGAGTTGGCATGCACGCGGATAAAATCACGTCACTAAAAAATAAAAATTTTGTTCACATGCATCATGCAACAATTATTAAAAAACAAAGACACTGAATAGTAGTTGCATGAAATAATATCCTAAAAAATAAAACTCAAAAGCTATGTAACCTTATTGGAAAGAAGATCGTTATCATCATCACAATTGTTCGCTATTCAACCAATCAATAATTCATTCATTATAAAAAACATTTCGTTATGAAACTTTACAGTAAAACGTTGGCAATTGCCCTTATAGCGGGCACAACAGTGCTGGCAAATTCAATTCAGGCCACGCCTCAGACAAAAGCGGCTACTCACGCAACTTTCCGTTACGACAACAAGGAAGGCGATAAGCAGCGCGACGATAAAAAACGCGGAAAAGAAAGCACTGATGAGAAAGACATCAAATCTTTCCGTGTATTGTTGCAACCCACCAAGAATGCCGAAGCTATCCGCATGTTTGTTGAAAAAGAAAGTGGAAAGAGATTAACTATCAGATTAAAAACACCAGACGGATATCCGCTTGTTCATTTCCTTACCGATAAAAAACCAGAAAGCATTTACCGTAAGTTCAATTTTATTGACGCAGAAGAAGGTACTTATACTTTTGAGATATCTGACGGTAAGCAAACCATCACCAAGAAAATTGTGCTACAGCGTACCAAACCTGAAGTACAAACAAAGCTGGCAGTTGAATAGTTGCAGATAACACGCCACGGCCTCGTGATGATAAGGGGCTGTGGCACTTTTTATTAGCGATCAGCGATCAGCGATCAGCTATCAGCTTTCAGCAATCAGCATTCAGAGGTAAGGCACAGTTCATCTTGTCGTTTTGTAACGGCAAACCACAAACAACAAACGCCAAACAATAAACGTCAAACGCCAAACAACAAACCTCAAACACCCTACAATCCCGACCGTTCGAACTTTTTTCCAAACACGATAGCGGCCAGCTTATCTGTTTCAATAAAGCCATCGTTGCTGTTACTCAATAATATTATGCAAACATTGTCATCGGGAAAGAACTGCATGTTGGCATAAAAGCCTGGTACGCCGCCCGCATGCGAAATACATCTCTTACCATAAAGCGTATACGAAAACCAGCCATACCCATACTTCCAGTGTCTTGCTGAAAAGGCATTTTCGCGCATAGCATTGCTTATTACGGTGCCGTTGCATAACGCCGCATAAAATTTATATAAGTCTGATGCACTGGTATACATAGCACCACAACCTGGCGCATAGGTTGAATCAAAATCTTCGATGGCTGCCGGCTGCTTGTAAATATTGCCATAGCCGGTAGCTTTGTTGGTATCCGGGAGGTTTTTAAAAGCAAAACCAGAATGATCCATCTGCAGCGGTTGAAAAAAGTATTGCCGCATAACATGTTCAAATTTTTGTCCCGTTGCTTTTTCAATAACATAAGCCAGCAGAATATAATTTGAATTGGAGTAAGTAAATTTTTCGTTGCCCTTTACATTTGAAGGCTCGTTTTTAAAATAAGCTATCAGTTTTTCCATTGCAATTGGCGGCGCTGAATCGGGTAGTTCCTGTATCGCTTTTACATTCAGATAATCGGTGATGCGTGTGCTATGAGTTAACAGTTGTTCAATGGTAATGGCATCTCCATCAGGATAATCGGGAATATACTTCGACAGTTTGTCCCCGATATCAAGTTTTTTTTCTTCGTGCAACCGCAGCACCAGCATTGCTGTAAAAGGTTTGGAAAGCGAGCCAATCCTGTAAATGGTTCCGGTATCGTTCAAGGTTTTTTGTTCAGTATTCTTATAGCCCATTCCTTTATACAACAATGGCTTACCCTGTTGCATTACCAATACTGTCCCGTTAAAATGACGACCCTTGCTGGCTTTACTAATGTATTTTTCCAGTTTTTCTGGTATCGTTTGTGCGCTGATGCCAGTAACAAAAACTGTTGAAAGAAGTACGAGTACAATTTCCTTCACAGGCATTTTTAGCTCAAGATCAGCATTCTGATCGCAGAAAGAAACATCCGGGCGGAAATTAGGGAAGGTTTAACGGAGTGGATAAAAGGTTGGGGCTGAATTTTTTGCTGATAGCTGATAGCTCATTGCTCATCGCTTCTTTGCCGTTGATTTCCTTATCACCAGTGGAGCGTCGATGTATATTGTCTTTTTTTCCTGTTGCGGCTGCTCTATATTTTCAATTAAAAGTTTTACAGCTTCGTGCCCCATGTCTTCTGCTGACTGACGAACATAGCTGAGCGGAGCGTGAAAGAAATCGAATGCGATGTTCTCGTCAAAGGCAATGATGCCCAGCTCTTCCGGCACTTTTATGGTGTGATGCGTAAGCGCTTTTAAGCCGGTTAGCGCCAGTGTGTTGGTAGCAAAAAAAATGGCATCGGCTTTTTGCCGGAGCGTGAGTACCGACTGAATGAATTGCTCTATGTCTTTGTCTATTTCTTCAAATCGTATCCTGCCCAATAAGGCAGCGTTGGTTTTGATCTTTCTTTTCTTTAAAGCGTCGGTATACCCTCTGCGTCGGTCTTCCATGTGCTGCAAGCCTGTATCGTACGATGCCATGGCAATCCTTTTGTAGCCGGCATCTATCAAATGGGTTACTGCTTCAAAGGCTGCCTGGTAATTGTCTGTCTGTATGCTATTGGCGGTAATGCCACTGAAATAGCGGTCTATCAATACAAAAGGAATATTTTGTTTCTCTAAAGATTGCAATTGCGCTTCTGTATTTTCCGCAGCAGCAATAATAAAACCATCTACCTGCCTGTTGGAAAGAATATTGATAAGGTTGCCGGACTTATCCTTGTTTTCATCTGAACTGCCAAATAATACAGTGTAATTGTATTTCTGCGCTTCATCTTCTATAATACGGGCAATAGCCGAAAAGAACGGGTTGGAGATGTCTGCAACGATCAATCCAATCGTATGTGTTTTCCCGCTTTTGAGTGAACGGGCAATCATGTTGGGCTGGTAATTCATTTCAGCAGCCGTCTTCCTGATTTTCTCTGCAATTTCTTCGCCTACTCTCGCCTGCTTTTCCTTTCCATTCAATACATAAGAAACCAGTGCTATTGAAACGCTCAGCTTACGGGCAATGTCTTTAATGGATGTTTTGCGCATGGTAAAGTAATTGTTTGCTCAGGTGATGCCATGTATTAGGCAATGTCGGCTTCAGAGCAGTGGAAACAGGAAGGTTTCCATCACCCTTTTTTTGTGCATACAAAAGCTGGTGTTGTCCTGTATGGCTGGCATCTCACCATTCAGTTACAATAAATGCCTTTAAGGACATTTGCTATAAATGAATGGTGGCTGTTAACGATTCGCCGGAACGAATGTCAATTGCTTCAAATGAAAGCTGCAACATATTGCCTTTCCTTTCAGTGGCAACAGGCAACTCTCTTCCATTGACTGAGACTGTTACGAGGGACGGATTTCCTGGAACTTCTATAACCATTGACCGGAGTGAAATTTTTCCATACGTTAAATCAAGGGTATTGGTTTGTGTCTGACCACTTCTTTTTTGCTGAATATTTCCCCAACCTTCTGCTGCTGTAAAGAAACTTTGAAAATTGTTTTGCTGAACCCTTGGGGCAAATGAAATGGATTTTGCCGGGCCATCATATTTAAAATCCTGCAGCGCGAGCAATACTCCCCACGATGCCATGGCTCTTGCATAGTGATCGCCGCACTCAATTTCGTTCCAGGGATTGTGCTTTTCCGGACTATACCGTTGGTGTACAGCTTTTACAAGCGATAAGCCTTCCTCTGTCATTCCTTCGTAGATCATATTGGTGGCAACCTGGTATTCGATACCTGTCCAAACTTCATCACGGTAACGAACACCTGCTTCGCCCATGTGTTTGCTTTTGGGCCATGTGGCAATAAACAGCCCCGGTTCTCCTGCATCGGCATATATTCTTTCGGGTTTGTGTACCTTATTCTGTACGCTTACATCGGGCGCCCAGTTGTATTTCCATATGGACTGCAAAGTGGTTTTTACATTTTTTTCGGGATAGATGTATCCCAGGTTATCAAGGTGCGCCCAGGTTTGTCCGAACAGTTGGTCGCTGAGGCAACCGTTGCCATACTGTGCCAGCGGATGTTTACCCAAGTCAACATCCTGTATAAAATATTCTCCGTTCCACAGTTTGGTTACGCTGTTGTTAGTGCCGTTGGCAAAAATGCTGTCGCAATACCGTGCAAAAACAGTATCCTTCATGATCAATGCCATCCTGGAAGCTGCTTTCAGCGATGCGAGGTATAAACCGCCTACGTAAGTGTTGGCACCAAAGAAAGCAATATCGTATGTATTGGCTTGTTCTTTTTCAATGAGGCCATCGGCGTTGCCGTCTTCCTTCATTATAAACTGTGTTGCTTTTTTTATTTTGTCCCAGTTACGCGAAAGAAAAAGATCATTTTTAGACATCAGGTGCTCACGGTATGCTTTCAATATAGCTCCTGCGTGTCCATCTATCAGTATACCTCCCCAGCCATTACGGGCAAGCACACCTCCATCTTCCTGGAAGGAAGTGCCGAAATCTGTTTTTTCGCGGATGTTCCGTTCCAGTTCCGGGAAGAGGCGGGACAATGCGTGCTCATAATTCCATACATGCGTGCAGGTGCCTACGCAGGAGCCTACGCCTTCCCATGCCCAAAACTTATCGGTAGACCACCATTGGCAGGTTTCCGTGGCAAGGGTAGATGCGGGCATCATGAGGCGCTGGTTGAGCCAATAGGGGAGGGTTGACTTGTTATAGTAAGCATCGTGAAATAACATTGTTTCGTTTGTAAGACGATCTAAATTTTTGTTCAGCCACGAAGCCACATCCAGCGAGTGATCGTACCAGTTAGCATACATATTGCCAATGGCCGGGCCACCTGTAGGGATGGGCAGGTTCCAGTTACCGCCTTCGCCGTATTGCAGCGGACGATTGGGGAAATACCAGGTTAATAAAAAGGTTACTTCCTTTGCTTCTCCGGGTGCAAGTTCAACGGTGGAGCCGGCAGCGCCCGTTAGCTTTTCATCAAACAATTTTACGGCTTCAGTGCTGTTGGCTGCCAGTATGTTTTGCCCAGTGTAGTCGGCAACCGCTACACCGTTTTCGCCTAATACACTCAGTGATACATTTCCGAAATAGGGATGGTTGCCAGGGAAGAATTTATCTTTTAGCGGAAGATTGCCAAACGAAATTTCATCTACATTAATATGCCCCCAGCTTCCCATTTCATCGTCTATAATTTCCAGGTATGCTTTTTTACCTTTTGCATCTCTTACATCCCAGCTTACAGGTTCCAGTTTTTCATCGCTGGCACCGGTAGCGGTTTTTACCAGTTTGTTGTTTATATACAGGTTGATGCAGGTTTTGCCGCGGTAAGGTCCTCCACCTAATTTAAAATTGATATAATCTTCTTTGATGACAAACACCGGCGAAGTTAGCTTGCCAGTGCCACTGTCGCCAAAGCTGGTCAGTTTTGAGTTGACCAGGAACTTTCCTTCCTGCCCGGTTACAAAATCTGCTTCCGCTGCGGCATTGGTTACAGGCGTTGTTCCAAATGCGTTGCCTTGGGTCTTCCACTTGCCGTAAGTTCCAGACTCAAAATCCTGGAAGGGAATTGTTCTGCGCGATACCGTTTGCTGTTTTTCCGACTGCACAAGATCCATGGTCACTGAGCGCATATTGTTCCCCGTAACTATCCTGTTGCGCAAATTGCCGCTTGCCTGCCCTTTAAGATCAATACACACCAGGTTTTGCAACCAACCGGTAATGGCTACCTGCATTTTTTGCCGGGATGTATTGGTTAATTTATATTTTAATATCGTGCCTGGCGTGGCAGATTCTTTTGCATTCAGGGGAATGAAGGGGGAGAAAATGGTAGCGTCTACCTGCAATGGTAAGGGGTTAGACGCAGAAGCATAATGGACGCTGGCAATGGGATATTCGCCAGTAAAGGAAATTTTATCGAAATCTTTTTTGCTGAGTTGCCGGGTAATGGTTTTATTGTCTTGTTTAATTGTTACGGAAAAGCCCTGGTCTATATAACTGAAAGGTTCAAATGTTTGATAGCAAACCTTCCACGGGCCGAGTGGTGTTTCAAAGTTCAACAGCCAGTCTATGCCATAACCTGTGTTGTAACCGTTATTGGCTATCCACCAGTTGGCCAAGGTGCCATCGCCCCTCACATACAATTGTCCTGCTGCTATTCCGCCGCAGGGCATGCCGATCGTTTCCAGTTCGTTGCCGGTATATGCTTTACGTTCGGTACTCCACAGCGACTTTTTCCAGTCTTCGGAGAGATTTTTTTCAACCGGAACTTTATGCGTCGGATCGAGTGTTTGAGCTGTAGCAATATGGAACAAAAACAGCGTGGCAGTGATGCAGAGCAGTCTCACCATAACGGGCATTTTAGTTGAACTTGTAATAGATGCTTAAACGTTTAAAGGATAAATGTACATAAACTTCGCTTACTCTCCCCGTTTGCAGCCTCGCCAATTGATTGAAGGCTGCAAAATATTGGCGCTAATTGAAGAAATATTTGTCGAATTCCGAGTCTAGCTGAAAATGGGTTAACCCCGTTTCTTTCAGGCGTTCTGCGTCTTTGGCTGCGTCTGTTGCTGGTGTTTGAGAGCGCCTGTATCGCCATGCATTGATCACTCCTACCGCCAATATTTTGTTTTTATACGCCCAATCGACATCCTCTTTGGTGAGTTCGCCACCAAACAGGTAATAATGAGAGGGACTGTAACCTGGTTGCCGCATGTTTTCTTCCAGTTGTTTGCGGGTGCAGCTCAGTTTTATTTTCCCGGTAAACCAGGGGGTGGACTCATCGGTGCCTATCATCAGCGCTTCTTTATTGAGCCTGTATTTTTTTAAAAGAGAAATTACTTTAGAAAAAAGAACGGTGTCGTTGCCGTTGATCTTATTATCGAGCATCACCTGCATTTTACCGCTGCAATATTCCAGCGCTTCTTCCAGCAGCAGCACTTTGCTTCCTGTATTGCTGGTGAGCTGCTGTATCTCCCGCCAGGTCATATCCGTTACTTTCTTATCTACATTAAAATAGCGTTTAAAATTCTGATCGTGGTGAATGATCAGTACACCGTCTTTGGTTATGCGCATATCAATCTCCACCATTTTATAGCCTCGTTCAAAAGCTGCTTCAAGGGCGGGCATGCTGTTTTCGGGACGGGCACTGTCCACCACGCCACCGCGATGTGCAATGAGATAATATTGGGTTTGCGACGTTGCGTGCAGTGCAATGATGCAGGTAAGGAAGAATGTAAGAAGAAGTTTTGGAGACACGTTATTGTTTTTGGTAAAGATAAACGCTTTAAAGTAACGGTGAGGGCTAGCGTATTTTATGAGGGTTAAGTTTGTGTAACGTATCAGGTGTTACCGTTATATTTCAACGGCTTGTTAATAAAAAAGGAACATGATGTTTTATTAATGAGCAATCCCTAATTTTGTTGCTCCAATTCACCAAATAAAAAGGAGGTATTCATGCAATCTACAGATAAATCATGGACGCCTTCGGTTATTATCGCGTAACCGGGCTACTCCATAAAAATAATCTGCGACAGCAATGTCGGAAGCCACCGGGTAAAAGCCGGTGGCTTTTTTATTTGAGATTTGAAATTTAAGATTTGATATCTGCTGCCGGTTGGCAGGTTTGAATTTATGGCAACAGGTATCTTTGTCCTTTCACCTTTCACTTTTCCTCTACTCCCCGTGCCCCTTTGTGGCTCTGTGGTTCAGTTGTTTCTCGCAACGGGCGCGAAGGAGCGGCGGCGCAGCGAATCGAAATATTCACTGTGCGGCTTTGTGTCATTGTGGCTTCGTGGTTTAAAAGCCTCACCTGACCTCTCCAGAGGAACCACGCACAAACGCCTGCTTGCTCTTTGCTTACAAATATTTCTGTAGATTAAAGATTTTCATCTGGAATGCTTTCCAAATAATAAACACAAAACCTCAAACTCTTCCCATACTCCGTGCCCCTCTGTGTCTTTGTGACTTCGTGGTTCATCCTTTTCAAATTACCTGGAAGCCGTACGCATACGGATCATCTTCGGGATCAATGGAGATCGTATTGTAACCGTATATACGTGCCCAGCCTTCTATACTGGGACGGATGGCTGGTTTGCCATTTACTGTCAATTCTTCTTCAATTCTGCCTGTAAATGTGGAGCCGATAATGCTTTCATGAATGAATTCATCGCCCATCTTTAATTTTCCTTTGGCATACCATTGCGCCATGCGGGCGGAAGTGCCTGTGCCGCAGGGACTGCGGTCTATTGCTTTGTCGCCGTAATATACTGCGTTGCGCGCGGTGGAACTGCTGTTCAGTACAGCACCCGTCCATAAAATATGCGAACAGCCATTGATGGTAGGATCATCCGGATGAACAAACTGGTATTTTTCGTTGATGCGTTTCCGTGTCTCTCTCGCCCAGGCAATCAGTTTATCGGCAGGGTAATGTTCCAGTCCTTTAAAATTTTTTTGAACGTCTACAATGGCATAAAAATTCCCGCCATAAGAAACATCTATTACCAGTTCACCCAGTTCGGGGCAATCAACAGTAATGGCTTCTGCCGCAAGAAATGCAGGTACGTTGGTAAGTTTTACACTTTTTACTTTTTTACCCTCTTGCCGGTAGCTGATCATAACCAATCCCGCCGGTGCTTCCATGCGGATAACGCCTGGCGTTTTGGGTACGATCAATCCTTCTTCTATGGCAATGGTGATAGTGCCAATGGTGCCATGACCGCACATGGGCAGGCATCCGCTTGTTTCAATGAACAGTACTGCCACGTCGTTTGCCGGGTCATGCGCCGGATACAAAATGCTGCCGCTCATCATGTCGTGACCGCGTGGTTCAAACATCAATCCTTTGCGTATCCAGTCATATTCCCGGAGGAAATGCTGCCGCTTTTCGCTCATGTTTGCGCCTTGCAAAACCGGGCCGCCGCCTGCAACCAGTCTAACAGGATTACCGCAGGTATGCGCATCAATACAAAAAAAAGTTTTTTTCATGTGTGTGTGGGGTGAGGCATAAGGTGTAAGGTATAAGGTATAAGGTGTGGGGTATGAGGCGTAGGGATTGCTGATAGCTGATTGCTGATCGCTGACGGCTTACCTTACTTCACCCATTCATTGTTTACAATTCTCCATATCTTCAACGGATTGCTGTCTTTCAAAGCATCGGGTAACATACTGTCTTTAAACCCCTGGAAGCATACCGGACGTACCCAACGTTTGATGGCAGTGGTGCCTACAGAAGTAAACCTCGCATCGGTAGTAGAGGGGAAAGGTCCTCCATGTACCATGCTCGCACATACTTCCACACCTGTTGGTACGTCGTTCAAAATAATACGCCCTGCAAGGGTGGTTTGCAATTCAATAATATCTGCATTCGCCACTATGTCTGCATCGGTTGCCATAACGGTGGTGGTTAACTGCCCTTTCAGCGACTCCAGTACTTTTTTCAGCTCGGTTTTGTCGCTGCATATCACCGCTAAAGAATACGGGCCAAAAACCTCTTCCCTGAAATGCGGATTTTGCATGAACACAGATGCTTCTACTTTTGCAACGGTAGGGTAGGCTTCTATGTTAGCAGGTGCAGTGGCAGATTGCGCTATTGTTTGAATGCCTTTTTGCGACAATGCTTCGCTCAATCCTTTGTTGAAAGACTGGTGTATGCCGCTGTGCAGCATTTTTTGCGGCGCTACCTGCTCTATTTCTTTTCCTAAAAGGGATAAAAAGCGATCAAGCGCTTCGCTTTTTACTGCCAGCAATAACCCGGGGTTGGTACAAAACTGTCCCATGCCCAACGAGATAGAGGCGGCATACGTTTTGGCAAGCGATGCTGCGTTCTGTTGCAACGTATCCTGCAAAAAAACCACGGGGTTAATGCTGCTCATTTCTGCAAAAACCGGGATGGGTCTTTCTCTTTGATTGGCCAACTCCCACAAAGCCCTGCCACCATTGAATGAGCCGGTAAATCCAACGCCCATGGTATGGGGATGTTGCACCAGTGCTTTGCCTACAGTACTTCCTGAACCGAGCACATGCTGTACAGTATAAGGATGGACTCCTGTTTTGGCAATTGCTTTTTTTATTGCTTCAAACACCAGTTGCGAAGTATTTGCGTGTGCTGAATGTCCTTTAATTATTACGCTTGAGCCCGAAGCCAGTGCACTGGCGGTATCGCCTCCTGCGGTTGAAAAAGCAAACGGAAAATTGCTGGCGCCAAATACAACCACGGGCCCCACCGGCAACAACATTTTTCGTGTATCGGGTTTTGCGGGTGTCCGGTCTTTGTCTGCCGTATCTATCGCGGCCTCAACCCAGCTTCCTTCTTCAACAACGCGCGCAAACAGTTTAAGCTGATTGGTGGTCCTGGTTAGCTCGCCGTTTAAACGAGGCAGCGGAAGATTGGTTTCTTCGTGCGCTGTTTGTACGAGGGTTTCGCGCGCAGCTTCAATCTGTGCAGCGGTTTCCTGTAAAAATGCTGATCTGTCTGACGGAGAAAGGAGTTTGAAACTATCGAACGCCTGCTGTGCGTTCTGCATTATCATATCAATATCGTTCATTGCTTGAATTTTTTTAGACCGGGCAAGATACGACGTTTGGGGGAAAGGAGGAAGGCGTAGGGAAGAAGGTATAAGGTGTATGGCGTAAGGTATAAGGCATAGCCGCTGCATACATCTGCTACTTAACCAATCAACTTACTTAACCCAATTAACCTACTTACCTCACTCAACTACCAGCAACTCCGGCCTATTGGCGAGTGCGGTATTAATGATGTTCAAAATCTTTTCGCGCTCCTTACCTGCCAGCGGCAACCTGGGTGCTCTTACATATTCACTGCCCAATCCTGTTTGCGTTTCGGCCAGCTTTATATACTGTACCAGTTTGGGATGAATATCAAGCTCCAGCAATGGCATAAACCACCTGTATAAAGCAATGGCTTCGGCAAAGCGCCCGGCTTTAATGAGGTTATACAACGCTACTGTTTCTGCGGGAAAAGCACATACCAGGCCTGCCACCAATCCATCGGCGCCTAATGAAAGTTCCTCAAACGTGAGCGTATCAACGCCGCAGAGAATTTTAAAACGATCGCCAAAGCGATTGATCATGCGCGTTACATTGGTAACATCGCGGGTAGATTCTTTTACAGCTTCAATGTTTTTTATTGGTGCCAGTTCGTCAAACATATCCAGTGTTACCTCAATCTTGTAATCAACCGGATTATTATACAGCATAATTGGCAGATCGGTAGAGCGGGCAACGGCTGTAAAATAGGTTACCGTTTCTCTTTCGTCGCTCTTGTATCGCATGGGCGGCAGCAGCATTAGTCCATCGGCTCCCCACGATTGAGCCAATGCCGCCTGTCGGATGGCTTCGCGTGTAGACCCTTCGGCAATGTTTACAATAACAGGTATGGCGCCATTTAATTTGTTGATAGCAAAACTTACCAGTTGTTCTTTTTCATTTTCGGTAATGGTGCTTGCTTCTCCCAGCGATCCCCCCAAAATAATTCCGCTTACTCCTGCTTCCACCTGGGCGTCGAGGTTTTTTCCAAACAGGTCAAGATCAAGTGTATCGTTGGCAGTAAATTTTGTTGTAAGTGCAGGAAACACGCCTTGCCATTGTACAGCCATAGTAAAATTTTTTTCAAAAATAGTACGCCGGCTCATTTAAAACAGGACCGTTTTTAATAAGAAATGCTTAAATCTTAACATCACCAACCACTGCTTTCTTGTAGCGGTTATATTGGTTTGGTAAGATGCGAAAGCAGGATGCCTGTAGCCACTGCTGCATTGAGCGATTCTGCCTCACCAATGCGCGGAATGGTAATTTGGGTGGTGCAGTAATTGAGCAGCGATTGTTTTATTCCTTTAGATTCATTTCCTATCAGCAATAGTCCTTTTGTTGCGGGCGGCAAAGCATACAGCGATTTCCCGTGCAAGGTGGCGGCATATATTTCAACGCCTGTCAGTTCCCTGCAGGTTTGTTCAATATCCTGGTATATAGTATTCACCCTTAAAATACTGCCCATGGTAGATTGAATGACTTTAGGATTATAAATGTCCACACAGTCTTCGCTGCACACAATGTTTTTAATGCCAAACCAATCGGCAATGCGCACAATGGTTCCCATATTACCCGGGTCCTGGATGTTATCGAGCATCAGGGTAATGCCATCCGTTGCCAGAAAAGATTTCAACGGATTTTTAACAACAATGGCCAGTACCTGGTTGGGCGTGGAGAGAGCGGAAATTTTTTGAAGCTCATGTTCTTCAACAACCGTAATGCTTTCGGGCTTAATGGTATTGAGTATTGACTGGTGGTTGTTCAGCCAGGTTTTAACGCAATACAGTTCCTGTATGGTGGCTGGTGCTGAATGCAGAAATTCGGCCAATACCTTGGGTCCTTCCACTATATATACTCCAGCTTCATCCCTGAATTTTTTATGGTATAAACTTTGAATATATTTGACCCTGGATTTGCTGAGCATTCCTGTATATTTTAATATGTTTGTTTCACCAACGAAAATACATTCTTCCTTATTTACCTACGCCGTTTTTATCCTCACCCTTATTTGTGTGGCTTCGTCGTGCACTGTTGTAAGAAAATACCAACCCTCTAAACCTTTTGTATTTGAAAATGAAGTGAATGTTGAAGGACCTGTGAGTTCGGGCGAAAAATCCGATCTGAAGGCGAGGCTGGAAGGGCAGATAGAGGACAGCGTGAGACCGAGGGTACGAAGCGTGCTGTTTGTAAGGCATGTAATGACTGCACCGCCGGTGTTTGACAGTGGTTACGTAAAACAAACGGTGCAGAATATGAATAACCTGTTGCACAACACGGGTTATTATCGCAGCAATGTGGTTGCCAACTGGTCGCATGTAGACACCGTTTTCAAAAACAATAAGCCAGATCAGTACCGGCTAACGGTGGAGTATACCGTTCAAACGGGCAAGCCCTTTAAAATTGATTCCATCAGTTACGTTTTTAAGGACAGTACACTGCAGCGGCTTGCTGTGGAAAACATGGATAAAACCCTGCTGAAAAAATCGGAACCATTCAACCGGCAAAAGATAGACGAGGAACTGAACCGGTTGATTGACCTATTCAAGGATAATGGCTATTTTAAGATCAACCGCGAAATGATCAAAGCGCAGTTGGATACGGTGGATGTTTCACTGATTGATCCTTCTGCCGACCCTTTTGAACAAATTCGTTTGCAACTGGAGGCGCAGAAAAGGAATGAGAATCCTACCATTAATATATCCATATTGCAGGTACCCGTGCGCGATACCACTATTGTAATGCCTTATACCATTGGACGGGTGAATGTTTTTCCGGATGAGCCTGCCGACCTGCAGGTTGGGAGCAGAAGCAATATAAAGCCCACGCAATATGGCGGATATAGTTTTTTCAACCGGTATAATTTATTCAAGCCTTCTTTTCTCGCTAAAAGAATTTCGTTAAAGCCCGGAGCATTGTATCGTGTATCGGATTACAATCGCACTTTGCTGAACTTTAACCGCATAGAAGCGTGGCAGAACGTAAGCATTAACAGCAGGCCGCGGGATTCTGTGGCAGCCGTTGACTTTTTTATTCGCATGGTGCCGGCAAAAAAGTTTTTCTTTAGCGTGGATTTTGAAGGATCGAGCATTTTAACGGCACAAAACCAGATATTCAATGCCGGCAACAAGGGACTGGCGTTGAGCTTTCACTTAAAGAACAGGAATGTTGCCAAACAGGCTCTGCAACTGGAAAATATTTTACGTACAGGCGTTGAGTTTACTGATTTCAGAAAAATACTTTCAACAGAGGTGAGTCTTATTAACAGGCTGGTTTTTCCACGACTGCTTACACCTTTCTTTAAATTAAAGAATGAGCACAATTTTCTCAACGCCAAAACCTATATCAGTCTCGATGGTTCGTATATCGATCGCTACCTGTATTATAAGATCAATACGCTTAACACCTATCTTGGTTATGAGTTTCAGAAAAAAGCCAATGTAACCTGGCAACTACGTTTCCCTAATATAGAATTTACAAGAATTTATAATATAGAGAGAGGCTTTGACACTTTAATAAGGAATTATCCTTTATTGCTTTACTCTTACAACGATGGATTGATTGTGGGTACCAATGCCACATATACGCGAAGATTCAACTGGTCGAGTCCCCGGTCGTTCAGCCTGATCAGGGTGTTTGGGGAGGAATCTGGTTTATTGATGGGAGCCTTGTTCAAGGCGCAAACCGACACCGGTAGGGCGCTGGAGCAATTGTATCGGTTTCTTAAGCTAAGCGCAGATTTCAGGCATTATGTGGCGCGCCCTAAAACCATGTGGGCTTTTCGTTTTTTTGCCGGCTATGGTATTGCCTTCGATACAGAAAGCAGGAAGGGGGATGTATCGCTTCCCTTTTTCCGCCAGTTTTTTGCGGGTGGTCCCAACAGCATGCGCGGGTGGCAATTGCGCAAGCTGGGGCCGGGCTCCAGTATTTTTTATGATTCAATAAGGTTGGGAGACAAAAGATTTGATGACCGCTATGCGGATATTCAATTGGAGGCGAATGTGGAATACCGGTTCGACATTTTTCCTGTGTATGGCTATTGGTTAAAAGGCGCATTGTTTACCGACATGGGAAATGTATGGATAAGAAGATCGGAAATTCCTGAATTCAAATATGGCGTATTTGACGTGGGCAGACTGTACAAAGACCTTGCTGTGGCAGGTGGCGCGGGATTGAGGCTTGATTTTAAATTCTTCCTGCTGCGGTTCGACCTGGGTTGGCGGCTCAAAGATCCGCTCTATGCTTCGGATGAAACTTATCAACCACAAAACGATGGCTGGTTTATACGGAGCAACATGCGACGACCTACTTTTCAGTTTGGTATAGGGTATCCGTTTTAGGGTGAAGGGTGTAAGGAATAAGGTGTAAGGTAAAGGGTGTAAGGTAAAAGGTGTCGCTTTATGCTTTATGCCTTACACCCTACACCTTATTCCATACCACTTATCACTTTCTCCACCACATCTGCTACTCTTTCGCCGTCCATGGCGGCGCTTACAATGCCACCGGCATAGCCTGCTCCTTCGGCACAGGGATACAAATTATTTAATTGCGGGTGGGATAATAACTCAGGGTGACGCGGTATGCGAACGGGTGATGAGGTGCGGCTTTCTGTAGCCACCACAATAGCGTTGTTAGTATAATAACCGTTGCTGCCATAGCGGCCGGGCATTTTTTTGCCAAACGCTTTAAAGCCTTGCTGCAAGGTATTATAAATAAAAGGAGGCAGCACCTCTTTTAACGATGCAGGGGTTACACCAGGTAAATAAGAGCATTCCGGCAAAGTAGATGAGGCTTTGCCTTCTGCAAAATCGACCATGCGTTGTGCGGGCGCCACAAATTTGCCGCCGCCGGCAGCAAAGGCCGCTTTTTCAACCTGCTGCTGAAAATACATGGCTGCCAATGGTCCCTGCTTGCTGTAAGCCTGCACGTCTTTTTCTTCTACCGTAACTACCATGCCACTATTGGCGTAAGGATTGTTTCGTTTGCTGGGGCTCCAGCCATTTACCACCAACTCGCCGGCATTGGTGGCTGCCGGTGCTATAATGCCTCCGGGACACATGCAAAAAGAAAATACACCGCGTTGGTTTACCTGTTCCACAAGACTATATGATGCGGGAGGTAAAAAATCAGATTGTTTTTCCGCTTTGTTAAAGGGACGGATATGGTATTGAATGCTGTTGATCAACTCCTGCGGATGCTCAATGCGAACACCCAGCGCAAAAGGCTTCAGCTCAATAAGTATTTGTTTGCGATGCAGCAGCGTAAAAATATCGCGTGCCGAATGTCCCGTCGCTAATATAAAAGCCTGCGCCGCAAAGCTGTCTCCATCGGCTGTTTTTACTGCTATAATACGGTTGTTATCAATTACAAAATCCGTTACCTTTTTTTCAAACAAAAAAATGCCACCATATGCCTGGATGGCCTTACGCATGGCCGTTATGATCTGTGGAAGTTTATTGGTGCCAATGTGCGGATGAGCGTCGTACAGAATATTCTCTTCTGCTCCAAAATGTACAAACAGGTTCAGTATTCGGTTCACATCGCCCCGCTTGGTGCTTCGGGTATACAACTTCCCGTCGCTGTAGGTGCCCGCGCCGCCTTCGCCAAAGCAATAGTTGCTTTCAGGGTTTACAACGCCTTCTTTATTCAGCGTGGCAAGATCGCGTCGGCGGGCTCTTACTTCTTTGCCCCTTTCCAGTACAATGGGTTGTATGCCATGTTCAATAAGGCGCAATGCTGCAAATAAGCCTGCGGGTCCTGCACCAATCACTACTGCTTTGTGCGGGCTTTTGTGCACGTCCTTAAAATAGAAAGGGAGCAATTCTCTTTCCCGGAACGGTTCATCTATAAATGCTTCTACCGTGAGGTTGATCCACACCTGTTTGCCTCTGGCATCAATAGACTGTTTGAGAATATGATATCCGGAAATTTTTGAAACAGGCACACCTGCTTCTGCGGCTATATAAGGTTTAACATTATCGGCATTTGCCGCCTCCTGCGGAAGCAGCCGCAACGAAATTTTTTTGATCATACGAGGTCAGGTTTTTATCCTAAAGCTGTAAGAACCAAAATCTAAAAAGCAAGATCCAAGAACCAAGATTCAAGAAGCAATCAGCAATCAGCAGCTTTCAGCCCAATCTCAAATCATAAATCTCAAATTCTTAAAACGGCAGATCATCTGCGCTGGCAGAAATATCGCTGTTCGTGTATTCGGGTGCGTTATTGCTTTGAGGAGTTGCCTCTTGTTGCAGGTTCACACTTTCCATTCTCCATGCATCGAGGTTGGTAATGTAGTTTGTTTGCCCGTTCTTTTCCCACTTGGTGCCTTTGATATTAAAATGCACTTTTACTGTTTCGCCTATATTAAACCTGTCCGGCATAGTTGTTTTGTCCTGCACGCACTGGAACTTGGCATAGTTGGTAATAGCTCTCCCGCCAATGTCTTCTGTTTTTTCAATAACAAATTCACGGGTTTTAAATGTTGCGGTACGTTGCACTGTGTCGAAACGGGCAATTAATTTGCCTGTAAGTTCATAACTCATTGTAAGATAATTGAACGGCAAATGTAGCTGTAAAAGCGGACGAATTTCTGAAATTTTGTTTTTGTTTTTGCACAAAAAAATTTTACCTTCCAAGAAGTATAGACAAATGCTACGCAGATGAAAAAAAGTACATCCGCACCTTTTTTATTCTTCATTTTAATAGCATCCTGTCAATCCTCATTTCAATCGCAATCAATCCAATACAAAGATTACCGGGTAACCAGTTCGGACAAGATTGACAGCTCGTATATCAGTTTTTTAAAGCCTTATAAGGATAGTGTTAATAGTGTAATGAATACGATTCTTGCCGAAGCTGAAACAACACTGCCCAAAAAACAGCCAGAAGGTGAGTTGGGAAATTTTTTGACGGACGCTTTGTTGAAAATGTCGCAGGAAAAATTCAGCGAACCGGTTGATGCTGCATTTCTAAATTACAACGGCATCCGCCTGCCCGCGCTGGAAAAGGGAGCAATAACCGTAGGAAAGATTTTTGAGCTGATGCCTTTTGACAATGTAATAAATATGCAAAAGCTAAAAGGTAACATATTGCAGCAGTTCCTGGATCATATTGCTGCATTAGGCGGATGGCCGGTGAGCGGGCTGGTAATGAAGATCAGCAACAAAAAAGCAACCGACGTGTTGATACAGGGAAAGCCACTTGATCAAGATAAGTATTACAACATTGTGAACTCAGATTATATTACCAATGGCGGCGATAACTGCGTGATGCTGAAAACCATTCCTGTTATTACCACAGGTTACCTGGTGCGCGATGCGCTGATAGCATACGTAACACAGCAGGGCAGGGAAGGAAAGAAAATAAATGCTGCAATAGAAAACAGGGTGGTGAATGCAGACTAGGAGAAAATTTTTAGCAGATACTGCTGTTGTGGCGGGAGGCATATTGGCCGGAGCAGCCATGCCTGTTGAAAAAGAACCGGCTGCAAAGCTCACCATATTGCATACCAACGATGTGCATAGCAGGCTGGAACCTTTTCCGGCAGATGCGGGAAAAAATGCGGGATTGGGCGGTGTGGCTGCAAGAGCGGCGTTGATCGATTCTATACGTTCGCAGGAAGAGCAGGTACTGTTGTTAGATGCGGGAGATATTTTCCAGGGAACGCCTTTTTTTAATTTGTATAAAGGTGAACCTGAAATAAAAGCAATGACCAAAATGGAGTACGATGCGGCTACGATGGGCAACCATGATTTTGATGGTGGAATGGAGAACTTTTCCACACAGTTAAGTTATGCAGGTTTTCCCATTGTTTTATGCAATTACGATTTTAACGATACACCGTTAGCGCATAAAACGGTTCCGTATAAAATTTTTAAAAAAGGAAAATTAAAGATTGGCGTAACAGGAGTTGGCATTGAACTGGAAGGGCTGGTTCCTGATAACTTATTTGGTAAAACAAAATATCTTGATCCGGTTGAGCAGGCAAACATTGTAGCAGCTTCTTTAAAACAAAAGCACGGATGCGATATGGTTGTATGCCTTTCCCACCTTGGGTTTGGTTATAAGGAGCCGAATAAAATGTGCGATGAAATACTGGCAAAGGAAAGTGAATATATAGATGTTATACTAGGCGGGCATACACATACTTTTATGGATGAACCCAAGCGCTTCATCAACAAAAAAGGAGGTGATGTAATAGTGAACCAGGTGGGGTGGGCAGGCATTATGTTAGGCAGGTTAGATTTTGTTTTTGAAAGGAAAAAAAATAAAAATTTGGCGAATGCACACCCTGTTGTTATTGGGAAAAAATCAAGTGAATAAAAAATTTTTTTTTCAACAGAATATGTTGATATTCGCCGCCCTGCTATACTTTTTTTGATGCCTGATCAACGTCGAAAAAAGAGGGTTTCAAAAGAGGCTTAACATTCTTAACTCAATATATAAACTGCTTTACGGATAATGGATAAAACTTACGATAAGGTATGGCAAAGTTGTCTGGCTATTATAAAAGATATTGTTGAGTGGCAGCATTATAAAACGTGGTTTGAACCAATAAGACCTGTAGCACTGAAAGAGAAGATTTTAACAATTCAGGTTCCCAGTCAATTCTTTTACGAATACCTTGAAGAACATTATGTAAATTTATTGGCAAAGACTTTGAAGAGAGAATTGGGTAAAGAAGCGAGATTGGAGTACCGGATAATGGTGGACAGCGGAAATGAAAAAAACAAACCGCTTACTATGGATATTCCGGGTCATGGTTTTAAAACGTATTCAAACAATGAGATGGATTTCCCGCTTGTAGTAAATAATCCTGTTAAAAATCCCTTTGTAATTCCGGGGTTGAAAAAGATGCAGATTGATCCGCAGCTCAATCCCATCTATTCTTTCGACTCGTTTATTGAAGGCGATTGCAACAGGGTAGCACGCAGGGCAGGAAAAACCGTGGCGGAAAAACCAGGTTCCACTTCATTCAACCCGCTGGTAGTATATGGCGGAGTAGGTTTAGGCAAAACACATCTGGCGCAGGCAATCGGCAACGAAGTAAAACGCGTGCATCCAAATAAGGTAGTATTATATGTAAGTTCAGAAAAATTCATCAACCAGTTCCAGGATCATAGCCGTAACAATGCTATCAACGATTTTATTCATTTTTATCAGATGATTGATGTGCTGATTGTGGACGATGTGCAATTTTTTAACCGTGCAGAAAAATCGCAGGATGCGCTCTTTGCTATTTTCAATCACCTGCACCAAAGCGGCAAGCAATTAATATTAACGTCTGATAAATCTCCCAAAGACCTCGAAGGGGTGCAGGAGCGTTTGCTCAGCCGTTTCCGCTGGGGATTGAGTGCCGACATGCAATTGCCCGATTATGAAACGCGCATGGACATACTGGAAAAGAAGATGAAGAATGACGGGCTGGACATGCCGAAGGACGTTATTAAATATATAGCATACAATATACAGAGCAATGTGAGGGAGCTGGAAGGCGCACTCATTTCTCTTCTGGCACAATCTTCGCTAAACAAGAGAGAGATAGACTTAGAATTAGCAAAGAAAGTGCTTAGAAATTTTGTAAAAACATCGTCCAAAGAAATCACAATCGAAACCATACAGAAAATGGTGTGTGATTATTTCAATCTCCCATATGAGCGGTTATTGCAGAAAACCCGTAAGCGTGAGATTGTACAGGCACGCCAGATTACAATGTATCTTGCCAAGCAGTTCACCAAAAATTCTCTGAAAACGATTGGTGAGCATTTTGGAGGAAGAGATCATACAACGGTTATCCATTCCTGCCAAACGGTAAAAGACTTAATGGATACAGACGGATTGTTTCGCGAAAGTGTGGTGGAATTGCAACAAAAAGTGCAATTGGCCGCTATGTAAATAAAAATATTGTTAAGATATGCCCCGTACTTGTGCGGGGCATTCTTATTTAAACACATTGCTTATGATCGTTCACAAATGTGTTGTTATAACAGGCAAAGTACAGGGCGTTTTTTTTAGAGGAAGCGCAAGAGAGCAGGCGGAAAAGCTGGGTGTGTATGGCGAAGTACAAAACCTGCCCGACGGTTCCGTGCTGTTACATGCCGAGGGTGAGGAAGAATTAGTGAATGCCCTGATTGCCTGGTGCCACTATGGTCCGCCACGGGCAGAGGTAGAACGGGTAATAGTAAACGACGAAGAAGTGAAGGGCTACAAAAATTTTACTGTAATACGGTTTTAATTTTTGGGTTTTATGAGCGAATCACCCTATTTTTGCCGTCCTTTCAGCTAAGGTGAGGTGGATGAGTGGCTGAAATCAGTAGTTTGCTAAACTGCCGTACGGGTAACTCTGTACCGCGGGTTCGAATCCCGCCCTCACCGCTTGTTATTGTTTACTTAGGTAAGACAAAAGAAAGTAAGCCTGCAAATCAATAGTTCGCAGGCTTTTTTTCTGCAGGTTATCCGCACTTTACTCAGGTTTGCGAATTTTTTGGGGGGAGTTATCGGTGAGTTTCAAAGTTATTAAAAGGTGTTGGGTGAGCAAGCCTCCCGCCGCAGGCGGAAGGGATCACTGCAAGTATTCCCGCTGCTCACTGTCAACTCCACAATAGCGGAGCATTTTGTTTATAGAATAGATGTTGAATGATTAGCCGCAGATGGGCAGATAAACCAACAGCCAGCGCGAGTTAATTCTGCCACCATCCATCAGACCGCCCTTCGGGAGGGGCCGATGGTAAAGCCGGTCGGCCCGCCTAAAGAGTATTGGGCGCAGCCTGCGGTCTGACCGATAAAATGTGAGCGTTTTAATTTTATGTAAAACGAAATGCTTTGCAGGATTATAAAAGTTTGCGCTTTAATAAACCTTTTGCCGCAAATCCGCAGATGAAAGATAATCTGCGAATCTGCGGCTGATTAATGTAATGTTCCTGATCATGCATACCAGCCTCCGCAACAATATTTGCATATATTGATAACTTAGCAGTTTATTATAAAAATCTTTTCGTTGAGTAATTATTTATAAAGCAGGCAAAGAGAAAGTTCGGATCCTCCTGTTTTTAATGGTTGCTGGTATTTTTTCTGCTTGCAACACCAATAAAATTACACTGGATATTCCATCTGCTTTCGATGGCTATGTTTATATAATTTCAGCCAGAGGCATCGAAAACAAAAATGTGATAAAATTAGATTCAAGCGGTATTGTTTACATCAACGATTATTGCAAAGGAGATATCTCGCTTGATTTTATCGTAGACAGTAAGCCCATTAGTCCGGAATTAAGTTATGTAGAATCAATATTTGCAAGTAGTAATGCAAGTGGGAGTGCTTATGCCGTGAACTACGAAGTATTCTACTTTCCTTTCGGGGCAAAAAAAAGCTACACACAAAAAAAGAGGTCCATTGATGAACTTATCAGAACCGGAAAAGTCGATGCGGATAAGCTGCAATCGTGCGAGTGACATTGCTACAACTTATTTAAAAAAGAAATAGATTCGCATAAAACCTGACCCACTTGACGCTGTTAGTGATACGTTGTTTGATCATTCCTTCACTTTTATTGGTAGGAGGGCAAACCGTTATCTGCGCGGGTTTGTCATCATACCTGGTCAGGATTGAAATTTGAACGGATACTTAAGCCATATCAATATCAATGGTAAAGCAAGAAACGGAATTTCCAGCAATGCCATTTTATAATTTCCGGCCTTTAAAGACAATGCCATGATCAATACAATTGTTATTGCGTTCAACACATTGCCCAAAAAAAATGTTTGCGGAAAAAACAACATTAATCCCACTGCAATTGAAAATATACCAAAATACGGCATCATTGCTTTGGTAATGCCTAAGTCTGTCATCATTTTTGTTTGTTCTGCGTTGCCAGGCTGAAAAGCGTCCCAACCATGTTTTACACTCAGAAAGGCAGAAACCAGGAGGAGTATAATGCTGATGATTTTCATTTTATTTTTTTCTAAAGATAAAAATCAGCTTTCATACATAAAAGAAGCGTTCCGTTTTTAAACGAATAGTAAAGTTCAAGAGACAAAACACTGGCGCCTGCCTGGCAGGCGCCGTTAATTTTTAAAAATCGTTGCCGGCTGCATCAGCAAGTGAAGTTCCGGGCAATATAACGCTCACTACTGTACCCTCGTTCAATACACTGTCTACCTGCATTTGCAGGTGGTGTATTCTCAGCAATTCACCTACCAATACATACCCCAGCCGCGTGCTCGATTCATCGTATGTTTTTAATACTGCGAGATTGCCCTTCAGTATTTCTCTTATCTTATACAGTATTTCAGCACTCATGCCCATTCCCTCATCGCTTATCTTTATTATAGTACTGTTTGCATCGTCTTTCTCGCAAAAAACAGTGATTACACCCGAAAGAGAATATTTTACTGCGTTAGAAATAATATTGTTGAAAATGGTGGAAAGGATGGTGTAGTCGGCTTCAATAAACCACCACTTTTCTATTTCGTTCCGCAACTCAACGCCCTTGTTGCGGGCCGACGATGCATACACCTGCAATATGTCTTTTGCCAGGCTGTTCAAATGAATTGTTTTCTTATTTACCGGAATTGTTTTGTTGCTGTATTTTATCCAGTTAATCAGGCTGATCGAGTCTGTCAAAATCCTGTCAGATGTAAGCTTGATGTCCGCCAAAGCCTGGTTCACCCTCGCGCCGTCTTTTTCAAGTCCCTTTTGCAGCACTTCTGCAACAACGCTGATGTGCCTGAGGGGGGCTGCCATTTCGTGAGATATGATATGAGTAAGGGCACTTACACGCTTACTATTGTTGCTGCCAATGGCGCCGTGGTGGTTAAAAAGCTGGTGAAGATGTAGGTGGAGGGTGGAAGGTATAGGGTAGAAGGTGTAGGGTAGAAGGTATAGGGTGTAGGATAGAGGGTAGAAGGTAGAAGGTATAGGGTAGAAGGCCTTACACCTTACGCCCTACACCTTCTACCTTCCTCCTTCTACCTTACCCCCTTTACTTGCTGGCTTTTATAAACGCGATTGTTTGTTCTGCCCAATGCACGAGCATTTGTTTTTCGGTGCTGTCGAGCGAGGCTTCGGGGTGCAGCCATTGGTAGGAGTTGAGCGGCATTTTGTCGTCCTTTACCTGGTTTGCCATAGACTTTAGCTTGCTTTCCTGTTTTCTTTTGCTATAGGTGCCAAATTCGCTCAGGTTCAGATCGTCCTTTCCTTCTGTAATGTGGTTGTTCATCATCCAGCCTACAGGTTGAATGTTGGTATACCAGGGATAAACCGTGTTGTTGCTATGACAATCATAACAGGCTTTTTGCAATATTGCTTCTACCGATGCAGGCATGGCATATATGCTGCGGATATGCATGTCTGTTTGCAACGGATCGATGTTTTTTTCGGGTGCAAAAAACTGGATCAGAAAAAACAGCATTAATAATATCCATCCGATTTTTTTGAGTGTTTTCATATGCATGCTATTATATGTGTGTATTTAATGGTTATGGGCAGCCATTGGGTCGGCGCCTTTCTTAAAAACAAATTCACTGTGCAGCAAATAAGCGCCGCTCAGCACCACTACATCGCCCGGCCGTATGCCCGATTTAATTTCAATGCGGTCGTTGCTTTCCAACCCTGTTTGCACCATTACACTCTTAAAGGCGTTTTTCCCGGTCTGTATCCAAACCGTTGCACCTTTTCCATCGCGTATCACAGCGTCTATTGGCAACGTTAGTGTTTCGCGGCGGGGACTTTTCAATTTCACATAAGCCGGCATGCCCGGTTTAAAGCGGTTGCCGGGGTTGGCAATGGTTACCCTTATCAGGTTGATCCTCGTGTCGGGGCTAATTTCAGGGTTCATGAATTCAATGCTCCCGGTTAATTCCTTTTCGCTATAGCCCGGCAATTGCACTGTAGCCTTACTGTTCCGGTCAATATCTGCCAGTTGTGAGCCGTATACCTGCGCTTCTGCCCACAGTGTTGAAAGGTCGGCCAGTTCAACAATGGTGGCACCTTCCATTATGTAATCGCCTTCTTTTATATTCAGCCGCGTAATATAACCACCGGCTTTGCTGTAAAACAGGGTAGTGGGTGTAACCTGGTGGCTTTTGGCCAGTGCGGCTATCTGCTGCTCGTTCATGCCCCACAACAGCAATTTGTTTTTGGCGCTCTGTATCAGTTGGTCGAAGTCGATGACGGTTTCGGTGCCGAAAGATTGTTTTTTGTCGAGCGCCAGCAGGTATTCCTGTTTGGCGTTGTTTAATTCCTCGCTGTAAAGTTCATATAGCGGCGCGCCGTTTTTTACGTAATCGCCCAGGTTTTTAAAATACAGTTTTTCTACCCTGCCCATTACCCATGCACTTACCGATGAAGATTTCATTTGATTGAAATTGAGCGTAGCGGTCAGCACAACATCGTTGCCTATGGTTCCGTTGGCAATGGTATCGGTGCTGATGTTTCCCAATTGTATCTGCTGATCGCTCAACTGCAATTCATCCTTTTTTTCGCCTTTGCTTTTTTTCACCGGTGTCAGATCCATTTTGCAGATAGGGCAAATGCCGGGTTTTTTTTCTATCACCTGCGGGTCCATAGAGCAGGTGTAATATACATCCGGGTCAACGGGTGCATTGCTCTTGCTGTTGCAGGCAGCAAGCAACGATATGGCTATTACGGCCAATATGGCTATGAGTGCCCGGTTGCCGGTTGTATGGCGGAGTATGTTCGTATTGGTCTGCATGCGCTATTCTTTTATTTTAATAAAGCTTTCGCTGTCCATTAAGTATTGTGCGTTGGCAGCAACCGCATCATCGGTGGTTAAACCGCTTATTACCTGTATATGCGTTTCGTGCCTGGTGCCTGTAGCAATTTTGTGCGCTTTGAACCCGTTTTTAAATTTCAGGAACACAACTTCGTCCAGCCCCAGCGACAGAACAGCTTCTTTGGGAAGCCAGTAAGCTTCTTTGGTATCGCCGAAAACAGTGGCGGTTACCTGGCTGCCAACGGGTATTTTAAGCGAACTGTTATCGAAATAAACCCTGGCTGTAATTGTTTTGCTTTCTTTCCTGTAAAACGGTTCAATAAAATTGATGGTGGCCCTGAAGTCTTTATCCGGCGCGGTTTCAGGCGCTATTCTTACTTTGTTGCCGGTTTTTATCAGCGACTGGTTGTCGCCATAAATATACAATACCGCCCATGCCCGCCCGGGGTCGAACACCGTGAATATGGATTGGCCTTTCTGCACATACATGCCTTCCTTCAGCGAAAGCTCTTCTGTTATCAGCGATATATCTTTCATGCCGGCTCCGCTTGCAGCACCCATGCTTTCGCCGCCCACTGCTTCGTGTATGTGCCCGCTGTAGTTGCTGTAAACGGCGATGGTTAAAGAGGGTTGGCCAGATGTTATTACCTGTTGCAACTGTTGCCGGCTCATGCCCAGCAGCAGCAGCTTTTCTTTGGCAGCTTCGATAAACGAAATGTTGCCGGGATCGTTGCGGATGAGGAACAACAGGTTTTGCTGTGCGGTGAGCAGTTCGGGACTGTACAGGTCGAGTATGCGCTGGCCTTTTGTAATTTTTTGATAACGGTAACGCACATACAGTTTTTCTATACGGCCCGATACCCTGGCAGCAATGCTGCCCGTTTGCCGGGTATCGTAAGTAATGTTGCCCAAAGCGTTGATCTCAATTTCTTCTCCCCTGCGTTCAATATGGGTTACGGGTATGGACGATATTACAAATTCGTTGGTGGGTTGCAGCAAGGTTTCCAGCTCCACATTGGTGAGCTTTTCGCCGCCTGTTTCCTTTTTTACCAGGTCCATTCCGCAAATGGGACAGGTTCCGGGCTTATCCTTTATAATTTCCGGGTGCATGGGGCAGGTATACAACGCTGCTGCATTGTTGTGCGTGTGTGCTGCATCTTTATGATTGTCGCAGCCCGTTGTGTAAAAGGCAATGGCCCACAAAACGATGTATAGTAGTTTTTTCATGTTGTTCCGCATTGTTTACTTTTTTTCAATCAGCCTTTCTATAGCAACCTGTAGCTGCAGGGCGCCCTCGAGCAGTTGCGTATATTCAAGCTGTTTCATATTTAATGTTTCCCATGCGTCGTACAGCATAAACAATTCTTCTGTATTTTGTTCGTAACCCAATTCCATGCTTTTGTAATTTTTCCGCAGGGCGGGAATGATCTCGTCTTCATACAATGCAAGCTGTTTTTTCTTCAGCTCAAAATCATTGCGCATGCCGTAGGCCATGCCGCTGTATTCGTTTACCATCATTTCTTTTTGCGCCTGCAGGGCGTTTGCCTTCCAATGGAGGCTTTGTATGTTTGCCTTGTTCATTTTAGACGACCATTTGGCCATTGGTATTCTCACCATGCCCATAATGGTATACATAAAAGGCTGCCCGGCAAACCCGAACATATTGTCGTAGCGAATGCCGAACTGTGGTTTTAATGCGGCTCTTTCTGTTTCCTGCTTCAGGAAGGACAGGTTGATTTCCCGGTCGATGGATTTAAGGTCGCTTCGGTTGCTGTAAAAAAGTGTGCTGTCAAACACCAGCGAACTGAAATCGGTTAGCTGGTAAGCGGTATCAATATCAAAATTGATGGTGGCATTCCTGCCCATCAGCGCGTTGATGCGGATGCGTTTTTCGCGGATGTCGTTCTCATACATCAACTGCATATTCTTTACTTCACCCAACGCGGCTTTGGCTTTGTAATAGGCACTTATTTTTTCCAGCCCGTTCCTGTACCTTATCTCTGCATTGCTGATCATAAAGCCAAGTATTTTTTCATTCTCGTTCAGTATTACCAGCTTCTTCTTTAACACGATCCATTCATAATAGAACTGCCTTGCATCGTTGATAAGCTCATTCAACGTAGCGTTCTTTTTTTCTTTTTCTACGGTAGACATGGTTTGCATATAGCGCTCATCGGCATCCAGTTTCTTTTTATTGGGAAACATTTGCTCACCCGATACCATAATGGAGCCCATGCCAGGCATTTCGCCGTCTCTGCTCCACAGCTTTACATTATAGGGCGTCATAAATTGACCCACACCCAATTGCGGTGGCATCCAGCTCCTGGCTCCCTTGGCTGCTTCATCCATCGAGCGTATTTCATGCTCATACATTTTTACCGCAGGATGGTTTGCGCGGATGCTGTCTTCAATGGCATCCAGCTTCAGCGTTTGCCCAACGGCTGCTGTGCTTGTTATAATAACACTCGCCAACAGGATCAATGTCTTTTTCATTATCGTTTATTGTTTAGCGTTTGGGGTTTGACGTTTGATGACTACTTAACTTCTCTAACCCATGTAACTTAGTCAACCTACTTAGCTCACTCATTAATGCTGCGCATCCAGCACCTCTATCTTACCTAGTTTTTTCAATTCGTATTCTTTTGTCATTAAAAAGATAATAGGCGTTACCAGCAATATGTGTACTGCCGAGGTAAACACACCGCCGATCATGGGTAATACGATCGGCTTCATCACGTCGCTGCCTACACCATCGCTCCACAATATGGGTACCAGTCCAAATAAGGATACGGCTACCGTCATCAGCTTGGGGCGCAGTCTTTTGGCAGCGCCGGCAATCACATATTCGCGCAGATCGGCTTTGGTGATGGTTTCCCTTGAGTTCCCTTTTTTTGCCACCAGTTGCTGCATGGCATCGTTAAGGTATATTACCATTACGATTCCTGTTTCTACGGCTAAGCCAAACAAGGCAATAAAGCCTACTGCTACTGCTACCGACAGGTTTACATCCCATGCGTAAATCATATACGCGCCGCCAATAAGGGCAAAGGGAATACTGATAAGACTGAAGAAAGCTTCGCGTGCCGAATGAAAGGCGAAATACATCGACAGGAAGATGATGACCAATACAATGGGCATGATCATTTTAAGTGTTCTTTCGCCGCGGATGAGGTTTTCGTATTGCCCGCTCCATTCCAGGAAATAGCCTTTGGGCAATTTGCCGATCATCTGGTCCAGCCTTTCGCGGGCTTCCTGCACGGCGCCGCCCAGGTCGCGCTCGCGCACATTGAACAATACTGTACCACGCAGCAAAGCGTTTTCGGAGTTGATCATGGGCGGTCCGTCGCTCAGGGTAATAGTAGCCACTGCTTCGAGCGGTATGGGGCCAAAGTTCATGGTTTGCACCTGCAGCCTGTTCAGTGCTTCCAGGTTGTTGCGGAAATCCTGTCCATAACGGGCGTTTACCGAAAAACGTTCGCGTCCTTCAATGGTAGTGGTCAGCTTCATTCCCCCCAGGGCGCTTTCTATTACTGTATTTACATCGTCTACCGTTAACCCGTACCGTCCTATTTCATCTCTTTTAATAGATATATCCACATATTTGCCACCGGTTATTGGCTCTACATACAAATCCTTTACCCCGTCAATGCCTTCCAGTTGTTTTTTAATGGTCTGCGCAAACGCGTAAATACTGTCGAGGTTTTGCCCGTATACTTTCACGCCCACATCTGTACGAATGCCGGTAGAAAGCATGTTGATGCGGTTAATGATGGGTTGTGTCCACCCATTGGTAACACCCGGTATCTGCATTTTGGCATTCAGTTCGTTAATGATGTCATTCTTGGTAATGCCGGCCCGCCATTCGCTTTTGGGTTTCAGCAGTATAATGGTTTCTATCATACTGATAGGCGAATTGTCGGTTGCCGTGTTGGCTCTTCCTGCTTTTCCCAATACATGCTCTACTTCGGGGATGGTGTGAATGAGTTTGTCCTGCACCTGCAACAATCGTTTGGCTTCGGAGTTGGATACATCGGGCAGCGTTACGGGCATAAATAACAACGATCCCTCGTCGAGCGGCGGCATAAATTCCCTGCCCAGGCGCATGATGAGCGGAATGCTGATGAGCAATGCCAGAAGGTTTATAGCGATAACGGATTTTCTCCATTTTACGCAAAAGCGTATAACGGGTTCGTATACACTTTCCAGCACGCGGTTCACGGGGTTTGCCCTTTCGCTGCGGAAACGTCCCTTCATGAAAAAGGAAATAAGCACCGGCGCCAGGGTTACCACCAGCACCGCATCCACTATCATGATGAAGGTTTTGGTATAGGCGAGCGGATGGAAGAGCTTTCCTTCCTGCCCGGTAAGCAGGAACACCGGAAGAAAGGAGGTAATGATGATAACGGTAGAAAAGAAAACACCGCGCGAAACCTGCTTGCACGAGCGCTCAATAATGCGCATGCGTTCGTCTTCGGGTATAACAGTGTGCCCCGGCTTTGCCTGTTTGTTTTTTCTTTTAAATATATTGCTGAACCAGCTCATGTTTGCTTTTTTAGGAGTGTTATTACGGGTTGCCTGGTTTGTTTGATTCCTGCCATTCGGCAAGGTTACGGTAAGCATTTTCGGACATGATGATGCCGTTGTCTACTATTACCCCAATGGCCAATGCAATACCTGTAAGCGACATAATGTTGGATGAAAGCCCGAAAGCATTGAGCAGTATAAAGCTGATGGCAATGGTAATGGGTATCTGGCTGATGATGCTCAATGCACTGCGCCAGTGAAACAGGAAGACGATCACGATCAGCGATACGGCTATCATTTCTTCTGCCAGCTTGGTTTTAATGTTGTCGATGGCTGCACCAATCAGTGTGCTGCGGTCGTACGATGTTTTGAAGCTGATGCCTTCGGGCAGGCCTTTTTCTACTTCTTTCATCTTTGCCTTTACCGCTTCAATTACTTCGTTGGCATTTTCGCCATAGCGCATTACTACAATGCCGCCTACTACTTCTCCTTTTCCATCGGCGTCGAAAATGCCCAGGCGCAGGTCGCCGCCCATTTGTACGCTGCCAATGTCTCTTACCCTTACGGGGATGCCGTTGTAATTGGCCAGTGAAATATCTTCAATGTCTTCTTTGCTTTTAATATAACCCAGCCCGCGAATAACGTAGGCCATGTCGGCCATTTCAAATTTTCTGCCTCCTACATCGTTGTTGTGCGCCTTCACCTTATTCATCACATCCATCAGCGATATATTGTAGAACTGCAGCTTTACGGGATCGATTACGAGCTGGTATTGTTTTTCGAAACCGCCGAAGGATGCTACTTCGGCTACGCCGGGTACGGTTTGCAGCGCAAATTTGATGTACCAGTCCTGCAAGGCCCGTTGTTCGCCCAAATCTGTTTTGGGAGCGTCGAGGTGGTACCAGAACACATGTCCAACGCCTGTGCCATCGGGCCCCAGCGTGGGGGTAACGCCCTGGGGCAGCAGCCGCTGGGCATAGTTCAATCGCTCCAGCACCCTGGTTCTGGCCCAATAGATGTCCACCCCGTCGTCAAAAATCACGTATACAAAGCTCATTCCGAACATGGAAGATCCACGCACGTTCTTAACCTTCGGTATGCCCTGCAGGTTGCTCACCAGCGGGTAGGTAACCTGGTCTTCTATTACCTGGGGACCGCGCCCCATCCATTCCGTAAAAACGATCACCTGGTTTTCACTCAGGTCGGGAATGGCATCGACCGGATTCTTTTTAACGGAATAAATGCCGAAAACAAACAGGCCGGCTGCCAGCAGCAGCACAATAAACCGGTTGTGCAACGACCATTCTATTAGTTTATGAACCATAACTGTTGTTTTATATATCCGCAGCCAATGCGCTTAGTTAGCAACAATGGGTGATAGGGGTTCGGAACTTTGTAAAATTTTCCCTGCTGTTCAGCGATATTATAAAGTTCCGAACCTTACTAACCGCACGGCAATGCCGGTTTTATACTCTTTATTGAATCACTTCCTGTACTTTACCGCAGGTAAGCATGCTGGCACCGAAATAAGGATTCTTCACTTCTTTGGCTTCGCTTAACCACATGCCGCCTTTGTTATCGTTGTACATGGGGCAATGATCGTGATAGAGCGGACGTCCGCCACCGAAAGCTTTCGCCAATGCATACACTTCTTCGCTCATAACGGCAAAATGCTCGCGTTGGTGTTTGATGTTGTTTGCATTTTCGCCAATATGCTCGGCATTTTCTTTCAGGTCGTCCTGGTTTTCGTCAAACACCTTTTTTTGTTCGGCGGTCAGCAGCGATTTATCGAGCTTGCCAATTGCAGTAACCATTGCTTTGCCTGCAGTGGCAGCCTCGCCTGCATTGTCGTCGGTCAGCGCATTTTTAAGATGCAGGTAATGGTCTACTATTTCCTTCATAACGGTTGCAACGGCGGCATCTACATTGGTAAAAGTTACAGCGGTTGTTTTAAGTTCCGCCTCTTCTACCGGGGCAGGGGCAACGTGTTCTGCCGCGGCATCTGTAGCATGATCTCCGTGGTCGTGTTCGCTTTTGTTATTGTTACAGGCTGCTAACAGGGTGGCAGTTACAACTGCGCTTGCAATGATAATGTTCTTCATTTTCTTGAGTTTTTGATGATGAATGTTGATATAAGTGATGCTTGTTTTTACTGTTATAGTGCCACCAGCTTACTTTCACAAATTGACCGGAATATGCTGTTGTTTGCTTTCAGCGTATTTTTTGCCTTGTATTCAACGATGGGCACTCGTACTCTGGTGCGACAAATCGTTGCAGGAATCAATTTTGTGTGTAATAATAAAACGGTGGATGCGGTGGTATATGGAAATACCTATAACCGGCAAGGAAGGCCGGTTGTAAAAGAAGAGGATCTCTAAATAAGGAAGGTTCTTTTGGAAATGTATACAGCAACTTTGTGGCTGCGTGGAGGTGCGTTGCTCAGCGGGTTTTCTTCGGTTACCGAAGCCAACTGCATGGCAGGTGCTGCATCGTACGAGGTAAGCGGAGCCGTGGCCAGTACCTGGATGAGTTGAAGAGAGGACTGAGTGGCTTTCTGGTCGAAATCGTTCTTAATAAATTTGTGCTCGTCTTTGCAGCAGCCATTGTCTTCTTTGCTGCTTTTTTCCATGCCGCAGTTGCCGCAGGTTTCTTTTTGTTCCCCGTGGTTCAGCCCCCAATCAGCCAGTTTGTTCATGCAATAGTGCATGTGTACGGTAGCTCCGGTTGAACTACCCAGGTACAAAACGGCTAATATAGTGGCAACGAGTCTTTTCATAAAAGAGCACCGAAGGTACTAAAAATATCTGGTTAGTTAAATTACATAATTCTTTGATCGTTTTATACTTTACCCACTTGAGTGGTGTATTGCCACTGGCAAGGCAGGGGGAGTAAGGCGTCCTGCCTGTTTTTAATGCTCTTCAATTTTTCAAAAAAAATTACCAATCGGCAATTAGTTGTGCTTATAGCAACGCAGGCAGATAGAAAAACGACTATCATTTTTTATATAAAAATGCGAACAGATGGGCAAAGCTGATTATTATCATTGATGTGTAGATTCAATGAAGTTATATTGCTTGTGAATTATCGGTAAGAGATGCATCTTCCGTTAACAATATAGTTGCAAACAAAAACCTTTAGAACACCCATGAATAATACATTAACACCGGCAGAAAAAGAAATAGTGCGCCGCCTGAAAAGAAAAGCTCCTCACGTGGGCTGTTTTGGTGAAATGATGCAAATGGTTTTTTCGGGCAATGAACCAACAGAGGTGCGGCAAATGCTGGCTGATATTAAATGTCAGTCTTTCCATGCACCCGAGGCTACAGCAAAGATTATTGGGTTGAAGACATTTTTGATGATTATTAAATTGTGAGCGTTTTTATTTTACCGGGGGACGGATTGAAATCCGTCCTTACAATATTTGACCGAGCCGATGGCTCTTGCTGGTGATGATGCTGATCGGTTTGGTTTTGTTTTCTTCCTGGATTTGTTTTTTGTTTCCTGGATCTTGTATCTTGGTTTTTTGTTTCGGTCTTTATCTTACCACTTATCACCTACCACTTACCACTTTACTCATTCACATCTTTTCCTTCTTTCAACTTTGGCAGCATGGCTTCCACGCTGGTTTTGTTTAAGTTGTCGGGTGCTAACGGCAATGCCTGGGTGGCATATTTCAAAGCTTTTTTGTAATCGCCGATGGCTGAATATCCTCTCGCCAGCCCCACCAATGTGGTAAACTGGTTGGGGTATTTGTCGTAATTAGATTTAAAGATGTTGAAAGCCTGCTGTTTCTTTTTTTGGGTTAATAGCTGACGCGCATACTGATGCACCTGCAGCATACCTGCCAGCGGCAGCGCTTTTGTCATAACAGCTTCTGCTTCCTGTGTTCTTCCCAGTTTTTCAAGTATCATTGCTTTGGTGGTCCAGGCTGCAAACATCCTGTCTCCGCCAAAATTCACACTGGTGGCGCTGTCGGTCCATAACAATGCTTCGTCGAGGTTGCTGTTGTTTTGAAGGCACCATTGTGCTGCCTGGTTCCAGCTCTCCCAGATAAATCCTCTTTCGCTTCTCAATTCTTTCCTGAAAGAGGCGATCTGATCGGCAATGTAATCTGTTTCGATGGTGAAGGGAATGGCCAATTTTTCCCATTCCAATTGAACGACTGCGCTGTTGGCTGTTTGATTAACAAATTCATATCTCAGCCATTCCACCGGTTGATCGAGCGTCTTTGGTTTTACTTTTACTCTTAACGCATCTTCCTTTTCGTTATAATAATAATGACCCCACGAAGTAGCATTTTTCGAAAAGATCAAGGTGCATTCTTCAGGACTGTACGCAATAAAGAAACCATAGGTTCCCGCCGGCAACGGCTGACCTTCTATTTTTACATTGTTCGAAAAGCTGATGCTGGTATTTTGGTTTGCGCCGGCACGCCACGGTGCTGATTTGCTGCTGCCAAAGCCGGGATCGGTAAATCCAACCGGAACGAGCTGTCCCCATATTTTTCCTTCGCGCCCTTTAACGCCTGGTCTGCTATAATGTATGGTTACTTCTGTAAGTCCCACCATTTCAGCAACGGTAGCTTTTTTGTTTCTACCACTTGGGGCGGTTGTTAATGGTATTTGTGCAGATGCCGCAATATGCAGGAGCGTAATGGCAACCAGGAGTTTTATTTGTCTCATCGTGTTGATTTTGGCAATTGTAATTTACTTATTAGTCCCCACGCTAAAAGCCGATTATTACCAGCGAACGCAACCAATGATGAGATGCAAAGGGCAATGATGTGAGGCAACTTAATTCAGATCATGCAATCTCCAATGAGCTTGAAGTTCAATGTCAAAGCAGTGCGTTTTATTTAAAACTAAACGTTCACATTTTTTTCGGTCAGACCACCCTTCGGGCAGGCCGACCGCTTTTCCCATCGGCCCGCCCGAAGGCGGTCTGATGGATGACGTTGATCTTACATAAGTACTAGCTAAACGATATTGGGTTGAAATCCAAAGCCGTTTAATTAAACCGATCGTGGTTGGAAATTTTGAATAGTTATATTAATGCGCCAGATAAAGGATTTTCTGAGAATCTGTGGCAAAGCACTTTTCTTTCTAACAAAGCGGGCAGCCATTGCTGACCGCCCGTTTATTTATTATGCATCTGGATTGGAGTATTAAAGCTACTCGTATTGATTCAAATGCTTTGCCAGGATTTTAACTTTCATTGATCGTATATTAAGCGGGAATGATGAACAGGTAAAGCGGGTGATAGTTACCGGTAGCTGGCACATAAGCTTGTACGCAACGGACAGCAGCTTTTCGATCAATAATATCTATCTTCGAACCTGCTTATTTAGTTGTTTTTTGATCAAATTATTAGTGTATGTTTTCCCCGATCCAACCCTTTGCATTCTTTTGCAGGATATTTTTTTTAAGTTGCCTCATTTTTTTTGCTGCCTGTCAAAAAGAGTATTCATACGAAGTGCCAACAGATCCCGGTAATCCTATTCCTCCAGGGGAGGCAGCGGCGTTTTCATTTGTTCCCTCAGGAAACAATTGTTCGGATGCAGCTTTACAGGGAACGGTGCAAAAGGGAAAACCCATTGCAGGTGCGCAGATTACGGTATCGGTTAAGGTAACCAAAGCAGGCAAATGGATAATGACAACAACACCCGTAAATGGTTTTTCTTTTGCGGGTGCCGGGGAGTTTTCAGCCGCTGGTGTTCAGTCTATCACATTGTTTGGTACGGGCACACCCACTAACGCCGGGGTTACACAGGTTCTGCTGAAGGCAGGCACTGAAACATGCACTCTATCGGTAACGGTTACTGACGGCGATGTTGCAACAACCGGCGACTACTACTATAAGGCTACTATAGGCGGGGTTGATTATGTTCAATACGCAACTTACGATAATGGCTTTATTCCCGGATCTGGCGGGGGAGGGGTTGATGAAGTGGTTTTTAATGCCTCTATAGTGTATGAAGATGACCCGGCACCTGCCGGAACAACAAGTTTTGGCGTAGAAAAGGGCATAATGTATAATTATCTGGCTGCTTCCGATGCAGATTTTAAAGCATTCTTTCCTGTAGGGAATGTCGCCTATGCACCTCCCGGCCCGGGAGTAGATGAAGGGATTACTATCGGCTGGTCAGATCCGCAGGGGAAATTCTGGACTACAGACGCGGGTACAGGAGATCAAACAGGAAGTACTTTTAAAATTGTTAGTGTAACCGATTCATACGACGTACTGGGCAGGTATTATATAGAAGTAAAAATGCAGTTTACATGCAACTTGTATAACTACGATACCGGAGAAAAGAAAGCATTGACTAATGGAGAAATGGTTGGACTGTTTGGTAAGTTTTAAGAACAGAAAAATCTTAGCAAATACAAAAACGGCAGCTCGCTTTTGCGAACTGCCGTTTATCTTTTTACCGGATTTTGATTATGCTAAATCAAATCTGTCCAGGTTCATTACTTTATTCCATGCCGCAACAAAGTCATTTACAAACTTTGCCTCCGCATCCGAACTGCCATATACTTCGGCTATCGCCCTCAGTTCCGAGTTGGAACCAAACACCAGGTCGGCGCGTGTGGCGGTCCATTTAACATCGCCTGTTGCGCGGTCAAATCCCTGGTATAGCTCCCGGTCTTCTGTAGCTGCTTTCCAGGCGGTGTTCATGTTAAGCAGGTTCATAAAAAAGTCGTTGGTAAGCTGCCCCGGACGTTCAGTGAATACGCCATGGGCAGAGCCATCGAAGTTTGTATTCAATGCCCGCATGCCGCCAATCAATACCGTTAGCTCCGGCGCTGTAAGCGTTAACAGTTGTGCTTTGTCGATCAGCAATGCTTCTGTTGACACAGTTGATTGTATCCTGCGGTAGTTGCGGAAACCATCTGCAAGCGGTTCAAGGTAACCTACCGATTCCACATCTGTTTGTTCCTGCGACGCATCTGTGCGACCTGCGGTAAACGGTACCGTAATATTGTGTCCCGCATCTTTCGCAGCTTTTTCAACAGCGGCGCAACCCGCCAGTACAATCAGGTCGGCAATAGAAATTTTTTTGCCGCCTTTTTGCGCAGCGTTGAATTCTTTTTGAATCCCTTCCAATGCATTCAGCACTTTCGATAACTGCGGTGGATTGTTGACCATCCATTGCTTTTGAGGTGCCAGCCGGACCCGCGCACCATTGGCTCCGCCCCGTTTGTCGGAACCGCGGAAGGTAGATGCCGAAGCCCATGCTGCAGATACCAGTTGCGAAACGCTTAAGCCTGAAGCCAGCACTTTCGCCTTCAGCGCAGCAATATCATTGTCATCAACCAGCGCATGATCTACTGCCGGAACAGGGTCCTGCCACAGCAATACTTCTTCCGGTACGTCGGGACCTAAATAACGTGCACGAGGGCCCATATCGCGATGCGTGAGTTTGAACCAGGCGCGGGCAAATGCATCTGCAAATGCATCGGGGTTTTCAAGAAAATGTCTTGAAATTTTTTCATACACCGGGTCGAACCTCAGCGACAGATCGGTAGTGAGCATGGTAGGCTTTTGGTTTTTTGACGAATCAAAAGCATGCGGAATAATATCGTCTGCATTTTTTGCCACCCACTGGTGCGCTCCTGCCGGGCTTTTGGTAAGTTCCCATTCAAAGCCAAACAGGTTTTCAAAAAAGTTGTTGCTCCATTGGGTAGGCGTTTTAGTCCAGGTCACTTCCAGTCCGCTGGTAATGGTATCTGCGCCTACACCTGAGCGGTAGCTGTTGCGCCAGCCCAGTCCCTGCATTTCAAGGCCTGCCGCTTCCGGTTCTTTGTCAACATTGGTAGAAGGAGCAGCGCCATGCGTTTTGCCGAAGCTGTGCCCACCGGCTATCAACGCCACGGTTTCTTCGTCGTTCATGGCCATGCGACCAAAAGTATCACGAATATCTTTGGCAGCAGCAACGGGGTCGGGATTGCCGTCAGGTCCTTCAGGATTCACATATATCAGCCCCATTTGCACTGCGGCAAGCGGTTTTTCCAGGTTGCGGGTATGTTTATCGCCATCTGCGTCATCGTCCGATACCAAAACAGCACCATTCTTGTCTACCCCTTCGGAGCCGTGCGCATAACGAATATCACCTCCCAGCCAGGTAGCTTCAGAACCCCAGTATACATCTTCATCCGGCTCCCATACATCGGCGCGTCCGCCTGCAAAACCAAATGTTTTAAAACCCATCGACTCCAATGCTATGTTCCCTGCCAGGATCAATAAATCTGCCCAGGATATTTTATTTCCGTATTTCTGTTTAATGGGCCAAAGCAACCTGCGGGCTTTATCAAGACTAACATTGTCGGGCCAACTGTTGAGCGGTGCAAAACGTTGCTGCCCCGATCCGCCGCCACCTCTTCCATCGAATACGCGGTAAGTGCCGGCGCTGTGCCATGCCATCCTGATGAACAAAGGACCATAGTGACCGAAGTCGGCAGGCCACCAGGGCTGCGAATCCGTCATAAGCGCATGCAGGTCTTTCTTTACCGCTTCCAGGTCGAGAGTTTTAAATGCTGCTGCATAATTGAAATCTTCTCCCATTGGATTTGATAAAGACGAATGCTGGCGCAGAATATTTACTTTTAAATGATCGGGCCACCAATCGCGATTTCTTGTACCGCCGCCACCAACATTTTGTTTCTTGAGCCCGTTATGAAACGGGCACTTGCTAATGTCATTTGATTCTTTTCCCATTGTAAAAAAGTTTGTGCTGATTAAATATTTTACTTGTATTTGAAATGCTGTTAAAGCGAAACATGCCAGCCTTCCTGTCGGTTCCCGGCAAACTTAAAGCTTTCGCTGTATAAGAGAAATCAATATATTCTATAAATATATAGCCTCAATCTATGCATCGCAAAGCTGCAATGCTTAACCAATACTTTACTTGATCATGTGGCTCTTTGTATGGAAAATAAGGTATGAAAAATGTATGAGGATAACAAGGAGTTTATCAATTCCTGCAGTTTTTCCATTTTTATGGATGCGCCGGCAGTGGGATTTTTTATCGTTTATAGTTTATCGTTTGTCGTTTGATGTTCAAACCATAAACAAAAAACCCCAAACTTCAAACCCACTAATTAAATCGCTCCGTCCTGAATGGCTGAATGTCCATACTCGTGCGCTCTTCATTTACAATCTCCTTCACCAGTTTGCCCGTGCCGGCGCCAAGGCTCAGTCCAAGCATGGCATGTCCGGTAGCGAGGGTAACATTTTTGTAGCTGCCTATCCTGCCAATATAGGGCAAGCCATCGGCAGAGCAGGGCCGGAATCCATACCATATTTTATCATGGGCTGGCATAGGAATATGAAATTCGGGGTAATACCTTTTTACTGCATTTAAAATTCCCTGCACCCGTTGATAACGTGGCGGCGTATGGGTGGGTACTACCTCCATTGTTCCGCCAAAACGTATTTTATTTCCATCCATAGGCGTTATGGCCACCCTGCCTTCCACCAGCACAGCGGGATGGTTTAGCCGATAAGGAGAATTTTCTAACGTAACCGAATAACCGCGGCCGGGCATCAGGGGAATTTTGGTATTTACCAGCGCAGCTATTTCCCTGCTCCACGCCCCGGTGGCTATTACAATCTCATCGGCGTCGTACACTGCTTTGCCGGTGATCACTTTTTTTACGCTTACGCCATTTTTTTCAAAACCGGTTACTGCTTCTCCCGCTATCAGTCTTACATCGCTTTGCTGCAACAATGTAATTAATCCTTTCATTAGTTTTTGAGGATAGAGGTGTGCGTCGCATTTGAAAAAGATCGCTCCCCTGGCAATCACTTTTGTGTGAGGCTCCAATTGCTGCAATTGTTCAGGGCTCAGTAACAGCGTATCCAGCCCAAGTTCCAATGCCTTTTCTACCGTATGGTGCGCATGAGCTTCGCCCGCTTCTGTTTGAAAAATTTCCAACAACCCTTTGTGTTCGTAGGCAAAGTCAAAGCCCGGCAACTTTGCCCATTGCTCATATTCTTTTTGGCTGAAAAGCGCTATATCACGCAATGGGATAGCCGCTTTTTCCACCTGTTTTTTGTTGGCGCTTTTTACAAATTTTAAGCCCCAGTCAATCAACGCACTGTTGAAAGACGGCTGTACATAAAAAGGACTCTGGGCATTCAGCATCCATTTCAACCCTTTCCATACAATACCCGGTGTAGCCAGCGGAATAAAATGGCTGGGACATACATAGCCTGCATTGCCATAAGAACAGTTGTTCAAAAAATCATCTTTATCAATCACCGTAACCTTGTGACCTGATTGTTGCAGGTAATAGGCAGAACTTAAACCCATAATACCTCCGCCTATAATTACCACATGTTTCATCGTATATCTTTTGATTTTTACAGTATGGTTGAATGTCCGTTCGTACCATCGGTGCGTTCGGGAGGACCTGCCTCACTGCGTAGAAAATCTTCATTCGCTTTCCGCTGTGTGAAAAAATTGATCTCACCTTGTTTCACCAGGGGGACCTGTTTATACGCTGTTGTTTTATAATAGGGTACTTTTTTGGCAGGCGACTGCGAAGTTCTGTTAATATTTTAAACAATCGAAAAATAATACAGCACAACATTCTTTGCAAAAATAGGCATACGCTTATAGGAAGGTTATACTTATTTTGTTCAATATCGCGCTTATTTTAACCGGAGTTTTGGTTTCTGATTTTTGATTTGAGATTTGTTTGCAGTTTAATTATGTTCGCTGATCGCCGAAAGCTGACGGCTGAAAGCTCGTAACATGAAAACCATTTTCCTTTTTATTTATGTGGTAGCCGTATGCTATACCGCACCGGCGCAGCAATCGCTTCCTGCGTATGCGCCTGATCGCCGGGAAATGCTGGAACGGTACCGGTTTGCTGCTTTTTCCGACAGTACCATCAACCGTGGTAAAATATTCAATACCGCTGTTCAGGCCAACTGGTTGAATAATGGCAAATCATTTTGGTACAGGAGAGCTTTTAAGGACAGCGTGAGAGAATATGTAATGGTAACAGCAGCTACTGGTAAACGTAAACCATTATTCGATCATGAAAGACTGGCTAAAGCACTTGGAAAAGCAACTCATAAAAAGTTCAACCCTCAAAAATTATTGCTTTCAAATATCCAATGGAGTAGGAATGGCAGGCAGATGAGTTTTGAAGCGGACGACAAAATATGGATCTGCAACCTGGATAGTTATACCTGCAAAGATACTTCTGCTGTTTTTTTTGCTGAACCGCAGGTGCGCAGGAATTGGAGCAGGGCCAATAACATGAAAAGATCGCGCTGGCAAGCCTATTTTACAGACAGTATTTCGCCCAACAGAAAATGGTGTGCCGTTGTAAAAGAAGGGAATGTAAACATAAGAGCGATTGCAGACAGCAGCATAACACAATTTACTGCCAACGGTACCAAAGAAAAACCGTATGGATACCTGGCATGGTCGCCCGATAGCAAATATATAGTAGGTTACCGCATTACGCCTTACGAAGATTCGATGGTATATTATATTGCTACTGCTCAGCCCGGCACCACCCGTGGCGTTGTAAAGTCTCAGCCGTATAAGCAACCCGGCGATCCGTTTACCACTTATGAAATGTTTGTGATGGATGTAGAAAATAATACAACTACCAAAGTGGAAACGGAGATCATCGACTTCTTTCCTGCTCCTTATTTATCGTGGCGTACTTCAAACCCGCATCGGTTTTTGTTTGAAAGGGTAGACAGGGGGCATCAGCGTTTCAGGATCATGGAGGCAGATGTAACAACCGGCAAAACGAGGACCATTGTAGAAGAAACCAGTCCTACTTTTATTTACGAACAAAAAATATATACTGCCTATTTACCGGCAACCGATGAAATTATCTGGATATCGGAAAAAGATGGCTGGCGGCATATATACCTCGTTAACTCCGTTACAGGTGCAGTACAACCCGTTACAACCGGCAACTGGGTGGTAAAAGACATAGACAGCATTGATGTGCAAAAAAGGCAGATATGGTTCAGGGCAATGGGAACGAATGTAGAGGAAGATCCTTACCATGTGCATTATTACCGCATTGATTTTGATGGAAAGAATATGATGTCGCTTACGCCGGCTGCGGGCACGCATAGCATTGTTTTCTCTCCCGACAGGAAATATTACCTCGATACCTATTCACAGGTGAATGTGCCGCCGGTAGTGGAGTTGAGAAAATCGGATGACGGCAGCAAAATAGCTGAAATTGAAAAGGCTGACATCTCTCATTACCTGGCTGCAGGTTTTCGTTTGCCCGAATCTTTTCATGCAAAGGGAAGAGATGGTGTTACAGATATATGGGGCATTGTATTTCGCCCCACCCGTTTTGATGCTGCACAAAAATATCCCGTGATTGAAAATATATACGCCGGTCCGCAAGACTCGTTTGTGCCAAAAGGTTTTACTACGGGAGGAGAAATGCAGAGCCTGGCTGAACTGGGTTTTATTGTGGTGCAGATAGATGGCATGGGAACTTACAACCGGTCAAAAAAATTTCATGATGTGTGCTGGCAGAATTTAGCCGATGCGGGCTTTGCCGACAGGATTTTATGGATAAACGCTTTGGCGCAAAAATATGCTTATGTAGATGCTGACAGGGTTGGCTTGTATGGTACTTCTGCTGGTGGACAAAATGCACTCGGTGCTTTATTGTTTCACCCGGAGTTTTACCGCGCGGCAGTATCATCCTGCGGTTGTCACGACAACCGTATAGACAAGCAGTGGTGGAACGAGCAATGGATGGGCTACCCAATTGGCAAACACTACGACGAACAGTCGAACATTACCAATGCGCACAAATTGCAGGGCGATCTTTTGCTGATAGTGGGCGAAGCCGATACCAATGTGCCGCCGGAATCTACCTACAGGGTAGCCGACGCACTGATAAAAGCCAATAAGAGCTTTGACTTTTTAGCGATTCCCGGTATGGGCCACAGCGATGGCGGCGCTTACGGTAAAAAGAAGAAGCGGGATTTTTTTGTAAAGAAATTACTGGGCGTTGATCCGCCCGACAGGAACAGGGGAGAGTGAGCATTTAGCTGGTGTGGAGTTGGGTGTTTATCGTTTATGGTGAGCCGTTTGAACGATAAACTGCAAACCGCAAACTCAAAACGCCTCTTCTGAAACTGATTGCTGACCGCTGATAGCTGATTCCTATAATTCATTAACTTGCTACCGCCATGAAATCTGCAGTAGAAAAATCATCTATACCCGAATCGAGAATATTTGTGATAAAGGAACTGCAGGAAAAACATTTTGACAATACATGGCATGCGCATCACGAATACCAGTTGTTTGTTGTGCTAAAGGGCACGGGTACCCGCTTTATTGGCGACACGGTTAAATCTTTTTCGGAAGGCGATATTACTTTCCTGGGGCCGGGAGTGCCACATCTCTGGCGCAGCGATAGTATTTATTTTGACAAGAAAAGCAAACATTCCACACACGGCTTTGTTATTTATTTCAGAGAAGATTTTATTGGCGACCTGCTGGATAAAGAGGAAATGCACCAGGTGAAAAGTCTCTTTAAAAAAGCACAGCAGGGCATTGAGTACAGTTATAAAATGATGCAACAGCTTATCACTATGATGCGGGAACTCAGCAGTGCGCATGGTGCAGAAAGCCTGATACGGTTGTTGCAGGTATTGAACCTGCTTGCTACCGCCAAAGAATACCGCCTTTTGCATAACGAAGATTACCGGTACAAACTCAAAGAAACAGAAACGCAGCGCATCAATATTGTATACAACTATGCGGCGCAGCATTTTCAGCAAAACATAACGCTGCAGGAAGTGGCCGCTTTATTGAACATGACGCCCACTTCGTTCAGCCGCTATTTTAAAACGAAAACCAGCAAATCGTTTACCGACTTTTTATCGGAACTCCGCATAAAAAATGCCTGCAAGCTTTTGGTAGAAGACGACCGGAAAAGCATTAACCAGGTAAGCTTTGAATGTGGTTACAATGCGCTCTCAAACTTTAACCGGCAGTTTAAAACTTTTATGAAAATGACGCCAAGAGCTTACCGCGAGCAATTTGCTACTTTGTGAGTAATAATCAGATTTAGTAGGCAGATACCGTCTTTTTGGGATAAAATCCAGTCAGTATTTGACATAATCCGATAAAATGCAGGTTATAAATAAATGTAATTTAGTTGCTGTTTTTACAATTTCTGTCTTAATATAAAATTGCAAATCTCAAATTTCAAATCGTCACATGTCATCAAAAAAAATCAACGTAGCTATTATTGGTTTAGGTTTTGGCGCAGAATTCATTCCTATTTACCAACGCCATCCCAATGCCAATATGTATGCCATTTGCCAGCGAAACAAAGAAAGCCTGAATAAGATCGGAGATGCTTACAAAATTGAAAAGAGGTATACAGACTACGATGAATTATTGAAAGACCCTGCTGTAGATGCAGTACACATCAATACTCCCATTCCCGACCACGCCGCTCAATCGCTGAAAGCATTGCGTGCAGGTAAGCATGTGGCCTGCACTGTTCCAATGGCTACATCGGTAGAAGAATGCCGGCAGATTGTAGAAGCTGTAAAAGAAACCGGGCTTACATACATGATGATGGAAACTGTGGTATATGCAAGAGAGTTCCTATTCATGAAAGAGCTGTATGAGAAAGGCGAATTGGGAAAAATACAATTTTTAAAAGCCAGCCACCAGCAGGATATGGACGGATGGCCGAACTACTGGCCGGGTCTTCCACCTATGTATTATGCTACTCACTGTGTGGGACCTGTATTGGGCTTAACAAAAGCCGAGGCGGAATATGTATCCTGCTTTGGGTCAGGAACCATCAGGGAGGAGTTGCAGCAACACTACAATTCTCCTTATGCCATTGAAAGTACCCATATCAAATTCAAAAATTCTGATCTGAGCGCATATGTTTATCGCTCGTTGTTTGATACAGCCCGGCAATACAGGGAAAGCTTTGAAGTATATGGTTCCAAAAAATCGGTAGAGTGGCCGTTGATAGAAGGCAAACCACTGGTAGTGCATACCGCCAAAAAGCCGGAGCCCGAAATTCCTGAAGAAGTAGAGTCGCCCGATTATGCGCACTTGTTGCCAGAACCCATTCAGCCGTTCACCACCGGCGGGGTATACGATGCTGATGAACACCAGCACTTATCTTTTACGCAGGGAGCAGGACACGGTGGTTCCCATCCTCACCTGGTGCATGAATTCATCAGCGCACTGGTTGATAAGCGCCAGCCTTTCCCCAATGCAAAGCAGTCTGCCAATATTACCTGCGTAGGAATATTAGCGCACGAATCGGCTCAGCAGGGTGGCGCCATTATCAGACTACCCGATTTTACATTGTCTTAAATCAGCGATATGATGGACACCAGGAGTTCACCTTGTTCTGTTAAATCATTGCCATATCGTCTATTTGAAAAATAAAAGCTTCCCTTTTCCAAAAAAACAAACGAATGAAACCAAACTTTTTCCGCTGGCTGTTTTTTGTGATCATAGCAGCAATAGCATTGCCATCCTGTAAAGAACAACCCAAAGACGATCAGCCCCGTCGCCTTGAAATATTATTCCTCGGCCACAAAAGCAAACACCACGACAGTGAGAAACTGGCGGACATATTGTCGCAGGAATATTTCAAGTCCGGCATCAACATCACCTATACCACCAACCCGGATGATTTATTGCGGGATGACCTGAAACTGTATGATGGGTTGATTGTATACGCTAACCACGACAGCATTACACAACCACAGGAAAAAGCATTGCTCGGTTTTGTAAAATCAGGAAAGGGATTCATTCCGTTGCACTGCGCATCGTGGTGTTTTCGCAATTCGCCCGAAGTGGTTGAATTGATAGGCGGACAATTTAAAACACATCAATACGATTCGTTCAAAGCGGTTATTCTAAAACCCGAACACCCGGTAATGAAAGATGTACCCGCTTTTGAAACAGAAGATGAAACCTACGTGCACGATAAGATTGCCAAAGATATTGAGGTGCTGAGCGAGCGTGTGGAAGGCGATCATCATGAACCCTATACCTGGGTAAAAAATTACGGCAGCGGACGCGTTTTTTATACAGCATACGGACACAATGAAAAAACCTGGCAAAATCCAGGGTTTTTAAAGCTGGTGCACAATGGTATTTTATGGGCAGTAGGCGATAAGGCGAAAGCGTTGCTGGACGGGCTGAAATTACCGGTTCCTGCCTATACCAAAGAAAGGATTCCCAACTACGAAAAAAGAGATCCTGCTCCGGAGTTCCAGGCGCCTTTAAGTCCACAGGAATCGATGTTGTTAACACAGGTGCCGGTGGGTTTTGAAATGAAGCTGTTTGCCGCCGAGCCCGATATCAACAAACCCATACACATGGCATGGGATGAAAAAGGACGGTTATGGGTAGCCGAAACGGTTGACTATCCGAACATGGTGCGCGAAAACAAGCAGGAAGGCAGGGATATGATCAAAATACTGGAAGATACCGATGGCGACGGCAAAGCAGATAAGTTCACCGTGTTTGCCGACAAACTGAACATACCTACCAGCTTTGCTTGTGTAAATGGTGGCCTCGTAGTCTCGCAGGCGCCCGATTTTCTTTTCCTGAAAGATACCAACGGCGACGACAAGGCAGATGTAAGGCAAACGATCCTTACGGGCTGGGGTACTTTTGATACGCATGCGGGCCCATCCAACCTTCGCTATGGTCCGGATAATGCTATATGGGGCACCGTTGGATACTCCGGCTTTAAAGGTGTGGTGGGAGACAGCAAAGACACCATCCGCTTCAGCCAGGCTGTATACCGGTTTACGCCCGATGGCAAAACGCTCGAAATGCTGGGCAATACTTCCAACAATACCTGGGGGCTTGCTTTTTCCGAAGACTACGACGTGTTTATTTCTACTGCTAATAATACGCATAGTGCCTCTTACAGTATCCCTAAACGTTATTTTGATATGGCGTCGCAGGGAGGGGAGACCAGTGTAGATAAGATAGAAAGTCACTATGCCATGCATGTGGTTACTAAAAATCTGCGCCAGGTAGATGTTCATGGCGGGTTTACAGCCGCCGCCGGGCACAGTCTTTATACCGCGCGCACTTATCCCAAAGAATACTGGAACCGGGTAGCGTTTGTATGCGAACCCACGGGGCGCGTCATTCATAAAAACATTATTGAGCCCAACGGCTCTTCCTTTAAAGAAGGAGAGGACGGTTGGAATTTTGTGGCCAGCGCCGACGAATGGTTTGGACCGGTGCAGGCAGAAGTAGGGCCTGATGGCAATGTGTGGATACTGGACTGGTACAACTTTATCATTCAGCACAACCCAACGCCTGAGGGTTGGGAAAATGGTAAAGGCAATGCCCACATCAATGCATTAAGAGATTCGGTGAAAGGGAGAATTTACAGTGTGCGGTATAAAACGGCAAAGGAAGCAAAGAAAACCGTTTTAAGCAAAGACGATGCAGATGGTTTGATCAGCGCACTCAGCCATCCCAATATGTTCTGGCGCACCACTGCCCAGCGTTTGCTGATAGAGTCGGGCAATAAAAAAGTGATCCCGCAATTGTTGAAGCTGGTGGCAGATACAAAAAAGGATGAGATAGGATTGAACCCTGCGGCCGTGCATGCTTTATGGACCTTGCACGGATTGAAAGCGTTGACAGGCGAAGACAAAGAAGCGTTGGAAGCTGTTGTGGCGGCACTCAAACATCCGGTGGCGGGAGTAAGAAGGGCAGCGATACAGGTATTGCCACCCACCGAAGCAACAGGCAAAGCGTTGCTGCAATCGGGCGTGTTCGATGATAGTGACCTGCGGGTAGTGCTGGCTGCTGCATTGAAGTCGTGCGATGTGCCGGCATCCGAAGAAATTGGCAGCAAGCTGTTCAAGCTGGCAAGTACCGAAAGCAAGGCTGCAGAAGATAAATGGATACAGAAAGCATTGTACATCGCTTCAGGTGTGCAGCAGTCGGGCTTTGAAAAGGCGTTTAAAGCCAGTGGCATTAATCCGCAGGTGGAACTGGGCAAAGCCGGTCTTATTCATCTTATTACCATGCGCTCCAAATTAGATGTGCTCCCCTTGCCGCAGCGCACTTATATCTCTCCCGAACGTTTACCCGATCTTACCAACAGGGAACTGTTCTTTACTGCCGATGTGGAAATGGGTGACAAAGATCCCGGCAAAGGGGTGATTGTAGCGCAGGGCGATAAAGCCAATGGCTATTCGGTATATGTTGGAGATGATAAGAAACTGTATTTCCAGGTGAACCAGAACAATACGCCCTTTATTATACAGTCAAAAGATGCTGTAACAAAGAAGTTTAATGTAACAGCTAAGATTTTAAAAGATGGTGTAATGGAGTTATTGGTAGATGGAAAAGAAGCAGCCACAGGAAAAACAAAAGGTTTGTTTGGCATACCGTTGCGCAGCGAAGGCATTCGCATAGCCAACGATTATTGGCGAGCAGGTGCCAAAAAAGCGGGTAACTATGCCGATAGTGCGCGCAGCATTGGCAACGTAACCAACGGGCGTATGGAAACCTTGCTTGCCGAAGCTCCAAAGGTTGACCTGGGTAAACCAGATGCGGTGATCGTGTTGAAAACCATTCAGCATGAAATGAAATACGATAAGCCGAAGCTAACGGCGAAAGCAGGCTCTGTTGTTGAAATTGTTTTTACCAACGTAGATTTTATGCAACACAACCTGCTCATCTTAAAGCCGGGTAGTATGGAAAAGGTGGGCGCTGCAGCCGATAAGCTGGCGCAGGTACCCGAGGGTGTTAGTATGCAATACGTGCCGTCTATACCGGAAGTGCTGTTTTATACGCCGTTGGTTAACCCCGATGGAAAATTCAGCCTGAAGTTCCGCGTGCCTGACCTGCCGGGCGAATATCCATTCATTTGTTCTTATCCCGGCCACTGGAGGATAATGAATGGTATGCTTACGGTTACACGTTAGGAGTGAGGTGTTTGGGGTTTGCAGTTTATCGTTTTATTGTTTGGTGAATCAAACAAGCTTCGGCAACTATAAACCCCAAACTTCCAACCCAAACTCGAAACCCCAAACAACAAACAAACATCAAAAAAATTAGAGGTAAATAATAACAGGTATCTCCCGTCGTTACAAACTAAGCCGTCCCCTGTCTGCCGTACAATAAATTATTTATTATAACACTCAGTAGTGGCAGAAAAGTGAATAATTCTAAAGCCGGGAGGTAAGTATGCGTTCGTTTTCAACCTTTATACTATTAGTTTCAATACCCACATCTGCAATTTGTGATGATGCTTTTGCCAATGCGGGTGAAGGGCACCGTTATGTTCCTGCCGTGCTGGTAAATTTTTCTGCCTCTATTCAAAACGATACCGTAGCGATACAATGGTCGAGCTGGGGCGAAATGGGTGATGAGTATTTTGAAGTGCAGCGATCTTCCAATGCACGCACCTGGGAGATTATTGCCAATGTTAAAGGCAAGGGCGGTGAATCAGAAAACAATTATCAGCAAACAGATATAACCCCTGTGCATGGTCAGGCTTTTTACCGGCTCAGGCAGGTAAATGCCAATGGCACCAGCAGGTATTCTAAAACGGTTGCCGTTTATTATTCAGATGCCTATCGTTCGCGCACGGTTTCTCCTTCTTCATCGGGAAGCGACTTCATTATCAGGAACCGGTCGCTTACGCATAGGGGAATGGAGTTGTACAACGAATCCGGTCACCGGGTGATCTTTAAATCCAGCACAAAGGAGGACGATACGCAGATTAGCCTGCAACGTATGCCCAAAGGAGTGTACACGCTTCGCATCAATCGAGGCATTGCAATACCGTCTATTATTAAACTGGTGAAACAATAGTGTATGCTGTTTGGTGTGGAGATTTGAGCGAAGTTGTTTCACGCAGCGCGCGCAGAGGAGCAAAGGGCGCAACGATAATAGATTTATGATCGCAACGCTGGACAAAGTCCCGGGAGAACATAAAAAGAACGAAGTCGGAGACTTCGTTCAGCATACGTAATTTTTGGTTTCTGATTTTTTGATTTCTGATTTGCTGAAAGCTGAAAGCTGAAAGCTGATTGCTGATAGCAGACAGCCCCTTTGTATCTTGGTTCTTGCTTTTTGGTTTTTTATTTTCTATTCCGTCTCTGCCTCTTTTTCCATCATCAGGTAGGCTTTAATAAAGCCATCCAGTTCTCCGTCCATAACAGGTTGCACGTTGCCTACTTCGTAGTCGGTGCGGTGATCCTTGATCATTTTGTACGGATGGAAAACATAAGAACGTATCTGGCTGCCCCACTCAATTTTTTTCTTGTTGGCATTGTTGGCATTTTTCAGCTCTTCGCGTTTGCGCATTTCTTCTTCGTACAGGCGGCTTTTCAGCATCTTCAATGCCTTTTCCCTGTTTTCGCCCTGCGTGCGCGATTGCTGGCACTCTACTATAATACCCGACGGAATATGCTTCAATCGTACCGCTGTTTCTACCTTGTTTACGTTTTGTCCGCCTTTACCACCGCTTCGGTAAAACTCCCACTCAAGGTCTGCCGGGCTTACCTCAATTTCAATAGAATCGTCTACTAACGGGTAAATGTATACGGAGGCAAACGATGTGTGCCTGCGTGCATTGCTGTCGAACGGCGAAATACGCACCAGGCGATGCACCCCGCTTTCCGATTTAAGAAAGCCATAGGCAAATGGTCCTTCAAATTGCAAGGTGGCAGATTTTATTCCCGCACCATCGCCTTCCTGCCAGTCGAGCTCCGTAACGCTCCAGCCCTGCTTTTCGCCGTACATACGGTACATGCGCGCCAGCATTTCTGCCCAGTCCTGGCTTTCGGTGCCGCCTGCCCCGCTGTTAATTTGCAGTACTGCAGGCAACTCGTCTTCCGGTTGGTTGAGTGTGCTTTTGAATTCTCCGTCTTCTATCAATTGCAAGGCGGCGTTGTAAGCGGCTCTCACTTCCTCTTCTGTGCCTTCTCCCTCTTTCCAGAAATCAAATAAAACGGCAAAGTCTTCGATAGATGTATGCACATCTTCATACAGCTTTACCCAATATTCGTTCAGCTTAATGTCTTTGAGGATTTGTGTAGCCCGCTCGTTGTCGTCCCAAAATCCCGGAGAAAGTGTGAGTTGTTTGTCGTTGGCTATCTTATCGCGTCTGTTAGCGACGTCAAAGAAACCTCCCCAATCCCGCCAGCCGGGACCTCATATCTTTAATTTGCTCTTGTGTCATAGCGGCAAAAATAACAGATCAAATTCCAAATGTCAAATTTCAAATTGCAAAAGGGGAAAGGGGAAGAGGTGAAGGGGAAAGGTGAAAGGTGAAGGGTGAAGGGTAAAAGTGAAGGGGATAGGTCATTTTCTATCGGTCAGACCGCCGGCTTTGCTGCATGTAAGGCCGGGCTTCGGCGGGCCGACCGCCTTTACGTAAAAGGTGAAAGGGCAAAAAACCCCCAATGTCAAATCGTAAATCACTTGCAACAATCTTTTTTTACGAAAATTGATTTCAGGACGTGTACAATGGAAGAAAATATTTTGCTTAGTGTCATTCGGTTCCTTATTTAAAATTGAACTGGTTCCATATGCAAATTTACATGAATCAGTTTACAGCGCATCTCTCACCCCGTCCAACTGGCGTCAGTCGGGCAAGTTCTCTCTTTCTCCTTTCACCTCTCACCTCTCCTTTGCCCCTCCCCATCAGTTTACAAAATTCCAGAAAATACCTACCCTGAACAGCAGGCCTGGATACACATACAGCGGCGCGGCATAGTTGTTATTGGTAAAGGTAAACCCGTTCAGGTCAATGGTGTTGAGATTTTCAAGCCGCACAAAAGCGCTGAAGCTGCGAATGCGGAAATGTACAAACGCAGCAATATCCGGCAGATTGGATATTTTAACGCTGTCTTGCGGGAAAAACTGACCCGTTACCGGCGAATAATTATCCGGAGTGTATGGAGAATAATAACGACTGTCGAGCCCGGTAGCGATGTTCAGGTTTTTGAAAAACCGTCCCTGGAAAACCAGCCTGTTGCGGGCGTATAAAAGCGGGATGTTTACCGGTGAGTTGCCGGCTGTTTGCTGCAGTATAATATCGAGATACCAGTGCCAGTGCCTGCTGATCTGAAAATCTTTGCTGCCTCTTATCTGCAAAATGTTAAACAATCCGCTTTGCTGTTCTGCCTCGTTAAAACTTTTGAAATAGGTGTAATTGCCCACCAGGTAATAATGCGCACCTAACTCTGCTTTGAGTGCGGGAATTTGCAAGGTGCCGAAAAGCTGGGTAATGTTTTCTTTATTGGTACCGCCCGGAGGTGTAACTACAGGAAATCCTGTAGCGTTGCGCAAGAGATAGGAAGGCGTGCGGTTCGTATTCTGGAAACCTAGCTGTACTGATCCTATTTTCTGACTGATCAACCGTTGCAGGCTGATGTAAGCGTTATAGTCGCCTGCATTAAAGCCCGTAGCATAAAATTGTCCATACGCCTCAATATCCCATTTTTTGTTTTTGGTGCGGTTCCTGTATTCTCCATGAAGGAAAATATTGTAGGGTCTGTCGCGTATCAGCCCTCTCCACAGCACTCCAAGGTTTTGGATACTGGCGCCTACTTTTAAAAATTGCTGCTGGTTTTTTATATCGGGGAACTGGTAAACCGAAAAGTCGTTGATAACCTCGTTCCAGGTATTGATGAATTGCAAGGTGTCGTCAAGGTTCATTGCGTTGAGCGGCGGAACCGGCGTTTGGAATAACCCATAATTGTTGGCATAAAAAGAACTGTCCGGCGATGCATCCTGGAAAAGGAATTTATAAGTATTGTATTGCAGCGTGTGCTCTATGCGGAAGCGGGGATAAAAAAGTTTGATGACGCTGGAGTCTGTTACAACAGAATCTTTTTTACCAAAATCGTATTGCTGTCTTATCACCAGGCTGAAGTTCGTGTATTTATTACCGGTACCGAGCGAAGTACTAAAGAAGTTGCGCGAAAATTCAGCACTGTTGCCAATGTTGGTAGGAATATTGAAACGGTCGTAATACACGCCCGATTTATCGGTCATGAAGCTGTCGTTTCTTATCCCTCCGTTTTCGCCCGATTGCAAGCTGTTGCGTAAAGCAATGAGATAGATATTGTATCGCTTGTTGGGCGATTGATAGTTGGTATTAAACCGCAGGTTGGAATGATTGGCGTTCTGGCTTTTGAAAAAACCCGCCACATTCAGCAACCTGAACTGGAATGCAAAGTTCCAGTTGGGCTTAATGTTTTGCGTGTGTATTACATTGATGTATTGTTCGGCGCCGCCGGCTATCTGGTAATCGAGTTCGGTAAACGGGCGGGTGGTATTGTAAAAACGGGTATTTTCAATATTAAACGCATAGGCATCAAACGCATGAAAGCCGTGATCCCAGCCGGGTTTTGTATTGGGATTAAATATCAAAGATTTCGCAGCGTTTCCGTTGTTACCCAGCCATACATATTCCGACTTCAGGGGTACTTTGATATAATAATCGATGAGCGATGAATCGAACGTAAAGGAACGTACAGAATCAAGGAACTTGAAGCGTATACTCACGGAGTCGGAAAACGGATCGCGGTGCTCAAACTTGAGCGAATCGCCACCACCTCCGCCGCCTCTTCCTCCAAAACCGCCCATATTGCCTAACCGGCCAGGCAACCTTTGCGACAGCGCGGGAACGGCAATACCCATGAGGGCAATCAGCAGTATATATGTAATTGTTTTGTTCAATTGCAGTAAGCTTATCATCTATAGCCGGCGAAAATACCTGAAATCGGTGCAAAGCCGGGTAAAAAATAGCTAAATCAAACAGCTTTAACTAACTCTTTGAATATAGCCGAAAACCTGGGTTCGGCAGCGGCCGCTGCTTCCAGCACTTCCTGGTGCGTAATTGTGTTTTCTTCATCACGTATACCAATATCAGTAACCACGCTCATTCCAAAAACCTGTATACCGGCATGCACAGCCACAATTACTTCCTGCACGGTGCTCATGCCTACCACATCTGCCCCGAGTTTGTGTATCATTTTGTATTCGGCGCGGGTTTCAAATGTTGGTCCCGTAACGCCGAAGTAAACACCTTCTTTTACAGGGTAGCCTAATCTGGCAGCGATGGTTTGCGCCTTTTCTATCAAATGTTTTGCATAAGGTTCGCTCATATCGGGAAACCGTATACCAAACGCCTCTTCATTTTTACCAATGAGCGGATTAACGGTGGCAAAGCTGATGTGATCGTTAATAATCATCAGGTCGCCTACCCTGAACGAAGTGTTCACTCCTCCCGCCGCGTTGCTGATGAGCAGGGTTTCTATGCCCAGCAACTTCATCACCCTTATGGGAAAGGCTACTTCGGAGGCAGTATACCCTTCGTAATAATGAAAGCGCCCGGCCATTGCCAGCACTTTTTTGCCCTCAATATTTCCAAATATCAATCGCCCCTCATGCCCCTGCACGGTGGAAACCGGGAAATGGGGTATCCGGTGATAGGCAATTTCTTTTTCTACCGTCATTTCGTTAACAAAGTTGCCCAATCCGCTGCCCAGTATTACAGCCACTTTTACAGGCTGGTCATAGCTGGACTTTATGAATGCTGCTGCCTCTTGTATTTTCCCGAGCCACTCGCTCATGCTGTTATTTTATGGCGGCAAAGATAAGCATTGAAGGCATGTAGGTAGTAGGATGGAAAATAAGGTGGTGTAGTAATGGTGGATCGTGAGATACGATCCACGGCGAAAGTGAGCCACGATCTACGATGAAAGTGAGCCACGCTCTACGGTGAAAAGAATTCCGTCCATCAGACCGCCCTTTGGGCGGGCCGATGGAAAAGCCGGTCGCCCACTGGACGGGCATTGGGTGCGGCCGGCGGTCTGACCGACAAAAGAATTATTTTCTGAATGGCTTTATCGACATTTCTGCGCCTTTCATCGAAAATCTGATACTTAGTACTTGCAAAATGTCGTTATATCAGCGTATCAACTTTTAAAACTCTGAATCGTTATACCATGATTGCTAAAAAGCTTAAACTATTCTTGTTGACGGTTACCTTACCGGCAATGCTATTGCTCATGGTAAGTCATATTAACCAGCCAGACAATGCGGTGGCTCAAACTGCCTGTGCAGATCATAGTCTCGCCACCTGCACCGGTAAAAAAAATTGTACAGCCTGCAAAAATTGCTCTAACTGTAAACATTGCAGTAAAGAAGGAGGGAGTTGTGGAGTTTGTAAGAAGTGAGTGGTATGTGGCAGGTGATAAGTAGTAAGCAGGTTAAGTAAGTTAAGTGGGTTGATCAAGTTAATTAACTCAATTAACCTAATCAACCCAATTAACAATGCACTACTTCAGGCTTGCAAGGAGTTTGTCATTCAGTGCTACATAATCTTCGTTTTTAGCACCTGCAGCAAGTGATTTCGATTTGGTGGCGCTGGCTACCGCATCTTTTTTCTTTCCGAGTTTTGCTTCGCATTGCGCTTTCTGGTAAAGAATCCAGAAGGCTTCGGGCGATTGCTGGGCAGCTTTATCGAACCACGTCAATGCTTTGTTCAGGTCTTTGCCATTTTCGAGGTAAAACATAGCAGCAGTAAAATAGGGGAAATCAGCTTTTCCTTCCATAGAGCTGATCTGTGCAGCCACTTTACTGTTTACTTCAGTTGTAATAGGAACGATCACAATGGTTTTATCCCATCCAATCAGCAGATCCATTGATGATGGCAATACTTTGTCAAAAGAAATCATGAACGATTCCAGTGAAAACGGAAGATCTTCTGTGTTGGCTGTTATTCGAACTACATCCTGATCTTGCTTGTAAGCTGAGGGACTGGTTACATTTAATTGTTTGGTTAAAATAACTGTCCAGCGCGATGCTTCGGGAATGGTAAGCAAACCATATTTGCCGGCAGGTACTTTTTTGCCGCCAAATGTTACGTCGTCTCCAAATGTAATGGTGGTAGCTCCATTGGCTCCTGTGCGCCAAACTTTGCCATAAGGAACAAGATCGCCAAAAATGGTTCTGCCTTTCATAGCGGGGCGTGAGTATGAAACTTCAACACTGGCTAAGCCAAAATCCTGCGTAACAACCTGGAGCGGAGACGGAGCAGGCGTTTTTAGTTGCTGAGCCTGCGAAAAACCAATAAATCCTGAAAAAGCGGCAAGTAAGAGAATCTTTTTCATTTGCTGAGTTTTAGTTTAAATTAATAAGGTTTGTGATTCACAAATATTACTGAGAAAGATGTTGTGTTTTTTAGAGTGGCGAAGATAAATGTTTTCGGACAAAAGAAAGGGAGTAAGGTGTAGGGAGTAGGGTGAAAGGAGAATACACTGTCTGCGCTTACTAACGCTTACAATCTGTGCTATTGCTTCTGTAGCAAATTAAGCAGCTTCCTGTCCAGTTGATGTCCATACCAGTTTTCGTAAGCCACATCTTCACGCCTGGAATTGATCAGGCCAAAATCACCGATGAAGTTCCAAAGGGCAAAACCTATACCGCCGGCTTTTAGTACATCCAATACATCGCGGAACCAAGCCAGGAAAACATCGTGCGGGGTTTTGTTCCAGCAGCCGCATTCGCCGCAATGCACGCCTACACCTTTTTCAACCAGGTGGTACCAGGGCTGGTAATATTTTTCGAGCGATGTTCTGTCATATGTTTTTCCTCCCATTTCGCCTGGCCATTTGGGATAGGGCAGGTTGTTTACATCTTTTTTATTAGCCCACGGCGCCTTGTAGTGCGATATGGCGCCAGGGTAGTAGCCGCGGCAACTTTGCCCAATGTTGAGGTCTGCAATTTCCGGGATGGGTGTATTGCCTACATTGTTACCATCGGCAATGACCAGGTGCTGCGGATTTTCTTTGCGGATGGCTTCGGCGGCTTCTTTTGCCACCTTGCGATATACATCGCCTGGCACGGGGCCCGACCGCGAGTGCTGGTCATTCATATCATCGCGCATAGCAGGTTCATTCACCAGGTCGAAGCTTATTTTTTTTGCCGATACATTTTTAAATTTTTTAGCCCACATATTCCAATGCCAGTAAAAAGCTTTTTGCGCTGCTTCATCTTTCCAAAGGTTATAAGGCTCGTAAAAGCCAGCATTGATGCAATAACCCGGCGCCCGGTGCAGGTTAAGGCTTGCGTGCATATTGTATTTGTGAGCGGTGAGCACCAGTTGCTCAATGTTATCAACAGCACGCTCATCAATTTTATACACATCATCAGGCGTAATTTTTTTAGACCGGTCGATGTTCAGGTAGATCGGGTAAGCAATGGGGATGCGAACAAAATCAAAACCCCAGTCGCGCATCCACTTAAAATGTTCTTCTGTAGTTTGGTTTTGCTGTGGCCCGGGATTAGGCGAAAAAAAATCGAGCAGGTTAAATCCTTTCCAGCGTGGTAATTTATTTTTTGCCGGCGCGGTAACAGCAGGCAGGTTGCCCAGCGAAACTGCCGCCGTCAGCAAACCAGCATTTTTGATAAAAGCTTTCCTGTTCATTTGTTGGTGGATGAAGCTGCCGGTGTTATTTCCTCATTTTTAAACGCAGCAAATAATTGTCTGCAGTTATAAACAAGGTTTTGTCGTTGTTGGCCAGTGCCACATTGCTGCAGGCAGAGGGAATTTTCAGCTTGCCGATCAATTGATTGTCCTTATTAAAGATCCATACGCCACCCGGCCCCGTAGCAAATATGTTTCCATCCCTGTCAGCCTTTAATCCGTCGGGACCACCGCCTTCCTTTTTGCTTTCGGCCGTAGCATCGTACAATACCCGGTTGTTGTAAAGGCTGTCGTTATTGCCAATATCAAACAAATACCATATTGCTTTGTCTCCATCGGAGTTGGCAACCAGTAACGTTTTTTCGTTATTGATGAGTGCAATTCCATTAGGGCGTGTAATCGTATCTGTGAGTAGCAGCACCTGTCCCGCAGTGTTTATCCTGTATACACCCTGGTAGGGAATTTCCTTTGCAGGGTCGTCAACATTTTTTTCCAGCCCGTAAGGAGGATCGGTAAAAAACAGGTCGCCGTTACTACGGTATACGGCATCGTTAGGACTATTGAATTTTTTGCCCTGGTAATTGTCTGCCAGCGATGTAAAAACCGGTTTGGGCGCTGTTAACGGAGCTTCCATTACAGCCATGCGCCTGTCGCCATGCTGGCATAGTACCAGTTGCCCCTTCTTGTTTAATAGCAAACCATTCGAACCCGGCTCTCCGGTGCGGGGCGTTGCACCCGTATAGCCCGATGGAGTGAGATACAACTCCGCCCCCTTTTCTTCCGTCCACTTGAAAATTTTATTAGGAGGGATATCGGAAAACAAAAGCATTTTTTCTTGCTCAACCCATAAAGGTCCTTCTGTCCAGTCGTATCCTTCAGAAATTATTTCTATCCGAACATCCGGGTCTATCACTTTTTCCAGCGCCGGGTCCAGTTTTTCAACCGATCCCAGGGTTTTCATTTCTTTTGGCGGAGCGGGGGCATTACATGCGCAGGCATACAATGCAACCATCAAAAAGATGTATCTGTTCATAAAGCAATCAATTGCAATGGACATTGAAGATAAATAAACCAGCGGAAAACTTCGTGTATACCTGCAGGGGAGTGCATTTTCCTTTGTACGGTTTGGCAGGTTCGTGAAATGCGATGGTCATTAATATTAGGATTGTACCCTTCAGATGATCTGTTCAGAAGCTACTTTTTTTGGGGAATGTATTTTTCGCTGATCCAGGTAAGCCTGTAAAAGAAGGAAAGATAAAGCGCATGCGGCAGTGAGTATCTTTTTGCGTCGGCGCAGTAACGGCTGAACTGAGGCTCCTTGTTGCGAATGCCACAGAGGTATACCAGGGAGGGATCGCCCTGAGTGTTTTCTTTGTATTTGTATAATACATACTTCATAGGCTATGCAGTGGGAAACATATATCGAATATATTATTAAGGCATATGTAGTCCAATTTTTTCGGCGAAAAAATACAGAAATCAATCAAATTGGATAAAAAGTAAAAGAAAACGGTTATAAATGAAATACGAATATTGTCGTACATTCGTCTGCAAATAGCACTCTTATGAGGAAAACCCTTTTCTTTTTTATCATTTTCAGCGTTGCGCAATCGGTTAAAGCCCAATCGGCCAATGAAATTATACAACAGGTATTGGCAAGTCAGCAGCATATTCAAACCCTTGCTTATACGCTGCAGCGGAGCGATACATTTGTAACGGGCCAAACGCGCATTACCAGCGGCATGGTTAAAATGAAAGCAATGCCTTCAGACACCGTGTTTGGCTGCTGGTTCTGGGCCAAGCGGGATGATGTAAATGGTGAAACGATTTACGATGGCCGGGGCATGCGAATATCACACGACGATAAAAGTTATAATCCGTCGGTTTACGTGCCGGGTTTGCTGGGCCATCCGGGTGGGCAGATGGTGATGCCTGATTTCATAAAACTGGATACTACTGGTAATGCAGCTTTTACATGGAAGCAGGATGAACAATTTTACTATCTCACTAAACATTTGCCTGATATAAAGGAGCATGATGTTACGCACCGCTATACCATGCTTACGATCGACAAAAAGAGAATGCTACCTGTGGGCGCGCGCATGCACCAGGAAACATTGGGTAAAGTACAGGATCTGAATTATGTGATCAGGGAATTATGGGTCAATGATGAAGCGCATGCTTTTGATTTTTCAGCCGCACGATTTGGAGACGGTTACCAACAGGAACAGGTATCGGAGTATGGAAAAAAGCTCCGTGCCTTGCAGGGCAAGGAAGCTCCTTTGTTTGAACTCGCCTCATTTAAAACAGGAAAAACAGGCCTGAAAGAATTGAAGGGTAAGCCGGTGCTGCTGGACTTTTGGGAAGTATGGTGCGGACCCTGTGTGGCATCTATGCCCAAGGTGCAGGCATTGTATGATAAATACCGCGCACAGGGATTGCAGGTGTATGGCATTATGAGTGAAGAAAAACAATTGGCGCCCGCAAAGCTTCTCTTGGAAAAGAAAAATATTCGTTTCCCGATGCTGATGGGTAACGACGCCATCAAAAATGATTATGGAGTAGAAGGGGTACCGGCGTATATTTTAATTGACAGGCAGGGAAAAGTTGCGTTTGCTTCGCTTGGATTTTCGGAAGAAATGGAACAGGAGATAGCGAAAGTGGTAGGCAGCAAGGAATAGGTGTAAGGTATAAGGAGTAAGGTAGAAGGCCAAAACCTCAAACTCTACACCTTATGCCCTAGGCCTTATACCTATTTCAACAGGCTCTTTACTTCATTCAGCTTCAGGAGTGCTTCTACAGGGGTGAGGCGATTGATGTCTGTACTTTCCAGCAGCTTCCTGATCTCGTCGAAGGTTTCGCTGTGTGCATCAAAAATGGAAAGCTGCATTTGCGGAACGGCCAGTTGTTTTACCGCGTTGTTGATTGGATTATTGCCTGCGGGATTTTTTTCTTCGAGTTGTTTCAATACTGCGTTGGCCCTGTTGATCAGCGCAGGTGGCATACCCGCCATTTTAGCTACGTGAATACCAAAGCTGTGCGTGCTGCCACCCGGTGCCAGTTTGCGCAGGAAGATAATTTTATTGCCCGCTTCTTTATTGGTAACGTGATAATTTTTTACCCGTGGCAATTTGTTTTCCAACTCGTTCAGTTCATGATAGTGCGTGGCAAACAAGGTTTTGGGGCGATGAGGTGAATCGTGCAGAAATTCTGCTATGCTCCAGGCAATAGAAATTCCGTCGTAAGTAGAAGTGCCGCGACCAATTTCGTCAAGCAAAATAAGACTGCCGGCAGATATGTTATTGATGATGCTGGCAGTTTCATTCATCTCTACCATAAATGTAGATTCGCCGCCGCTCAGGTTGTCGGAAGCGCCTACCCTGGTAAAAATTTTATCAGTAACAGGAATAAATGCCGACGATGCGGGAACAAAGCTGCCCACATGGGCCATTAAGGTAATGAGCGCGGTTTGCCGCAGCAAGGCACTTTTACCGCTCATATTGGGGCCTGTGAGAATGATGATCTGCTGCCCCGACGGATCTAACGTAATATCATTGGCTACATATTGCTCACCCACGGGGAGGTAGCGCTCAATTACCGGGTGGCGGCTTTCTTTCAGTTCCAACCCCTGTCCGTCGTGCAACTGCGGTTTTTTATAATTGAACTGCAACGCATTGTTGGCGAAGCAAGTTAAACAATCCAGCACAGCGAGAATGTTCCCGTTCACCTGCATAGGTGCAATATAGTCCTGCAGCTCCAGCAGCAGTTTGTCGTACAGTTCCAGCTCTATCTGGAATATTTTGTCTTCAGCGCCGGTTATTTTTTCTTCGTAATGTTTCAGCTCCGGTGTAATATAACGTTCGGCGTTTGCCAGTGTTTGCTTTCTGATCCACGATTCAGGCACTTTGCTTTTGTGCGAATTGGTTACTTCCAGGTAATAGCCAAATACATTGTTGAAGGCCACTTTTAACGTTGAAATGCCGGTAGCCTGTATTTCTTTTTGCTGCAGTTCCAGTAAATATTCCTTGCCCCCGTTTGCAATGCTCCTCAGCTCATCCAGTTCTGCATGCACCCCTTTGCAGATCATATCGCCTTTATTAGCCAGAGCCGGCGGGTTGTCTACAATTTCTTTGTGAATTTTTTCCGATATATAATGGCAGGGGTTAAGTGCATCTGCCAGTCTTTTTAAATAATCGTTGCTGCTGTTGCTGCACAACTTTTTTATATCGTCGATGTGTTGCAGCCCCTTGGCAAGCTGCTTAATTTCGCGTGGGTTTATTTTTTTCAGCGGTATTTTGCTCACCAGTCGCTCCACATCCCCACATTGTTTTATGTGGTGCGCAATTTTGGTACGGTCGTCTACTTCCTTAATAAGATGTTCCACCAGGTTCAGCCGTTCGGTTATCCTGGCCATGTCCTTTAAAGGCAGTACCAGCCACCGTTTCAGCAAACGGGCACCCATAGGCGAAACCGTGTTGTCCATTACTTTTTGCAAGGTATTACCCGCATCGGCTCCCATGCCCAGCAGTTCCAGGTTGCGGATGGTAAAACGATCCATCCACAGGTGATCGTCCTTGTCAATACGCTGCACAGAAGTAATGTGCTGCAGGTTGGGGTGCTCCGTGTCTTTCAGGTAGTGCAGCACCGCTCCGGCTGCAATAATGCCCGCCGGCATATTCTCCACTCCAAAACCTTTCAAAGAGTGCGTGCCAAAATGTTTCAGTAAACATTCTGTTGCATATCCCTCTTCAAACAACCAGCTTTCGAGTGTATAGGTATAAAACTTATTGCCAAATGTTTCTTTAAACAGCTTTTGAAAGCTGCGCTGAAAAACCACTTCTGCAGGTTTCAATCCCTGCAGCAATTTATCGGCATATTCCATGCTGCCTTCCGCAACAAAAAATTCGCCGGTAGAAATATCCAGGAAAGCAGTGCCTGTAATGTTTTCTCCAAAGTATATCCCCGCCAGAAAATTATTGCTGTTGTGTTCCAGCAGCTTGTCGTTGGTAGCAACGCCCGGTGTAACCATTTCCGTTACCCCGCGTTTTACAATTCCCTTAGCCTGCTTGGGATCTTCCAACTGATCGCAAATGGCTACTCTGTAACCAGCCTTTACCAGTTTGTGCAGGTAAGTATCCAGTGCGTGATGCGGAAAGCCCGCCAGTTCCGACGAGGAGGCTGCGCCATTGTTGCGCTTGGTAAGCGTAATACCCAGCACCTGCGAAGCGATGATAGCATCTTCTCCAAAAGTTTCATAGAAGTCGCCCACCCTGAAAAGCAAAATGGCATCGGGGTATTTTTGTTTGATAGCCCGGTGTTGCTGCATGAGTGGTGTATCGGAACTTGCTTTAGCCATGGGAGCGCAAAAATAAGGAATGCGGTTTAACACGCAGAGGTTGAAATTAACCAGTTTCGCACAATGGGTGCGCCACCGCCGCAGGCAGCTTTAAATTGCCTGCACAGATTAAAACAAAACCTGTACTTTTGCACCCCACTGTCTCCGTAGCTCAGTTGGTAGAGCAATTGACTCTTAATCAATGGGTCCAGAGTTCGAGTCTCTGCGGGGACACTTAAAAGTCGCTATGATGGCGGCTTTTATTTTTTCTCCTCGAAAAGTTCGTCGAAAAATTCATCTCCAATAATTTCCGTTCACCATTTTGCCCTACTTTGTTCCACGATTGTACCACGAAGTTCCACGGAAATGAGTTACTCTATTACACCCATACTGCACAGCGAGAAAAACAAAAACGATCTACGTAAGATACAAATTAGAATCATATACGAACGATCAAAAATTTACTATCCTACAAAGTTTTCGGTGCGAGATAATCAACTCGAAAAGGGCAAGGTGAAAGATCATCCAGAGGCAGCTACGATCAATAAAGTATTGAAGCGTGACAAGAATATTATTGAGGCAAAAATTATTTCATTCATAGATCGACACCAAAAGAAGGGTGTTGGTTATCTACGCGACATGATCAAAGGCGTATCATCTGGTTCGTTTCTCGATTTCGTAACAAGTTATACTGATAAAAATAACGGAAGCTACAGCAAGGAAACAATAAAAAATTACAAATCCCTCGCTAACAAGGTTGAACGATTTAAGCCTGGTATAAAAACATCCGACATTAATTTTGCTTTCATGAGGGATTTTGAAGCATCAATTCGGGCAGAAAACAAGGGCAACAACACTATTGTAAAAAACATACAGACCCTTAAAAGCCTACTAAATAAAGCTGCCGCATTGGGACATATTGACGAAGGGGATTGGGAGAAATACCGAAAGCCAAAATACATACAAAAGGTTCCCACATGGCTAACAGAAGACGAGTTAAATAAATTTGCCGCGCTTGTTTTTGCGCTGGGAGACGGAGAAAGAAAACAGGCTGGGTATTATTATTTACTCTGTTGTTACACGGGATATAGAATAGGTACTGCAAAAAAGTTTGACTACATAACGTCTGTGGTTGATGGAAAGATATTCATTCGGTCTACCAAAAACCATCGGATTGTTTCAATTCCTGTACATACGCGGTTATCCAATGTTTTAAATTACTGCAAGGACAATCCGTTTAAGCTATCGGAGCCGAAAGCCAGGGAACATGTAAAAAAGATCTGCGAAGACGCCGGCATTGCAAAGGATTTGATATTTCACTCCTCGCGTCACACGTTCGCAATGCTTTTAATGGCTAAGGAGTTTACGGTAGATGAAGTTGCTGAATTAATTGGCGACACTCCGCTGGTAACAAAAGTGTACGCCCGAATTCATAATGATATTTTGAGTAAAAAAATCATGGAGAAATTAGGATAACCCCATGATTTTATCTTTAAACCAAAACCTTTTTCCTGTGATTGGGGAAATGGTGTAAAGTTCTGCGGATAGCCCTTTCGATACTTTATTGAATAATGTTTTCTTGGATATTTTTAGAACCTTCGCCGCCTCCTCATCATCAACCAGGTTGCCAGACTCAACAGTTTTGCCAAGAATTTGTATAAGTTGCTTTTCGTTCATCTCTGTTTTATTTAGGGTTTTGAACTTGATTTAATTTTTCAATGTTGTTACTTGCCTGATTTACATAGTAAATAGCAAATCCGGTTGCAATAGCTTGTATAACCACCAGTATTATTTTAAGCCAGATTAAAAACCGGTACCATCCTGGCAACTTTCTCGTTACTTTCACTTCGATCACTGCTTATATTTTAGGTATGTAGAATTTGAAAATGCCGTCTGCTGTGATTACTTGACCAGCCCACTCTAAGTACTCTGCTGGAATATTTGTTGACTTTTGTACGGGTGTATAAACGCCATCATTCCGCAACTTCCACCATATCTCCGGAAACCACCTCTCTTTGACTATCCTGCGATTCTTTATAATAATTTCTTGCAGGCCAAAAAAATATCTGTCAGGCAGACGTCTTTTCGGTAGCCTTCTATTTGGATCTTTTTTAGGCAAGGATATCGAGTCGAATATCACATGATGGGACACAACTAATTCCCAATAATAAGCCCTGCGGGTTGGCGACTTTTCTACTACCTGCTTTAGCCTATACTTCACTCCGTCTTTGTTTGCGTCGGCTAAGATTTTCTCGTGAAGTATATCCTTCCAGTCCTGACAAAAACAGGGACAGGCTATAACACTAACTGCAATCAGTAGTAGGGGGAGGTATTTCATTGTTGTTTGATTGAATTTTTTATTCCTAAAAGTGCATACTCAACTGCTATACACACAAAGCCAAGTGTTGTGTAAACTCCTTTGTTTGTTTTGAACCCTATTGTCAGGAGCGTTGCCGCGGCAATTCCAAAGATTATCGCAGCGATTAAAAGTTTCTTCTTCATCTTATTCTGTTTTGTTGGTTATGGTTGATTGTATTTGCTCCGACTTAGCTTTTTCGCTCAACTTAAAATCTTCTTTTGTCATCTCTTCTTTGCGGCGTGGCTTATCATTGTGATAATCCCATACCCATTCTATTTTATTACCTTTTTCATCGGTAGTAGTCATCTTGCCGTATAGCTTACAGATTCTTGCTATTCCTCCCATGATTGTTGTTTTGATTTTTGAATAGTTGGTACAATACCTCAAATTCTTTTTTAATGTCACTATCAGGAAAAGTGTATGGGTAGTCATTTCGTTTTAAGAAGTAGTTGAATTTCTCAGCCTCATCCTTCCTTGCCTGGTCGAGCATCGAATAAATGCACGAAGAGGTAAGGTTTGCCGCAACGGTTTCTGGATGTTCTCCCTCGTTTCCGTCCATTAAAATTTCTTCGTTTGTCATTGCACAATAATTGTATCGTCAGGTAATGTGATTTCTTCGTACCAGTGTGTTATTCCAGAGCAATCCGTAAATTCTTGATGGAATCCGAAATGATTGTCCCATATAGCGTCAAATCGACCGTACATTGTTTTCACAACGTATACGCCTTCCTTTTTAGGGCTTTCACTTATCGGTCGTTCGAGTAGTATTGTCATGATGCTTGCTTGAGGGGGTTTATGCATAGACTGCTGAAATACGCTTCTACTTTAGCAATCATATCTATAACTATATCGTCATTTGAATCAATCAATTCGTTCATCCTTTGTAGAGAGTGAATAACTGTTGTGTGATCTCTTCCTCCCAAATATTTTCCTATTTCTACCAATGTCAAGCCAGTGTAACGTTTTGCCAAATAGCAAAATAGTTGTCTCGCCGATACGATTTCTTTGTATCTCGCCTTACCCATTATAGATTGATCGCTTACACCAGTAACAGCTAAAACTGCGTTCCATATGGTTGTTACATTGACTCTGTTGTCTTTTAATCTATAAAACACTTCCACCTCTCTTCCTATTAACTGAGCAATAGATTCTCCGGCGGACTTTAGGACGGTTTGGATATCATTCATTGTAGTTGGTTTAGTTGGGTTATAATTCAATTATTTCAAATTCTACACGCGGGTTTTCTTTACTCACAAATTTGTTAGCAACTAATTTCACCATCTTGTTATCGTTCTCAATAGCTTTTACTTTCTTTTGAAGAACATCTAGCACTATCTTCAATGCGTTATCCAGGTCGCTTCGGTTTGATGGATAATACACATCCAGATATAATTCAAAGAAGCCTGAAATCATCTTGTTTCTATAGTGGTTGCATTGCAAGAAAAAAGCATTCTCATAATCGGTTAAGATTTTCGGTTTGTAAAATCCTTGTTTTCCTATACGGTACAGGTTGGATTTACTTGGCACCTGACCAATAATTGTTACTTTCATAATTACTGTTCTATGGATATGCGGTCTGTCATGGGGTTACTGGATTGACATTACTACGTAGTCCTTTTCGATTCCGAATTGTCCGCCGTCGAGAATAAACGTCACTTCTTTCACCTCAAAAAATCCGGTATATTTTTGAGTAACAGGATTCCATTCTTCCAGCATGAGGAAGTCTCCAACCTTAAACCCTCTGTCATTCTTTCGGACTTCGAATGATTTTCTACCTTCCATAATTTCAAAAAAGAATTTAGGCCATGTTTTTAGCTTATGTGTCATAAAAAACATTTTAATAGTTACTGTTTTATTTCTTATCGCATCCGCACCAATTAGCGCAGTTAGACCTATACTCGCTTAAAGAGATGGTGCTAACTGATAGATCATATTTCATAACCTCCCTAAAGAACTCCCTTTTTTGCTTTTCGTCGATTGCATGTTCAACGGCGGCTCTAACTATACCACTACACTTTTGGCAAGAACTAATCTTTACCTTCACGTCACTATCGGGTATTTTTTCGGACGTCATACTGGCGCTTATTTTTTTATTAATTCTTCAAAATATTCACAAGTAGATACCCCTTCTCTGGTAGGGTGCGGATCGTGAACTAATTGCCCATCCTTGTATACGCACATATGCATCACTCCCCTTGGGGATTTCCCTGATACTAGATAATACTTGCCACTGCAAGAGTTTAAATAATCCTCTCTCCTTCCATCGTTTACTCCATAATGTTCGTCATGGAATACCTTAAAGTCATTATTTGTGTATAATTCCCAACCCTTAGAATTAAGCCATGTATGCATCACTTGTGACCAATAAAAATCATCAATGTCAAACAATACCTCCACATTGGGAACCTCGGTTATAGGCAATCCCATGATTGAGGCAATGCAGGCGGCATAACAATTGCCATGCACAACCTTTTCGCCTGTTGATTTATTTACAACTACTTTTGTTTGAGTTACAGGGATCATACTTTAATTTTTATCTGGGGTTATAGTTACTGTTTGGGGTGCTGGGTGTTTAACTGTTCTACCAGTTTTTGGATTTTATCTTTAAGAGCAGTAATAACCATTCCTACGGCATAATCGTTTACCCACTTTGGGTCTCCGATAAATGTTAGTACCGTTGCCCCATCTCTGTTTAGGTCGTATAACATACCTTCGGCTGGCTGGTTAATAAAATCTTCCAAGCCACAGGTTATTATTCCTTCGAATGCATTTATTACAATGTTTCCTTTTTTGGACTCTTCCAGTATAAGGTCTTTTAACTCTTCTGCTGTCATATATGGGGGTTAATTGGTTTTGATGAATAGCTTTTTATCATTATTTCATCGTCCGCGTACAGGCGAAAATTTGTGTACTTATATTGCCCGTACATGCACTTTATCTGGCGCAACCTTTCAACCATTACGTCTGATTCCTGTATAGAGTTAACTGTTCTGGATGATGTGAAAGATGGAATAAAAGATGATTCAACGGTATACCTGAGCTTCATGACTACTATTTTTAATTTTAAAATTTAGGTTAGCAACAATTGAAAGCAATTCACAGCAAGGTTAATGTCTATTGGTTAGGGGTGTTAAATTCCACAAAACCCGGCATCGCATGGTGAAAAGTCGTTATGATCAAGCCTCATATTTGGTAGCATGGTTTTTATTTTATTATATGGCACATCCGATCTCCAAAAGCCATTGTCTCCCCCTTCCTGATCGGCAAACCATTGCATTTTATCCGGGTGTTCATCGAACATGAAACGCAAGAAAATAGGGTTTCGATGAAAGCAGCCAACGCAGTTATTGTACTCAGCAAACCGAATAGGCTTATTTTTCCAAAAATTAGATATAGTATCCTTTCTGATGTTGTTCTCAATTAGCGGGAATGATGGCTTTTGCCATGGCACCATGCCCCATTTATTGAGAATTCCCTTTTTTGTGCTAAACTTCCCCACAATAGCCTTTTGTTCCAATATCCCATCTCCATTTATTCGGCTTAGCATTTTATTAGCCCTCTTCACCTCCTCTGCCCTGTACCCGATTCTCATTTCCACCGGTTCCGAAAAGCTGCCCCTCCACCATTCGTATATTGGAATAACCTTCATGTTTTGAGTACAATACCTGTGTAGTTTATTTGGTAACCACCCGCCCAATTTTTTAACTACCTCATCAAATGTCGGCCCGGTTACCCAATCTATTTTTCTTCCCCAATATTGCTCAAGATCAAGCATTGTATAGATTATCATATCATCCTCCGCCGTTCCAATGAAAGGAGCTTAGATACGATCTTCCACAAGCTTTCGAATACTTTCATCCCTGAACCTACAGCGTTCATCCTCTATTCTTACTAACGAAAAAACTATATAATCAGAGGGGAATTGATCTTGCAAGTAGGCGCTTGTCCTGCCGCCAGAAAGTGATGTTACCGTTGTCAATGCTTTTTCTTTTTTATCCCTAGACAATCTGCTAAGGGTGGTGATTAATGTTGTTGCTAATAGAGTTTATTATCTTTTTCACCATATCAACCGTATCCTCATCCCCGGTAATTATTTTTCTTTTTGAAAATGGCCCATAATTGTCCAGCAGATAGGAGCGAACACGGAATATTTCATTGTTCAATTCCTTGCTTTCTCTCGTCATGGTCATTATGAGTGCAGTTTTGTCAACCCCTGTTTCGTCCATTAACCGAGACAGCCTCTTTAAATCCTCGATGTTTTTTTGATTGTCCACGTGTTTAAGTGTTTATATGTTTTGCTTCAGCCAAAGTGCTTTATATAGGTTAAAATGGCGTATCGTCGTTTTTATAAGGGTTGTCGGATTGCATATTGGATGGCGGCAATGGTATAAATCCTTTGTGCTCTTTGAACATCATCTTTGGCCCGTCAAATTCAATGGGAATTATTATGTCTTTTTCAGCGTTTCGCCATTTTCGAATTACGATATCCCGCATAGATTCTGTACTGTTTCCGTGTTCATCCGCCAGGATTCCGTTCATCCAGTCGCTGTGTAAGAAAATTACCGCGTCGGCATCCTGTTCTATGCTCCCTGACTCACGCAGATCACTTAGTTGCGGGTAGCGCTCGTTGCCCTTCCGTTTGGTTACCTCACGATTGAGCTGGCAGAGTATAACCACTGGTATATCCAGCTCCTTTGCGATTAGTTTTGTTCCCCTACTTATCGCCGCAACTTGCTGCTCCCGGATGATGTTTTTCCCTTTCTCTCCTTCAACCAACTGCAGGTAATCAATCATGAGAATATCCAATCCGTGTTTACTTTTCAGTTTAGCCGACTTCGACCTTATTTCGTTGATATTAACATTGGTTTTATCGCTGATGTAAATCGGCAGTTTAGCAGTAGACGTGTTCAGCTTTTGGTATATAGCCTCCCGTTGCCGGTCGTCGTAAAATAGTCCACGAAATAGCACCTTGAAATCGGTATTAGTGTCGATTGCTGCAATCCTTGCGGCAATCTCATTATTGCTCATTTCAAGGGATATAATCCCAACCTTGTGACCTTTGCGGGCTATCTCGATTGCCATCTGACCAGACAATGCACTTTTACCTACGCTTGGCCTGGCTCCTATAACAATCATCTGCCCAGGGAAAAATCCGCCCGTCTTTTCATCAATCGATTTAAACCCCGTTGTTAGACCCATTCCGCCTACCTGCATCATCTTGTCCTGATGTTTGTAAAGTCCGATCATTAATTCCCCCATATCCTGCCAATCCTTTACAAATGCTTTTCCCTGGATATACTGCAATCGTTCGTAAATCTCACCCATTGATTTTTTAGCATCATCTTCTTTTAACCCTCCATAAGTCAGTTTTACCAACTCCCGTTTAGTCCACATTTCCCGAAGGCAAAAACAGTGATACTCCAAACTTGCAGTGGATACAATCGACCTTGATACCCTTGTAAGGTAATACGGGACGTTTTCAGCCATTATCTCGGTCACACCCTTACTTCTCATCAAATAATCCGCTACGCTCAATAATTCAATCGGTAATCCATTGTTGAACATTTCCGTCATCGCCTTATACACTTCCTGATTTCCATCGCTGTAAAAAGTTTCAGGATCGATAATGTCGTGGGTTCTGCCAAAGGTGTTTTTTTCAAGCAAGCACGCGCCGATTACTGCCGATTCAATGTCTGGTGAGTAGTGTATGTCTTTTTTAAATTCCATTATCCGCGCTTTAAGGGAGGTGCTGATGATTGTTGCTGGTCTTTAAAATCGCTGCTGTTCCAGTTGGCTATAAACCTTGTTGCTACTGCAGACCAATTTTTAATCGGGCTATTACCTATAAACCATGCAGTGCCTTCATGTTTTAGCCAGAAGCTTTTAGCCATCTCTGCTGTTGCCCCTTGTCCTTTAAAAAATTCCCAAACCTCTTGCTTCGTCGGAACGGTAGGTTGTCTAAAAAGATTGCTTTCCATTAAATCAGGATTTTCGTCAGAAAGTTGGGGCGCTCCTTCTTGTTCCCCTTCCTCTTCTACTTCACTTCTACTTCCCTTCTCTTCAGCGCGCGGGTCGCCGCACTCCGCCGCACTCGGCGGCACTTCGCCGCGCTCCGCGGCGGGTGGCGGAAACTTGCTCTTTTTCGATCTTAGCCGTTGTCCAAACTTTAGAACCTCTAAATAATTTTTGCCGTCCACAGAGTATAAGCTTATAAGCCCCGCTTCGGAACATTCGTTCTTCCACTTTGCTACATCCGCCTTGCTCACTATATCCAGCTTCAGTTTATATAAATCGGCTCTTAAGACATCTTCTCGGGCATCGTATCTGCCAAAATCATCAACTACGTGTAATAACCTTCTATAGAAAACTTCCCCAGACCAGGAGAGTGAATTAACTGGGTCGCTGGTCAGGATGTTGTTGCGTATCAACCTTGCCTCTGCCATTTGGATTTAAAACTTAAACTATTCTCAAATCAGGTTTTCTGCCATATCCAGCAGTTCATTCATCTTTCGGATGTGCTTATCGGTAAGTGTGCTTTTTAATTCCATCCTGCGTGAAGAGGTGGCATTAACAAACATGGATACACCGATTTTCCCAACGAAGTCTTTGTGAACCATCAGAATTATTATCATCTCTGGAAGGCTGGGATTACCAAGTTTCACCGAAACGATAGCGTCGTGCCCTAATTCCTGCAAAATGGTAATGCATTCGTGGCATGGTTTGCATGCTGAAACAAGTGCCTCATCTGGGTACTCGTATGGTTCTTTCCCAGTAATGTAATACTTGTGATGGATATCCAGCTTTGTTGACTGATCTGAGCAGTAACGGCATGTGCAATTATCCCTGGTGATTATTTCCAAGCGACGTTTCTGCCATTGTGGAGTGTTTAAGCGATCTGGGTAATAATATCCTTTATTCATGTTGTTGTTTTCGTTGGATTCAAAACTGTTTCCTGTTGGGGGTTGGCTAATAGTCGTATTTCGACCAATCGTTATCAAAAGAGGTTTGGTCTACTTTTATTTTAACCTTGGCGGAGTATAGTCTGAAAATGTACTCCTCGACGCCACCGAGGGACACCATTTTAGTCTTTGTCATTTCGCCCATCTTTTCCCAGTGGGTCATGTTTCTGAAAATAAAAATGTCGCCTCTTTCTTCGGATATCAAAAACTCAACAGTTGGTTTTTCGTCGCTTTCTTCTCCTATTTTAACTGTTACCCATTTCATGCTATGATTTCTTTCAACATCAAAAAGTATTTCACCAGAGTCGTCAATACTGTCTTTTTTGATTAGATTAATCACATGCTCATGTATTTCGGAAAGAGTAATTTCTTTTTTGTCGGTATACCCTATTGTATTCTGGAGCATTTCCATGAGTGGTTTGATAGCTTCCTCCTGCGTCAATGCGCCAACTTTATCGGCGACAGCCTTTGATATTAGGTGGTTGTAATCAATGAGATCGAATTGTTGAAGGTTGACATCCAGTTTTTCTTCAATCTTCTTTTTGATTTCCTTTGAGGTGTCTGAGTATGACCTAAAAATATCTGTTAACACTTCGTCTATCATTTTCGACACTTTAGTGTTAACCATTTCTGGCAACTTTTCTTCGATGGTTTTGTTTACCGATTCGGTAATTACTTCGTTAAGGTTCATATAATATCTGTTGGTTTAAGTTTTAAAAGAGGGGGTTACCAATTGCTGGAATAATTTTCGTCGTCGTCGTAATCGTACCTGTCCTCAAACTGTGATTGCCATGATTCATCCTTGTATTGCTTCAGGATTGCCAATTCGTTTATTGTCCTGTCTCCTTCGCTTTTCGCTTCAATGGCTTTTACCTGGCGTAAGAATTCGTTCTTCCTCCACTCGGCATTGGTTCGGTCGGCAGCCTTTGCTTTTGCTACCTGGTATTGTCCTACAGCTTTGTCAGTTAACCGCTGGCAGGTTTTACGGGCGTCGTCCATTTCCTGCGGAGATATGCCGTTATCGTTTTCAAGGCTCATGGATGCTTCAAAGTGGGAGTAATCGTAAGACCTCATTACTTTTACAGAGGCGGATTTGATTATTGTCATGTGTATGTTGGTTTTATTGGTTACTGTTTTAATCGTTGGGTTGCTGTGTTTTACATTTTAGTTGTCAAAAAAGAATACCACTCGAACTTCAAAGTCCTCTCTCTTTATTGCAGCAAGTAGTTCAACCATAATCTTATAATCCGAATAGTCGCCCATCCATTTCCCTTCTTTAAAAAAGGTTTCGGAAACTGCTTTTTCAAACTCCTCGGCGGTTGCCCAAGAATGAGAATGTCTGTCGGAATTGGTAATTCTATATTTGCCATCTCCTACATACTTGCTATACCCTTTGCTTACCCATTCATCAGCTTTTTCTTGAGTTATATATCCGTATCCTTTCTCATCGGAAATGAAGTAGGTGTACCCTTCAATCGTTTCCATAGCAGCGTCTTCAGGGACGCCTCTGCCGGCAGCAACTGGAGTAATGGATTTGTGTGACCTAACACCGGCGAGTCTGGCAAACAGTCCATAAATACGATCCAGCCTGAATTCTTTCCCATAGTTTACCCATCTTTCAGAACCAGGTCTTTTATACTCTACGAATAAATGAATATCACATCCCATAGTTTTAGTTTTAATTGTTTTTATACCTTTTATAATACCTCACCGCAGGCTTAATCATCTCTCTTTTGTTTACCAGTAGCCTGTATCCGTTTACTGTTTTTACTACGCCTACATTTTCAATAATGGGGCACGCTAATTCCTGCCATTCAAGGAGTAGTTGTAATTTCTTTGCGAGGGAATCGTTCAATAAGCGCAGGGTTTGGATTTCAATTTTCTGTAAGCCGCAGGAATCAACGTATTCTATTTTTGGCAGACATTTATCACTAGGCTGCTGCCCCTGCACCTTACAGGCTATAAAGAGGAGGAATAAGATAAGTTTATGCATGGTCGTTGGTTTGAAATAGTGTTAATTGTCTTTCATCATATACTTGTACGTTATTTGCTACCCTAACCATATCTGAAAAAACATTGTCGGTCACCCGGTGTCCACACTCAAAAAGAAACATATAGTTATGCACCTCAACCAGTTTAAATTTGGTTCTGCTGTTGTGGTATCTATAATACTCTCCGATATGATAAATAAGATGCAACCTTTACTTATTAAACTTTGAATGAGGGAACGGTTGTTTATTCTTAAAACAATACCCATTATCCAGGGTAGAGCAGCTACTTATTGTAACAAGCAGTAAAAAGATTAATAGTTTCATGTTGTGGGGGTTTATAATGTTGTTTTGATTTCTTTCCTTGCTTCTAGCCATTGATCTCTGTCAAATGAGAATAATTTTCTGCCTAACTTTTTAAGAGTGTTTTTATAACCAATTGCAGTAATTTTTGTGTTGGATTTATCCCAACCGGTTATTTTGCAACGCAATCCTTTGTAATAGAAGTCAAATCCAGTGTACATGCGTTTGCCGCCAATAAGAAAGGGCGTTCTTCCAGTACAGAATTCGTAGGAGTGACAAAAGCTATTATTTAAAGCAAAAGTGCCTGCTGTATAAAAACTATCTCCGAGGTGATGTGAATTACAAGACACACCAAGCCAATATCCTCCGTTGTATCGTCGTAGTATTTCGGAGTAGTCGTTTTTGTCGAATTCAAAACTCAGGTTTATTAGAATTCTTAGCTGATTCTGTAGCGCAGAGTTGAAAGAAGAGTAACCTTTAATATTGGCGGCGCAATAAATATTGTCCATGATATCAAGAGCGAGACTCTGTTTTCCTTTTTTCATGTTGTTATGCTGCGGTGTCAAAAATTGTTGTTTGCTTTATTGTCTTGAATCGAGTAGAAGCGTCCTTAAGGTTAAGTCCAGCCTGCTTGAAGTAGCTTTCCTTCAGTTCAATTCCTACGGCTTTACGCCCCATTGATACGGCGCTGTATACCTCGCTCCCAACGCCCATAAAAGGAGTTAATACTGTTTCATCAGGATTAGTATACAGGTAAATTATCCTATCAATAACATCCAACTGAAGGGGGTGTACATGCTTTTCGTCGTCTTCCTCTTTACTGTCTTTAAAAGGAAGCACATTGTCAATTCTTACATCATCCCAAACGCTTGAAGCGTAGCGCTGCCAGGTAAGGTGACTTAACTTATTTTCCCTCTGATCGCCGGTGAACTTTGCCCACTTCTTTCTGAAATCCTCATAATTGCCGTAAGTGTCTTTGTGAGCTTCCAGGAAAGGAGTGTCGCCGAAATATTCAAAGTCGTTTAGTCCGTTAGGGTGGGTGACCGGAGTTCCTTCTCCCTTTTTCTTAAATATTAAAACATAGTCCGGCATTGCCGTAAAGCACCGGGTAGCATCCTCTACAATAAACTTGTGCATGAGTGATTGTACCATTGTCCGCATTCTAACCTTAAGCGGCTCTTTCCAGATCGTTATCCTGTTGTGGTATTCCATGCCATACTTCTCATGGATTTTGATTACTTCCCCAGGAAAATCCCATAGCCTGCCGGTGTTAGTGTGAACATCCGTCACATGAACTGCGTTTATCCTTCCTGGTTTAGTAACCCTGGATAACTCTTTTACAAGAAACTCGTATTGTTGAAGAAACTGCTCTTTACTTTCGCAATTACTGAAATCATTTTCGTGGCTAGAGTAGTTGTATAATCCGGCGAATGGCGGCGAGTAGACCGAAAGATCAATACTGTTATCGGGCATATCCTGAATCACATACATACAATCGCTATTGTATATGGCATAATCCTCTGTTATAATTTGGTTCTTTACCATTGTAAAAAAGTTGGTTTGTTTATTGGTTTATCGAATCCGTGCTTAACGATAGAATAATCTTCATTCGTAGATTTGGTAAGTTTTTCAAACATCTGCACAGCCTTGTCTTTTTTCGCCAAAAGGCTTTCCATGATCTTTATTTGCCCATCGGAGAGAATCAGGTCAACGGTTACAGGGTTAACCTGTCCAAACCGCCAAAACCTGCGGATTGCCTGGTAATATTGTTCGTATGAGTAGGTTGGGAAATAAGTCGTGTGGTTGCAGTGTTGCCAATTAAGCCCGAATGCTGTTATAGAAGTTTTGGTAATAAGTTTATTGATCTCGCCTGAAGAGAATGCTAGCAATATTTCCTCCTTTTTATCAATATCCATACTGCCGCGTATCTCAACTGCAGACTTATCTATTTGAGCAATAAGATCGGATTCGTCATTAAGGTTAACCCAATACACGGAGGTCGATTTTTCTGATGCTTTGATATACGCCATCTCGCACCTTTCTTTAATTGTTGCTCGCACCTCTGCTTTTATTTCTGCAAATCCGGTTGCTGGCATGGAGAATAACGAACCTTGTCCGTTTATTGCAAGGGGGGTTACATTTCGTATGATAGTTTGCTCTTCGAATAGGTCAGGCAATATGTGTCTGCTATCATCAAATCCTAAGTCTGAAGGTTTCCTGCACGATATAGACCAACTGGACACCCACCGCCAAAAATCATTTTCCGCATGTGGTTTGAGATAAAATTCTTCGCCCTGCCGTGCTTTACTTACCTGGCTCAACTTGGCTACATTGTTTTGATTGTTCTTAAAGAACTTACCTAACATGTCCATATACCCCATGTATCCCAGTGCTTCCGAGCTGGTACCAAGCTCTATATAGTCATTTGGGGAAGGTGTGGCAGTAAATAAAAACCGATACTTTTTCTTTTTTAGAAAAGAGGTAATTTGATTTTTAATAGCGCCTTCAAAGTTTTTAAGGATAGAGCTTTCGTCCAGAATTACACAATCAAAGTCAGCGCTATCAAATTTGTCCAGGCGTTCGTAATTACAAACAACAATCTTTGTACTATACTTACCATCCTTTGAGTAACTTATATCATCAATGCCAAACTTCTCCGCTTCTTTAATAAACTGGAAAGCCACTGCCAATGGTGTAATTATTAATACAGGCTTATTAAAGGTTAGAACATAATTGTATGCGGTTACAAGTTCAATCAATGTTTTACCTAACCCTGTGTCCAAGAACGCAGCACAGCGCCCTTTATTAATCACTCTTTCTGCAACGTGCGCCTGAAAGTCAAACATTGAATCAGGAATAAAAATTGGCTTAATTCCGTGATTGCCTTCGGTGTGCTTTTTTGATAATATAAAATCGTTGTAGTTCATTTCTGGATTTAAAACTTATAGTGTATTCGGTGTCCCACGTAGATCACGCGCGGTTGGGTGGTTCTTCGGATAGACGTGATAGTGAGTAACCGTTTTCCATTGCGAACACCGGATCTTCGGTAATTTTAGTATGGCATCCGTGGCATACCGCCATCCAGTATTCTACTTTATTCAATAGGTCGCCTTCCCTGCCCTTACGATGGTGAACATGCTCTGATGCATTCTTGCACCCTTTAACCTGGCATTTGTAATTCTTGGTTAGAAACGGCTTGCGTAATTTTTTATAGAGCTTTAATTGCTCTTTCATGGTGTCACTCACTTTCGCAATGGCTGGCTCGGGCTTTACTGCTGGCTTATCCTGTTTGGTACTGTGTAGTCGGCAGTATCTTCCAAAAGCGTAACATCCAGGTACTGTGCAAAGAGTTGTCATTGTTCACGTTTAGGCTGTCTGAAGTATTGTGGCATTCACTTCTGCGTCCCGTTCTGCCATTATAACTACGGGTTGTATAAGCAATTCACCAGCGGCTTTTACTTTTTCTGTCAGCAGGTTTTTGTCATAGTCCGAAACTTCAAAACGAATAATGTTTATGTTTTTGTAGTAACCATTATCAGGCAGGAACGGCAACTCGTCTTCACCAGCGAAAGAAATCCACATAGCGTTTGGTTTGCCGTCTGCTAATCTTTTTATCTCGGAGATTTCTGATTGATACGGCATGTATACAATCAATTCTGCGAAGCGTTTACCGGAAAGGATGGCGTTTGAAACCAACTGCCAGTAATATTTTTCCCCATCCTTGTGGTCGTCTCTTATCGCCTGTATCGCTTCCATTCCTGAGAGACCGTTGTACACGGGATCAACCAGTTGGCAAAATGATTTAAGTGTGATCGGACATTTAATGTCAATAACCGTGTCTTCTTTTGTGCCATCTTTCGATCCTGCCCAAAATGAAATCTCAGGATGAACATCTGTTTCAGTACTTGATAATGTATATTCCAGTCCAAGCATTTCAAAGGCTCTACTTTCAACTAATTTGCCCCAAGTCAATGGTCGGGCGTTGGTTTCATCGGTGATTGACCTTCCTAACCTTCGCTCCATGTTACATTCCTTGATGTAAGTAAGAGCAGGCGCGCCCCATGTTCCAGCCTTCTTGCCTTCTTTGGTGAGATTGAATATTTCGGAGCTAGTGAAATTGCCAATACGTGCGATGTTGTTTATCATACTATGAGTTTTGAATGATTTGATATTTTATTTCTCCTGCATCAAAGTCCGGGCGTTCGATAAGTAACTGCAGGTCGTTCTCTTGTGCCCATGTTTGTATTTCCTGTAGATTGTTACGGTCGAGGTTGGAGGCATCAAAGTAGAGTGTCTTTACTTCGCCCAAACCAAGCGACGCGATCCGTAATGCCGAGGTGTATAATTTTGATAAGCTGATCTGGTTTTTGTCAAGCGGGAAACCGTCAACCGTAATTCCCTCTCGTGTTATATCAATCCCTTTTGGCATCTGAGCCGATTGAATCATTTTAAGCCTTTCGTCTTCTATTGATTTAACCAACACGTCTGCTTCGTCTGCAATTACCTTGGCGTCCTCCACTTGCTTTTTGTAGGCTAAATAGTTCTTATAGTCCTGCGCCTTAGTATTTGTTTCCGAAGCGGTAAGCAGTTCAGATTCGAGATTGTCCAGTGATTTCCGACATGGTATTTCTTCGATGTAGTCCGGCTCGGCAGGATATAATAATTCGCTGCTTTTTTGTTCTTCGGGTTCGCCAAGAGACGTTATCCAACTTGACACCTCGTCGCCATCGTAGCCAAACTCGACCAAGTCTTTCAGCGCTTTTTTGGAATGATAAATCTTGCCCTCCAGTTCAATTTGTTTGTTATTAAACTCGCTACACTCTTTGTCAATCTTTCTACACTCCGCGTCCCAGCTATCACGAAGCGTTTTGTTATGCTGCTTGTTTTCTAAGTACAACTTATTTAGGCGGTCTTTTTCTGCCTGCACCTTTGCTTTAAGGTCGGTTACGTCCACCGGCTCTACGGGGTCAACCTTCAGCATTTGAGACAGCTTCGCGTGGAATTTTTCAGCCTCACGATTCTTTTCTGTGCGGTCGTCGTAAGCGATTTTATACCGCTCATCAATATCCGTAAAGTCAAGTCCGATGATTTTTTGAAGTTGTTTGGCCTGGTCTTTCGGGGGAGATTGCAGGAACTTATCAATATCAAACATGGGAGGGAAAAATCTTTTACCCAATTCAACGGTAACGGGCTGCTTAACACCTTGCTTTGTTACAAATGTTAGCTTGTCCTTTTTGTCGTTATTAAATTCCCAAATGAATTTCTCACCACTATCCAGTGTCATTTCTCCCTTACCCGATTCTTCACCTTCCCGCACCATTACATCCGGTCGAATGAAGCGTATACGGTCGGGAATGCCACGCAGGAAAGAAGTTTTGCCTTTGTTGTTTGCGCCGGTTATAATTGCGGTGCAGCCGTTGAAATCAGCCTCAAGCTTATCTATAGCTTTGAAGTTTGATATTGATATAGTCTGAATCTTTGACATGTTATTTTGATTGCAAGAGTTTGAGCAGTTTGGCGTATGAAGTAGATTCTTTTGCACTCAGGATGCGTTCAGCATTTTTCAGGTCTTCCGGTGAGAGCAAATGCTTTTTCTGATCAAAAAGAAGTTGCACATCTTCAATTGCAGCAGTGGTGTCCTTTTCTTTTTCGGGGTAGAATGTTTCATTAACCGTTGTATCACCGTCTTTTATTGCTTGCCATAGTCCGACAAGCGTTTTAATCTCCTCGGCTTTTATCTGTGTAACCTCTCTTAATCCAAGCGCTTTAAGAATTGCCTTTTCATCAACGCCGTAAGATTTCATAAACTCATCCAGCGTTTTTTTTCTTTTGGCAATCAATTTTGTTTCATCGGAAACGTCCCCAATTATTTTCTCCTGTGCTGCCTTGTATCCGGCATCAATCAAAGGCTTTGGAATTGTAGAATAGATGGCGTTTCGAAGCGCGATTGCCGAGGCTGCGTTACCAGTCATGGTGATCATGTCCTCGTTATACCTGGCCCCGTTAGAGCCGGTTATTTTGCGCTTAACCTCAACCCGAATGCCCACATTGTTTTCCAGATCAATACATGTAGCCTGCCCTGTTACGTGCGTTCTGTCTATATCGGTTATTTTAGAATCAATCCTGATGTTGCCGTATTGTTGTGCAACAATTCTTGCTAAGTGAACGGATGGACCATTGATTGTTTTGCCGCCTCTCGGTAAAGCATACCCACATGATTTTGCTGTGTCCTCATCCATAGATGATATTGCTACAATATTGTCTCTTACCCTGTGAATGTTACGAGGATATTGTTTTGCTGTCGCAATCTGTTTATCAATCAAAGCCCTGTCTTGAGCTTCTACGACAGACAAGTCGATGGTTTCAACTTTTATAACTTCCTGTTCAAGCATATTTTTAATTGTTGTTTTAATTTATGGGTCGGGAGCCTGCTACGGTTTTATCCCGACCCTGTTGTTAAATCTTTTCCCGGTTGAACTTCTGGATATAATCTTCCAGTAACCGTTGTTTGCTGCTGTTCAGCTTTTTTACTTTCCGGGTGAGTTTTAAATTGTTTCGGAAACCAGAATTGTGATTCTTTTTTTCTTCTTCTTCATATATTGGTTTAAAAAACGGGTGACTTAGTAATGTGTAGCCCACCATATGGGCGTCTGAACTTCTGTTGTTCCGCTATTACTCAAGAATATTCCCTGTAACGGCTTTCTCTCTTCCTCGATTCTTTTTAAGGCATCTTCCAACGCTTCTTTTATGTGTTCAGGCGTCCCAGTGATGCACATGATTAGTTGTGAATCTTTTGGATCGTCGTGTTTCCGGTCAAATTCTTTTGTCATAAAATCAAATCAATAAACCAGTTAATAAATTTTGTTACACTCGGTGCTATCATCCATCCCACAATAATTCCTGCAATAAGGAATAGCATGTATTTCAGTGTCTTTTTCATTTAATTAGGGTTTGGGTTAAAAAAGAAGGGGCGCGACCACATCACTGATGCGCCCCCGATGCAGGCCATCGGCTATTACCTCCGGTTGTTTATCGCCTGCCACCTCCATTCATCCTACATCAGTCTGCTGCGATGTACGCAGCGCTTCGGATGCTATAGAGGAAGTATGTAAAAGAACTGTTTGTAAAAAGCGGAGGCGTTTTTCGTGCCTTAGACCTATTATCAGGTAGCCTCCCCACGATCTTATGCGTTCAATATCGAATTGCTTTTATCTTCAGTAATTGCTGCTTTCTCTTTTCTGTCAACGGGACGATTTTAATTACTCTGTTGTCAAACCCCAGTAGGTTGTAGCCTCCAAACCAGTAGTGCGCAATAGCATCAGCAGCGTCTTGGTAAGAGGAGTATATCTTTGCCGCGTCACTCGAAAATTCCTTTCCGCTCCAAGTTTTTTGGCCGCGTACATAACTCTGTATTATGAAGCATTCTATTTCCATAATGCCAATTAAATGAGTGTACAAATAGTTGCAGGATAGGGGGCAACTTGAGAATGTTTTTTAATATCGTCTCCGATTGGGAACTCAATCATTAAGTCGCCATCCTCCAAAATCTCACTTACCACTCCCTCGTTGTTGGGCTTTGCTCCCGGAGGTGCGAATTTTTGTAGCATTATCAATCCTGCATCGTTTACCCTTACTTTGTCGCCTACTTTAAACTTTGGCATACTGTTTATTTTTAATTGTTAAAAGATCCTCTCTGCGTATTACTGCCCGCAGGAGGGAGAATTAGTTCTTACTTGGAAGTGCTGAAATTTTTTCAAGGGTTTCGTTAACCTCCGTCTCGGATAGATAACCCAGAACATCATTAGTTATTGGGGTATCATAGCAGAGTTTTCCGCTTGCATCAAGTACAGCAAGCTCCCATAAGCCGCTTTCGTTTCCATACGAGAAAGTGTGCTTTACTATACTTGCCCCATACCCGTTTTCAGCCTTAAATGTGTACCCGATGCCACCATTTAGCCTTCTTCTTGGAAGGGTTTTGAAATCTATTGCCATGTTATTTTCTTTTAAATTGTTTTTAAATATTGCCCGCTGTAGAAACAGAAGGCCTGTTGCTTGCCATATGAAAATTTGCCTTTATCCTACTGAGTTTGTCGGAGTGATAGCTTTTACAATTCCTTCACGCTCCATAAACATGGTTTCCAGCTTTGCTTTTAACCCCATTGTTCCCATCTTAACTTGGTAATCCGGCAACTTGTCTGAATACTGTTCTTCAATTGCATCAATCTTTTTTATTAGTGCATCTTTATCAGCCGCTGTAGCTCTTTCTATCAACCTGGACACCCTGTCATAATCTGCGTTGTATGCTTCCGCAGCTTCGTTTATCGGGTTCATTTCCTGCTTGAACTTGAATATCTTTCCGACAACTACAATCACTCCGATGCCTAGAAAAGCGAGGGCGGTATGCTTTGCCAGTGTTACATATTCTTTTATTTCTTCTGGATTCATGTTGGTTGGTTTTAGGAATTATAGTTGATCTAATAACTTCATGTTGTCTCTTCCAATGATTAATAAAGTCTCTCCGTACGCTACTGCTTTCTGATCTCGCATCATCTTAATTAACTCCCGGTGTATCTCAGGGTCTGAGCTTCTCGATGCATCGTGTATCACCTGTCCAATCAATCCCACTTTCCGGGCGCTGCGCAAGCCTTGTACGAGCTGATTTTCTTTAGGGGTGAGGGTCATAATACAATCGTTTTAAATCGTTTTCTAAATGGACTACAGCCTTTGAATTACCTTTCTGTTTCTCCTCCAATAGTCTTTTGGAGTACCACCATATCTGCCACTGTAGGAAGTATTCAGGCGTTAGCATGTTCTTCTTTTTGGAGGCCTGCGTATTCCTTTTCTTCTTTCAGCGCTTCGTTATATATCTTCCACCAGTCACACACGGCATCAATACATCCGTCGAGATTGTGTTTCTCGCACATTAGCCGTGTAATGTCAATAGAGCCGCAACCTGGGTGTAAAAGGTTAAAGACCTTCACCGCTATTATCTCATCCACAATCCCTTTCTCGGGATTATAATTCACTTCATATTCGATAGCCGACATATCAACCAAACTGTACTTAGTGGCGGATTGTATCTTGTATGTGTAGGATAGTATCATGACTTATTGTTTTTCCAGTTAATTAATTCAACCAGCTTTTCAAAGGCGTATCGTATATCACACGTAAGGATGGACATTTCCAGTTTCTCCCACTTCTCAATTACTTCTTTCGGTAAATCTTCATACAACACAGGGGATATTACTTCACTGCGGAACTTGTTGTATGCGGGCATGAACCAATTCCAGTCTGTAGAATATTCCATCTCAGTTAAGATCTCCGCGTGTCCATAACCTTCATCTTCGTCTGCTTTGTACATGTAGCCTTCCGGATACTCTTGTGGAGAATCATTTACATATTCGTAACCTTGATACTCCGCTACTACTTTATTTCCCTGTATGATGTCCATGTGTTATGATTGTTTGTTATTTCGTTTATTCGTTACCGTTAGTAATAAGGACATGGATTAAAAAGATGGGTACGAAGTATCCCTTAAACCGTAAAGAGTTTATGCGCGTTTAGCCTGGTTGAGAAACTACTCGTATCGGAATGAAACTTTGTTTTCCTTCTGTCGCTTGTAATTGAATATTGTTTCGAGCAAGAGCCTGTAGGTTTCTACCTTGTCGCAATCTGTTAGCTTTATGGGGCAACTGCTTAGCTTATGGATCATTTCTCGGTGATCGTAAACTTTACTTTTTGTGAGCAGCGGGATCATTGCAGAAACAAAAGTCCCTCGAGAAAAGTTTGAGTAGAATGGTTTGAAGTCCAACAGTTTTCTTGCTACGCTATATGACTTTCGGATATCAGGTATTTCGAGGCTGCCTTCTTCAAAATACTTCATATTCATCGTCTTACCGTCCACGTCTTTCTTAACTGAACCGGACGCACGTAGTGCAATGATTCTCTCCGCTGACTGTATTTGAAAGTCCGGGAAGTCCACCATAAACTGCTTGAACTGTAAATATTCTTTCCTGCCAGCGGCGCAGTACATTTCCAAATAATCGTTTTTGTTCCAGTTCTTTTGGTTGGTATTCAAAACCTGCACCTCTTTGATGCCATACCCTTTCATTACGATATAGTACACTGGCTTACCGGTTTCTCTTGCTGCATGCAGCCTGTGTTGTCCGTCAATTACTTCGTATTTCTCATTCACGATGATCGGGCAAACAATGTGGTGTTCATTAAATGAATCTATGAGCCGGCGCACATGAAGAAGATTAACGTTCCGATTGTCTGCCATCAACTTGAACAGGTCATAGTTTTTTGTCATCAATACCGGAGTGAATTGCGTGGCGCTCACACTGCCGTTGTTTTTGGCAGTTGGTGATAATGTTGCGTTCATGTTATAGTTTTATTTGGTTTACGAGAAAGTTGCGTTGTTCTTTGGTATAGGTTATATTGATGTGCTTCGCCAAGTCCTTTAACTCCTTCTCCCAGTCTAATTGGTCGTTGATGCGTTGGAGCGTTAGCATGTTATCTTGCTTGGTGGACTTCTTTATTTCTTCACGGAGTTCGCGTACAGATAAATCTTGCTCTACGGCTTTTTCAATAAAAAGTTTTTGATCGGGCACTGGCAGCGGTGCTACTTCTTGATAGTGGCTGAACGACAAATCTTTACTACGTGGTAAACTATCTCTTAATTCAGATGTTGATTCTGCTATGCTTTTAAACTTCTGAATTGTGCCTCTCTCGAAGCCTGTTATCTCTTCCAGTTCGTCATATACCTTAGGTGATACATACTTGCCAGTGAATCCTTTTTTTTCGCCAAACCTTGCCCAATCGCCTATCCAGAACTGCACGCTGCCTTCCACTTGTTTTAATGCCTGTCCTAATTCTTTCCACTCATCAAGTGATATGCTATCATCAATAACGAGTTTATTTTTTTCGAGTCTGGCTTTTTGAAAGGCAATCAGTTCCATTGATTTTTGTTATATTATATTAAGAAAATATAGATATTGTTGATAATGCCGAATACACGTTTTACTTTTACACTGAACCTTTCCTCATGCAGCGGTTGCGGGAACCTTGTCCAGTATCTGGTCTTCGTTAAGTCCGGTCTCCTTTTTTATTACTTCCAGTGCTGCTGCCTTTGTGAGATTATCGTCATTGGTGCGGATATAGTCATAAACCACTTTTTTGGAAACTCCCAATGCTTCCGAAAGCATATCCTTAATATCCTTGTGTCCACGTATTGCTAATATTGCTATATTTGAAAGTCTCATATTTGGGATGTTTTTTACGATTTCGTTATTGTGATGTAAAAATAGGAACATTATGGAACATTCCAAATATTTTTGGAACTTTTTTTAAATATTTTTTGATCATAACATATGTCATTTGGCTTTCATATAAAAGAGCTTAGGAAACAAAATAAAGGGTGGTCTGCAAGACGGTTGGCTGAGGCTATGGGTATTGATAAAGAGAGGTGGGCAAAGTGGGAACAGCTAGATTTTGACCCGCAAGATCCTGAAGACGTTAGGAAGATAGAGGAATATTTTGGAATGAGTTTCGTTGAGGTGATGAAATTAACTGACATAAGCCAATACCTGAAATCTCCAGGATCGGACTATGCATCTAAAAAAGAGGTGGAATTACTAGTCGAATTAAGTCTTCAACAAATGGCGTTGAGTCGAGGCATGCTAAAAGGGATTTCAGAGATACTTGGTGGATTGCCGAACAAAACTGTTACCGGGGCATTGGGGGACCTTGATCGGGCGATAGCGGAAGAATACGAGAGGTTGAAAGTCGATCTAAAAAAGAAGCTAACCTCTTATTGATTTTCCTTTTCGCCCGCCTTTTTTTTTCTTTCATAAGGCGGGTTTAACGGGATTAAACAATCATAATATCCTTTGTAAACTACACAGAAATTTCACTGAATGCGCTGGAAAATCTACGTATTTCAGGTAGTAATTCTCCTACATAAAAACACCTATCCCATTCATTCTAAACCAGTTAACATATGTCAAAGATTGCCTTATTCCTATTGATCCTGCCGGTGGTGGTATTTGCCCAACGCCGCGACAACGCAATAATGGTGCAGTCGGTTTCCTTCAAAGAGGCAGCATTGGCATTGCTTGATAATGGTTTTAACATCGAAAAATCTGACTCATCGCTTGGTATCATATACTGTGAACCGAAAGCGATAGGTAAACTGGATGCGTATGGTATTGTTAGGGTGAGAAGTGTAGATACCGGGATAATCATTACCGGCGATTACCAAGTTCCTTCGGTGGATAAAAATTACTCTCGAATAGACAATAGAGGTATGAAAGGTAGCCCTGCGCGTAGAGCGTGGGACATGCTAGATGAATTCGCTAAGTCGTTTAACAAACCCCTTAAATACCTATCCAAATGAATATCCGAATTATTATCGTTTCTTTTTTGATGCTTTTTATGTTGTCCTGCGAAAAAACCGGCGGAAGTAGCGCATGCGGAACTTATAATGGCAAAACCCTGTATAAAGGGTCAAGCGGCGGATGTTATTACATTAACAGCAGTGGCAATAAAGAATACGTAGACCGTTCTTACTGTAATTGTTAGTCATTAAACCCTAATACAATGGAATCTTCAGATTTAATTTTTTACCTCATAGGCGCAATCGTAGCCTGGATTATATTTTACCATGTAGTAAAAGCTGCGGTAAGAAACGGCATTCGTGAAGCACGTAAAGACTTAGAAGCACCGGTAAAACCTGTTCAAGAAAAAGCGCCTAACGCTCGGCAATTACAATTAAAAGAAAAGTACGACAAAGGGGAAATAACATTCGAGACATATAAGGCGGAGTGGGAAAAATCCTGATCAACTGGAGTATTTGAAAACAGTTTTATAGAAGCAGTAAAGTAATAATTATGCCTAATCGCCAATACAACCTAAATACCAAATATGGGAGGCGCAAAGCGAGGGAACAGGCACGGGAGAATTTGAGCAAACTTCCACAGGAGGAGCAAGACAAATATCAAATGATTGGCTGTGTGATCATGGTAATAATCGGCGTTGTGATAGGTGGATTGATATTATTTCTAAGTGGTCCCGATGCACTGCTCAAATGGCTGACACGTTAACAATTCAGCCTAAACTCGGCAAGTAACCTAACCCCCTATATCCTTTAATCCTTAAATAGATGATATGAGAAATAAATGCAGGCACATTTACTTGTCTTTTGGCATTGTTGCCATAATACTTGTGTCGAATCTTAAT
>JBQCGX010000105.1:0-34505 GCA_051955255.1 Agriterribacter sp. | reverse complement strand
CTTCTGCGCATACAAGATCATGTAACTGTCTTTAACATCAAACAGTGGGAGAAATATTTTACCTGCTTTTTCAAAACCTTTGTCAATAAATATCCCAACAGGCGTGTGCGATCTTGACAGGATTTGCCTGGTGCGCTCATCGAACGGCGAATGATCGAAAAGATTTTCTTTGCCGGTAACTGTGTTCAATAATTTTTCAGGATTAATAATACGGGTTGTAAATCCAAGCAGCCTGCCCAGCAAACTGCCTTCGTAAATAGATTCTCCAAAACCGATGAGCAACAAATCATAATTGCCATTGTTCACTACATGCACGATCTCACTGTCAATATCTGTGGAGGCAGCTTTAAACAATGTAGTTACCTGCCGGTTAAGTGCAACCGACGCATCAACGATGGGTTTAAAATAAGTGTCTTCATACACAGTAGTGTCAAACTGATTCAGCTCATTTACGGGAGAAAGATGCAGCGCCGTTAGTGCAGCGTTTTCATTTTGCTTTTGAGTGAGATGATGTGCGAGGTTCAGCAATGACTTTCCTGAGGCGGGCTTGCCAAATGCAAAAAGAATTTTGTACTTGCGGCTTTCTTTCAACTCAGGCAGATGGTCGGGCTTAGACTTAAAAACCCGGTTGATCAAGCTTAAAGCCGGCCCGGTCATAAAAGTTGTTCCCAGGGCCATGAGCACCATTATAGAAAATATTTCCGGGCCTATCACTCCCAGATCGTAACCAATATTCAGCACCACCAGTTCCATCAATCCCCTGGTGTTCATTAACGCTCCAATAGAAAGACTGTCTTTCCAGCTCTGCCCTACAAATTTTGCAGCAATGGTGCTGCCAGCAAACTTTCCGACAACTGCTATAACAATAATAAGCCCCGCCAGCTTCCACAACTGCGGATCATTCAGTAAGCCCAATTGGGTACGCAGGCCTGTAAAAACAAAAAACAATGGAAGCAACAGAACCAATGCCACATCTTCCACCTTCTCTATAAAAATTGATCTGAACTTAGCATTGTCGGGCATAATTGCCCCGGTCATAAAAGCGCCGAACAACGCATGAATGCCTATTACTTCGGTAGCATATGATGAAAAAATCAGGGTAAGAAGAAAAATGACTACAACAGGCTTGATGAGGCTTTCTTTTGAATTGTAAATATTTCCAACCCTGGCAAGGAACGGCCGTACTATTTTAATCATGAATATAACATACACCACTGCCAGCCCAATGGTATAGAGGGCGCTTACCATTGAACCTGCTTTTACAATGGCTATTACAACGGCCAGTATACACCAGGCCGTTACATCGTCGGCTGCTGCACAGGTTATAACAATAGTGCCCAGTTTTGTTTTGTTGATGCCGCGCTCCTGCACAATCCTGGCCAGCACGGGAAATGCAGTAATGCTCATGGCGATGCCCATAAATAAACCGAAGGAAAGATAGGCTACGCCCTTAGGAGCGAAGGACTCGTATAAAAAATAAGACAACCCCATGCCCATTGCGAACGGGACGATGATGCTGGCATGACTGATAACAACCGCATCGTGTGTTTGGTTTCTCAGCACCTTCAAATCCAGTTCCATGCCTACAATGAACATAAAAAAAATTAACCCGATCTGGCTTAAGAACTGCAAATTTCCCAACGACTGTACAGGAAAAAGCACGTTTGAAAATTCCGGGAAATACAAACCTATAAAAGACGGCCCTAACAAAATGCCGGCAATCATTTCACCAACCACCGTTGGCTGTCCTATTTTTTTGCATAGCCAGCCCAGGAATTTGGCGGCAAGTATAATGGTAATGATCTGCGCCAGTAATACGGCCAAGGGATGTTTTAGGTTGTGCAACAGGGTATCTGTAAAGTTTCCCCACTCACCGCCAGGCGAAGTTTCTTTCTTCGCTATTCCTCCCCTCTCCAATTGCTCACCTATTGCGATAAACCAATAAATCAATGCTGCAAAGAACCCAACGGTTGTAATATAAAAAACAGTTGTTTTGACCCTTTTCATTTTTTCGTGCAGAATTAGTTCGGCAATACTGCTTTGGAGCGTAAAAATGAAGTATTTATCGCAAATAGAAACATCTCCGGGAAAAATAGAAAATAAAACCCGGGTATCCATTTCGGAATACTTTTCCCTATTCCTCAAAGCTCTTCAGCATCTTTCATGCGTTTGCAGGCTGGTTGCAAACCGGTACAAAAACTTACAGGTTTGCAAAAGATCTTTCAGTACCCACACACTAAATGAAACCTATACCGCGAATTTGTAAATTGTATAATGAAACACGTAACACTGCTCGCAGTTTGCATGCTGGTTATAGTATTGTTTGCAAACGCACAAAATAATAGCAACCGCATTCAAAAAGACATTACACTCCTCATCGACCAGTATTCGAATGCAAGAGAACGGCAGGACACCCTACTGCTGAAAAAGATACTGACAACCGACATTGATCAATTGGTTTCCACCGGCGAATGGAGAGCGGGGGTAACCGCCGCCGTAAAGGGAATGCAGGAAAGCTCTGCCAGCAACCCCGGCAGCCGGTCGCTGAAGGTGGAAAAAATAAAGCTGCTGAATAATAGCTGCGCTATTGCAGACTGCCGGTATGAAATTAAAAATGCAGATGGCACTACCAGGAAGATGTGGAGCACGTTTATTGTTGTTGCTGAAAACAACACGTGGAAGATCAGTGCTATCAGGAACATGAAACCAACAGAAGAGCAGTGATTATTGGTAAGACAAGGATGTAACGATTACCGGTAAACGCTGTATTGTTTTAAAAATATCGCGTATTTTCCCAAATAAAACTTTCATATGTCTGCAATCTTTCGCCCAGCGATCTTACGTGTTTGCATCGCGGTAGCTCTGATCTTTGCCATATATACTGCAACTGCGCAACCAGCAGAACAACTGATAAAAGTAGTAGTGGCTCCGGATCATACAGACTGGACTTACAAAACCGGTGAAAAGGCGAAGTTTACCATTACGGTTTTGCAAAGTGGCAATGTGCTTAAAAATGCCATCGTTAAATATGAGATTGGTCCTGAAAAAATGGATGCAGAAAAAAAAGATTCGCTGCGCGTTGCAAACGGCATACTAACTGTAGAGGGTGGTACAATGAAAACGCCCGGCTTTCTACGGTGCATAGCTACTGCTGTTGTAAACGGGAAATCGTATCGCGGCTTGGCCACTGCTGCTTTCAATCCAACGCAAATTGAACCGGCCATTGCCAACCCCGCAGATTTTAGCAGCTACTGGAACAATGCAAAAGCCGAACTGGCTGCGGTTCCGCTGGATGCACGAATGACGCTGCTGCCTGAACGTTGCACGGAAAAAGTAAACGTGTATCATGTTAACCTCCAGAACTACCGCATGGGAGCGAGGTTGTACGGTATTCTTTGCATACCCAAAAAAGAAGGCAAATACCCGGCAATATTGCAGGTACCCGGCGCCGGTATTCGTCCTTACAATGGCGATATCAACAATGCAGAAAAAGGCTTTATTACTTTCCAGATCGGCATTCATGGCATTCCGGTAAACATGGATGCATCGGTATACAATAACCTGGCGGCAGGGGCGCTTTCAGGATACTGGAACATTAACCTCGATGACAAGGATCGTTATTATTATAAAAGAGTGTACCTGGGTTGCGTACGCGCCAACGATTTTATTACCAGCCTGCCACAATATGATGGCGTAAACCTTGGTGTAACCGGCGGCAGCCAGGGAGGTGCATTGTCTATTATTACCGCGGCGCTTGATCCGCGGGTGAAGTTTTTAGCGGCATATTACCCGGCATTGTCAGACCTTACGGGTTACCTTAAAGGACGTGCCGGTGGCTGGCCGCATTTGTTCGACAAAAACAACGTGGCATTCAACAATACGAAAGAAAAGGTAAACACGGCAGGCTATTATGATGTGGTAAACTTTGCCCGGCTATTGAAAGTTCCCGGCATGTATTCAATGGGATTTAACGACGAGGTTTGCCCGCCTACCTCCATGTATGCCGCATACAACGTAATTACCGCACCTAAAGAGTTATACATTATACCTGAAACGGGGCACTGGACTTTTCCTGAACAGAATGAAAAGCTGACGAATTGGTTGGTGGAGAAGTTGAAGGGCGAATAAAACAATATCACCATCGCCTACCCGCCGGTGTTAGAATACTTTTCATAACACTCAAACAAATCTTCCCACTGCTCCGTGCGCTGCTGGCAGCCAAACGCCGTGGCAATCATTGTAAATACATCGCCCGCCGTTTTCCCTGCTTTGCGTAACGATTGCACGGAAGTATCACCAGCCGATTTGGATAGTTTGCTGTCGCTTTGTGTAAGCAGTAAATGGTGATGAAAAACAGTTTTTGAAAAACTATTAGCAGGCAACATTTCAGCAAGCTGCAATTGCGCAAGGGTTGAATTCCACAGGTCTTCTCCACGCACCACCAGGTCAACCCCGTAATGCATATCGTCTATTACCGATGCCAGTTGGTAGGCCGGGTATCCGTTTCTTTTGCGAACGATGACATACTGCATGTCTGCCGGCAAAGCAAAGCGTTGATTGCCCACCTGCAGGTCCTGCATATTTATAGCCCGGTCATTGCTGGTTATCAGTCGCCAGTTATAGCCCAAAGTTTCTAAAGGCAGCTGTTTGTTCAGGCAAGTGCCCGGATATTCCTTTTGACCAACGCTCAGCAACTGCGACCGGGAACACTCGCAGGCAAACACCAGGTTGTTTTCCTGCAAATGCCTGAGTGCATCATTATATAGAGAAAGCCGATGCACCTGCGAAAAATTACGTTCAAATTCATTGGCATTGCGTGGTCCCTCGTTCCAGGGTATATTTAAAAAAGCAAGCGTGTTAAAAATATCCTCCACATATTCTTTCCTCACCCGCTCCCTGTCAAGATCATCGATGCGTAACAGGATGCTGGCATTGTATTTTTTCGCCAATCCCGCTGTAATAACAAACGACAATACATTACCCAGGTGCAGGTAACCGCTAGGCGTAGGCGCTATTCTTGTTTTTTTAAACTGCATTGCTATCACTTATTCAGCTTGTAAACAGTCAATCTTTGTTTCATCCGGATGAAGGTAAAAGATGTTTGCTGTCCTTCCAAGAGCTTAAAAGAATGCCGCTGGCTTTACCATCGGCCCGCCCAAAGGGCGGTCTGATGGTAAAGCTGGCCAGCCTGAACGGCTCCTGACCCTGCATACAATAACATTTTGCTTGCAGGAGTTTGTATTATATTGGCTAACGGAATACGATACCTGTATGACGCTCAAACGAAATCATTTCTTTTTACTGCTTGCAGTATTGGCGCTCTCGCCTGCAATCATTGTAAAGCTGGTGTGGATATTCTCCGCTCATACTGCGCATGCAAAAATGGCTTTTGCCGGAAAGGAAATCAGCGGGCAACTGGTGAAGAACTATTCTGTAATGTTTTTTTCTACCACGGGTAAGGATACCGTATTCTTTAATACCGGCGACCAGGAGCTGTACGAACCCGGACAAGTGCTGCCCATATTATATCAACCCGATGAGCCTACCGATGCCCGCGTAAATCGCTTTTGGAGCATATGGCTGGATACTATTGTAATAGCCGGCGTGCTGGCGGTGATATTGCTCATCGTGTTTTTTCATCCTGAAATTATTCCTTACCGTTGCAAGGTGAAGCTGCTGCGCAGCAAGCCATACATCCGGTTTATTGAAAAATAATTTCACCATAAGAAGTGTTTACCTGCTTTTAAAAAATACTTACCTTACTCTTTCACAACTTTACGATCATGCTTAACAGACGTTCACTCATTAAACTTTCCGGCGCTGCTACAATTGCGTCCATACTGCCATCCGTTACCAGGGCCAACAGCCAAACATCACAAGGGACTTTTCAGTTTTGCCTCAACACCAGCACGATCAGCGGTAAAAAGCCTGGATTGGTACAATACATCAATATAGGTTCGCAGGCCGGGTATGATGGGCTGGAACTGTGGATGAATGATATAAAGGATTACCTCAAAAGCGGCAACAGCGTACAATCGCTCAAATCACTTTTGCAGGATAAAAAAATTGCAGTTCACAATGCCATCAGCTTTACATCGTGGCTGGTAAACGACAATGCCAAACGAAAAGCAGCCATTGCAGAGCTGGAAGAAGAAATGAAAATCTTATCGGCTATAGGATGCAACAGGGTGGCCGCACCACCGGCCGGCGTGGAAAAAGGTCAGATGCCCGATTGGCAAACTGCAGGTGATCGTTACCGTATTATACTGGAACTGGGCAAAAAACACAACGTAATACCCTTGCTTGAATTCTGGGGTGCGTCGGGAACACTTTACAATCTTAGCCAGGCTTTGGCCATTGCCGCAGCCGCCGATCATCCCGAAGCCCGCATCCTGCCGGATGTATACCACATGTTTCGTGGTGGTTCAGGGTTTGAGGGACTGAAACTGGTGAATGGGCGCGTTATTGACATCATTCATTTCAACGATTATCCTTCTTCTAAACCCAGGCTGGAGCAAACAGATGCAGACAGAGTATATCCCGGCGATGGAGTGGCGCCGACCAGGCAGGTTCTTACCGACCTCAAGGCAATGGGAGGCACCAAATCATTGTCGCTGGAGTTGTTTAACAGGAGCTACTGGCAACAGGATGCACTGGCAGTGGCAAAAACCGGTTTGGAAAAAATGAAAAAACTGGTAGCAGCAGTAATGTAGCGGTCAGCTATCAGCAATCAGGAAACCAGAACCGAAAACTATAAACGCGAAACACAAAACTCATATCAGTTCTGAATGGGATAATCTGGAATATTCCTTCCAAGAACAATGTTCCGTTCACCTTTAAACATGTTGCCCACATCCACCAGCTTTACAATGCCGCTTCCGCCGCGATTGGCAAGTTTTTTCTTCCGTTCTTCCGTGAGCAGCGGATCGTCTGAAAACAGGAAGTCGTCAATATAATATTCATTCAATCCAGGTTCCTTTACAATAATATGGATATGCGCAGGATCTGTACCCCCAGGATATGCAGCAGGACGCATGGTTCCGAATTTGTATTCACCTTTTTCATTGGTGCGCATCCAGCCACGCAGGTAGCCGTGGCGCTTTGCCCATCCCGTTTCATTTCCTTTGGTGGGATAGTGTCCCGTTTCGTCTGTATGATAAATATATAAGACAACTCCCGCAGCAGGCGTTTTACCATCTGCCTTATACACCGTACCGTTGATGCCTAGCGGCTTTTTCCCATCCCAGGTAGTGCCGGGCAATTTTGTAAAAGCAGTAAGTTGTTCAAAAGGCACTGTGTTTTCATAAATGGCTTCACAGCCTTCGCAGGGACCTCCCACTTTGTTCGACTGTGCATAACAGCTATTTATCAAAACAATTATTACGTTGCAAAAGAGAAGGCGGGTAAACATAGTTTCATTTTTTTGATGAGCATATGCAAATCAATCCATTCATCCCCCTTCCCCGAAATAAAGTATATCAACTGCCATTATTATCGAGCAACGTTAGCGCTCCTTCAATATTTGTTTGATCTTTTTAGCGTAAGCCTCGGCGTATTCCATCATACCAATGTCGTTAGGATGCGTTCCGTCTACCGTACTTTCTTTGTTTAAGCCCATTTCCTTTGCAGTAAGCAGGTAAATATTTTTAACCCCCTGCTGCTTCATCTCTGCAAAAGTTTCCAATAATATGATGTTAGTCTTGCTATAACGGTTCAGCATAGCCGTATCCATGTTCATAAAAGGGTTGCTGATGGAATGTTCCGCCAGCAATACCGGCGTTGCAGGATGTTTGGACTGCAATGTTTTTACGGCATCTACAATCCTTTTCTTTAATTCAGCAGGAGGATAGGTGTTAGGATCTACAAGGTTAGGCAGGCAATCCAGCACAAATACCGATGCATCTATTTCGTTGATAAGATCAATTACAGGTTCCTCGAGCCGGCCATTTCCCGAAAAAGCCAGGTTGATGATATTGCGGTCGATTAACCGGTTGAGAATATTGGTCCATCCCAGCCCCGGTCTGCTGGCACAACCACCTTGTGCAATAGAAGTACCATAAATTACAACCGGCTCCTGTTTTTCCTTTGGAATAAAAGAAAACATAGCTTCTGCCGGCGTTCCCACTTCCAGCCATTTCACGCTGTTATATAACGGCAGGTACAGCCGGAATTCGGTTTCTGCTGTTGAGGCAAGAGGATTGAACCGGTATTCAATGGTATCGCCAAAGCTGAACTTTCCCGATGCCCATAACCAGCTGCCCGTTTTATCTTTCGCGTATAGGTCTACGCCGCTTACACCGGTGGAAGGCATGTGAGGCATGGCAAGGCTGCCGCTCACCTCATAGCGAACCGTAAGGGTTGTTGCACTTGTTTTGAACCGGATGTATTCGCCCGCACTGTTACGCCCCAGGTTCCATATAGCTTCCCGCACCAATGGTTTGGCTTTTGCGGGTAAACGGTCGTAGGTATTTTCTGTTTGCTTCCACCAGAATTGTCCCTCTATAACAGGCTCTGCCAATGCAGCGGGATTGTGCCATATTAATTCCTGCGCCTGCTGTGCGCGGCTATTCGTAACAGTTATGCACATAGCCAATGCAACAACTAATGGCAATATTTTCATGCGTTGATCGATTGATGTAATAATTTCGGTAATAATAAAGTTACCATAATAGAGGATTGAGCTGACAGTTTCTAATAAGTAGTTCCTTCTTTTTATTTTGAAGCCAACTGTCCGCTTCGGGCATCGCCCCTTGCCGGTTCGTTTGTTCTGGAATCCAGGACGAATTAAATGCTCCCCCGATTCAATTAAAGGAATTGTAAATTGCGGAATGTTCAAATGGCTAATCTTCATATACATTGTTATTGCAGCAATGGGCTGCACCGGCAAGGCGCCCGAGCAGCAACAGGAAATTCTTGCATTAAAAGAAATGAATGAACTGGTTACAGTAGAATACGTAGTGAGCAAGATCATTAAAGCGAACGACAATAAAACCTGGTATAAAATTGGCGACCGCAAAATACTAATGACCTGCCAGGCAACACTGAAAGGCGGCATTGATTTTTCGAAGATAGACGAAACCAAAGTAGCCATCGACAATAAAGAGATCACCGTTGTTTTGCCGCGCGCCAAGCTTTTTTCTATCAACATAAAGCCGGAAGACATTAAAGTGGCCTACCAGGAAGTTGGTCCTTTTCGTTCCGAGTTTTCGAGCCAGGAGAGAAACGACCTAGCAGCGCAGGCTCAGGTACAAATACAAAACAGTGCCGATTCGTTGGGTGTACTAAAAACGGCCGAAGCAAATGCCAGTCTTTTTGTAAGCGGCTTTTTACAAAACCTGGGTTACGAAAAGGTAACGGTAACATTTGAAAATGCTAACACTTACCCAACTTTAAACTGATATGTGGAAAATTGTAAGAAGATATTTGCTTATAGCGGTAATTGCGGTGGTGGCAATATTGCTAATACTTAAAACAAACTGGTTGGGCTCGTTCAAAAATATATTTAAAGCACAACCTGTTGTAATAGACAATACGCCTATTTTAATTAAGGAGATCAACGAGCTGGCCCAGCTATGCACCATTACCGCCTACGACGAAGTGGTGGTAGATTCAACAGTGATACAGCCCAAGTCGGCTGTGGAAATGATCCTTCCAGATTTTTCAAAATTTTCGGGATTACCGGTAACGGGCAAACGAATTGTGATCATAGGCAAAGGACAGGTAACCGCAGGTGTTGATCTGAAAAAACTGCAACCGCAGCATTTTTTTATCCTTGAAGATTCTATTGCCTTAACGCTTCCTCCACCCGAAATACTGGATGCCATTATCAATCCGTCCGGATTTGAAACTTTTGATGAAATAGGCGAATGGAGCAGCGAAGCGGTGAACGCTGTAAAAATAAAAGCCAGGAATAAGATGATTGAAAGGGCATTGCAGCAAAAAATATTGGAGCAGGCAGGACAAAGGAGCATCACATTAATGAAAAATTTTTTAAGGAGCGCTGGATTTAAGAAAGTGACTGTAGTGATTGAAACCTGAATCGATGCTGAGATGTTTAGTTTGGTGAAGAATCGTTGATGCGTATATGGACTTTTAGACGAGACGGAGTCTCGAAAGAACATAGTAAGTACGAAGTCAGAGACTTCGTACAGCAATGGGTACTGATTCGGTCGGCCCGCCCCGGATGAGCTGTCAGGGAGGATACAGGGGCGGTCTGACCGACGCAAACACACGTAGATGCGTGTACGGTCTCTTAGACGAGACTGAGTCTCGGAAGAACATAATAAGTACGTAGTCAGAGACCATCACTGTTCGAAACCTGTGTTTTGGGTCGGTCAGACCGGCTCTCGCCGTGCCGACCGAAACCAACACCATCGGCACGCCGAAGGCGGTCTGATGGAATTAGGTACACAATATACAAATCTCGAACACTTGTGGTCAGAGACTTTATACAGCACACATACACGCTCTTACCGATTGCCTGCCTACTTGATTATCCATTATAATTTTTTAACTTCAATAACAAAGTATTTGCTTTGTTACACTAAACAACAGTCCTCGTATGGATTATAGTCACCTGCTGGAAGAGGTAAAACAATATGTTATCCATTTTATTACAGGTCACGCCAACCCCGATATAGTATACCACGATCTGCAGCATACGGAGGAAGTAGTAAAAGCCGCTTCGCTGTTGGGATCGCACTACCACCTGAACGATCACGATTTTTTTGTAGTGCTTGCAGCAGCCTGGTTTCACGATGCGGGTTACTTTAATGGTCCTGCAACAGAACATGAGCAACGTTCGGCGCAGCTCGCGGCTGATTTTCTGCAACAAAAAGGTGTAAACGAAACAACCATTCAATCCATAAGCGCTTGCATACTCGCCACCAGGATACCGCAAACTCCCACTACCCTGCTGGAGCAAATTGTATGTGATGCAGACCTTTCTCATCTGGGCTCCGACAATTTCGGTAAGCGCAATAAGTTGTTGCGCAAAGAAGCTGAAATAAGAGAATCACGGTCTATAACAGGCGAAGAATGGAGAAGTGGCAGCATCCGATTTTTGGAAAAGCATACTTACCACACAGATTTTGCGCACAGTCTTTTTGACAATACCAAAGCACAAAACCTGGCAAAGCTTCAACAGAAAGTGGACGAAAAAACAAAGCAGCTCAGTGATGCTTCATCCGCAGGCATACAGGAACACACCATACGGACAGATACAGGCAAAAAAAATAAAACCGACAGACCTGAACGTGGCATTGAAACAATGTTCCGCATCAGTTCCAACAACCATCAACGGCTGAGCGATATGGCAGATAACAAAGCTCATATCATGATCACCACCACTTCTATCATCATATCTGTTTTGCTCAGCGTGCTGTTGCGAAAGCTGGAAGACAACGAGTACCTCATTATTCCTACCACCCTGTTGCTTGCCGTATGCGTAATAACATTGGTATTTTGCATACTGGCTACCCGGCCCGCATTGCCCTCGGGCAGCTTTACCAAAAAGGATATTGAAAATAAAAGTGTGAACTTACTTTTCTTCGGCAACTTTTATAAAATGAGTTTCGACGACTACTCCTATGGCATGAAGGAAATGATGAACGACCGGGAATTTTTGTATGGCAGTCTTACCAGGGACCTGTATTCACAAGGAATGGTGTTAGGCCATAAATATCGTTTGCTGAGAAAAGGGTATAATATTTTCATGTTTGGCATTGTAGCCTCAGTACTGGCCTTTATCATTGCATCTGTATTCTTTGGTTCTTAATCAATGCATCTTGTCAATGGCAGGTTTTACTTATTTTAATCGCGATATAAGCTGGCTTTTGTTTAATGAAAGAGTATTAAATGAAGCAGCAAACGAACAAGCTCCTTTAATGGAAAGGATAAAATTCCTTTCCATCTATTCTTCCAATCTCGACGAGTTCTACCGGGTACGAATACCTGCCATACAGGCAATCCGTAAGATCAGGAAAAAAGAAGCGGACAGCGATGTATATAACCGTATTACGGAGATCATTCACCGGCAACAGGAGCAATTCGGCCAAATTTTAAACACGCAATTGATACCGGCGCTGCAACAAAAGGGATATTATTTTTTAAACAACGATCCCATTCCCTCACCGTTCACACAGTTGGTGAGCAATTATTTTTTTAACCGTGTTGCCGGTTATCTTCATCCTGTTGAATTGTTGAAGCACACCGATTTTTTCCCCGAAAACAACCGGCTATACCTGGTAGTAGTAGTTCAATACGCAGCACAGCCGGAACAACTGTTTATCGTAAACGTTCCGGCAAATCATATATCGCGGTTTTACAGCATTGAACATGCAGCCGGCACTTATATTGTTTTTCTCGAAGAAGTTATCCGCAACAATCTTCAACACCTGTTTGATGGTGCTGATATAAAAGGGGCTTATAACATTAAAGTAACACGAGACGCGGAGTTGAATCTCCAGGATGAATATGATGAGGACCTTGCCGAAAAGATAGAAACCCAGTTGGGCAAAAGAGATCACGGATTGGCTACCCGCTTTTTGTACGAACCCGGCATTCCTTTAAAATACCTGCAACACATCATTCAAACGTTCAGTTTGCAGAATGCATCTATAGTAGAAGGCGGCAAACACCACAACCTGAAAGATATTGCCGGATTGCCGGTAACCGATCCCACACTTTCTTATCCATCGTGGCCGGATGTAAATGCGTTGGCCATAACCGGCACCACGCTGCTGGACAGGGTTGCCCGGCAGGATTATATTGTGCATACGCCTTATCAGTCGTATGATACCGTGGTGCGTTTCTTTAATGAAGCTGCCATCAGTGCTTCGGTTACCGACATATACGTTACGTTGTACCGGGTAGCCAGCCATTCAAGAATAGTGCACGCTCTTATCAACGCTGCCCGGAACGGCAAAAAAGTAACCGTGCTGGTTGAACTGAAAGCAAGGTTTGACGAAGCAAATAATATTTACTGGTCAAAACAAATGAAAGCTGCGGGCGTAAAGATCATTTACAGCAGCAATTCGCTGAAAGTGCATGCTAAAATAGCCTTGATAAAACAAAACGATGAGCAACAATCTTATATTGGTTTGCTGGCAACAGGCAACTTAAATGAAACCACCGCCCGTTTTTATACCGATCATATATTGCTTACAGCCCAACAGGCAATGCTAGGCGAAATAGAAAAATTATTCACTTTTTTAAGCAAAAAGAAAAATCCAGAGGCAACAGATGCCATTGCATTCAATCATATACTGGTAGCGCAGTTTAATTTGTTACAGGAATTTATTCGCTGCATAGATGTTGAAATTGCCAACGCAAAAGCAGGTCTGCCCGCGTCCATTACTATTAAACTTAACAACCTTGAAGAAGAAACACTGATCAACAAACTGTATGAAGCATCGAATGCAGGTGTTACAATAAACCTGATGGTACGGGGTATTTGCCGGTTGGTAGCAGGTATAGCAAACCAAAGCGCCAACATTACGGCAAAGCGTATTATAGACCGTTACCTTGAACATGGCCGCGTTTTTATTTTTCACAACAACGGCAATAAAAAAATATTTCTTGGGTCCAGCGATTGGATGAACCGGAATATTTACCGGCGTATAGAAGTTTGCTTTCCTGTATACGACGAGCAGATCAGGAAAGAAATATTAACCATTATTGATTTGCAGTGGAGAGACAATGTGCAGGCGGTATATATAACCGGCGAACAAACAAATGAACCGGTAGAAAAAACGGGGGAGCCTGTACGATCGCAGGAAGCCATTTATCATTATTTGCACAGCCGTAACCACGAAATTTCAAAAGAACAAACAGCGCATGAGTTATACCCGCTATAAACGATATATGGCAATCATTGCTCTCTTCCTTTTTATGATAGCCTGCCAGGAAACAGAAAAGAAAAAAAATTCGCCTGGCGCATATGATCTCAGCAATCCTGAAAAATTTTTCATGCCCAATAGCCTGCTTGAAATATCAGGCATAACCTTTCGCAACAATACTAACGATACCGTATACGCTATCCAGGATGAGGAAGGAAAAGTATTTTACCTGGCATGGCAGCACAAAAAACAGCAGCATGTTAAGTTTGCCAAACATGGCGACTATGAAGATATTGCCATCATCAACAATAAGGTATTGGTATTAAAAAGCAATGGCGTATTGCTTAGCTTTCCATTAGCAGCTATATATGAAGCAGAAACAAACGATACACGGGAAATAACAAACCTGTTACCAAACGGTGAATACGAAGCTATGTACGCTGATAATGACAACTCGCTGTTATATATACTTTGTAAAAATTGTGAAAAGGATGACGGAGAAAAATCAGTGTCGGGATACATTCTTCATGCCGGCGATTCTATTTATCAAAAAGGAGAATTCCAGGTTTCTGTGCCTGAAATAAGATCGCTGAGCAAGAAAATGAAAAAAGATTTTCGCCCTTCGGGGCTTGCGCAAAATCCGGTTACAAAAGAATGGTTCATTATATCGGCTGTGAACAAGCTGCTGGTTGTTGCCGACGGCCAATGGAAAATAAAGGAAGTGTGGCCCTTGAATGGGAATATGTTCAATCAACCCGAAGGGATAGCATTCGACGCTAACGGCAACTTATACATTTCAAACGAAGGCGATGAGTTTTCGGAAGGAAATATTCTGAAGTTTGCCAGAAGATAAGAACACTCAAACATGCAACCACAGATACGCAGATAAAAAATAAACCTATCTGCGCATCTGTAGCAAAACAACATTTACAATCATCATTCATGGTTACAAAAGTGCATACGCTTATTCTGCTCATTTTTTTTCCGGCTTACCTGCTGGCGCAGAATATTGATATTGACCTGCTGAAAAAGATCAACCCGAGAGATGCCAGTTCCGGCTTTTGGGCAGTAACCAGCAGTTCCGCCTATTGGGTACCGGCATCGGCTGCTGCGGGCACATGGCTCACGGGCATCGTAAAAAAGGACAGGCAATTGAAAATAAAAGGCTATGAAATAATGATCAATGCAGCCGTAAGCGCTGCCGTATCGGAAGCACTGAAACGTGCCATCGGGCGCGACAGACCTGCCGAGATCTATCCAAACGATGTATTTCCTGCGCAGGTAAAGCACGGAAGGTCTTTCCCATCGGGGCATACTATTTTGGCCTTTGCAACAGCCACTACTATTTCGCTGCAATACAAAAAATGGTATGTTGTTGTGCCGGCCTATGTATGGGCAGCCGCCGTAGGGTACTCACGCCTGTACAGGGGCGTTCATTATCCATCAGATGTATTGGGTGGAGCAGCTATTGGCATAGGTACGGGTTACCTTAGCCACTGGCTTACTCAAAAAATATTCAAACCAGAAAAAAACTGATATCATGCTGCAGCGAATTCTTGTTATCCTGCTTTGCATATTTACTAGCGGGCAACTTATTGCCCAGGATTCGGTAGTGCAGCGGATCATTTTTATTGGAGATGCTGGCAAAATAGATGCACAACAGGAAGGCGTACTCGCTGCTGCCGCGCAACAGGTAATAGCTGGCAAAACCACGGTAATGTTCCTGGGAGATAATATTTATCCCAGGGGCATGGGGCTGCAGGGCAGTGCAGAAGAAACGGAAACACAAAAAATTCTGCAGACCCAGTTTGTGCCCTTTCGTGCCAAAGGTGCGCCCGTGTATTTTATTCCCGGCAATCACGACTGGGACAGGATGGGGCGCGAAGGATTGAAAAAAATAAAACAACAGGGTTTGTACCTCGCTCAGCAACAAGACAGCCTCCTGAAAATGTTGCCTGCCAACGGCTGCCCCGACCCGTTTGAACTAAACATATCGGAAAACGTTACGATCATCGGCTTTGATAGCGAATGGTGGTTATACCCTTTCAGCAAAACAGATGAAGAAACGGAATGCTCCTGCAACAGCAACGAAGAAATAGTGGAACGGCTGGAAGAGCTGCTGTATAAGAACAGGCATAAATTTATTTTACTTGCCTCGCATCATCCGTTTCAAAGCTATGGGCATCACGGCGGCTACTATGCGCTGAAAGACCATATATTCCCGCTTACATCCATCAATAAAAATCTTTACATCCCTTTACCGGTTGTTGGTTCACTGTATCCACTGCTGCGAAAAACCTTTACCAACCCCGAAGACATGATCCATCCCTTATACAAATCCATGATTGAAGACATCAGTAATGTATTTGAAGGATTTCCCAATATTGTATATGTAGCCGGGCACGAACATGGATTGCAGTTCATTAAAAACAAACACATACAGGTGGTAAGCGGCTCAGGCTCCAAGGAGTCGTTTGTAAAAAAAGGAAAGCACGCGTTGTTTGCCGAAACGAAACCTGGCTTCGTTACGGCAGACGTATTGCCCGACAACAGCATCCGGTTCAACTATTTTGTATCCGAGGGCGAAGCCGCTGCCGTAGCATTTACTTACGTTCAGCCTTACACGAATACCGCAGCAACCACTGCACTGCAGCCTATTGACCAAGACAGTGTTTGGGTACAAGCCAATCCCAAATACGACAGCGTGGGCAACCTGCACAGGAAAATATTTGGTGAAAACTACAGGAAGGAATGGGCTGCAAAAACGCGGGTGCCTGTTATACATATATCTACCATAAATGGCGGACTCATCCCCACGCAACGCGGTGGCGGGCATCAGTCGGTGTCGTTACGGTTGGAAGATAAAGAAGGAAAAGAATGGGTGTTGAGAAGCGTTGATAAAAACCCCGAAGTAATTATTCCGGCCGCCATACGGCAAACTTTTGCTAAAGACATTGTGCAGGATAACATGTCTGCGCAGCACCCTTATTCTGCATTAATAGTGCCTCCCCTTGCCGATGCGTTGCAGGTACCGCATGCCGATCCTATGATCGGCCTTGTTTCGCCCGACGTTAATCTGGGTGTATACGAAAAGCTTTTTGCCAACAGGCTGTGCCTGCTGGAGGAACGGGAACCGGCGGGCAAATCGGACAACACCGTGAAGATGCTGGAACAATTGCTGAAGGACAACGACAACCGTTTTGATTCGGCTTTGTACCTGCGAGCCAAAATACTTGATCTTTTTTTAGGCGACTGGGACCGGCATTTTGATCAATGGCGCTGGCACGACAATCAGAAAGGCAACAGCAAAAAATACATTGCAGTGCCGCGCGACAGGGACCAGGCGCTGTATGTAAACGAGGGCTTTTTACCTAACGCTGCTTCCCGTCCGTGGCTGCTGCCTTACCTGCAAGGGTTTAAAGGCCGTATAAAAGATGTGAATACGTTTATGTACAATGGCCGGCAACTCTCCTCTCAGTTTTTAAACCAGTTTGATTACGAAACATGGATGCGCATTTCAAAAGAAAGCATCAGTAAACTTACAGATGAAGTGCTGGAAGATGCACTGCAACGCTTACCCGAATCTGCAAAATCCATTCGCTATAACCAACTCCTTCAACAGTTAAAGGAACGTCGTGGCAATATGGAGAAGGCTATGAGCAAGTACTACCGCTTTGTTTCAAAAATTGTAGATATCAGAACCACTAACAAGAACGAATACGTGGAGATCAAAAATGACAACGATAACAACCTGCAGGTAAATATTTACAAGCTGTCAAAAGAAAAAAATATAAAGGAACAGCTTTACTCGCGCACCTTTCTTGCTTCAGAAACAAAAGAGATACGACTGTTTACAGGAAAGGGCGACGACAGTGTAATGATCAACAATGCAACTTCACCTGTTAAACTCAGGATAGTAGGTGGCAAGGGAGATAAAAAATACAATATTGTTGCTGCTGCCCGAACTATAAAGTTGTATGGAAAAAAAAATAATGTGGTATTGGAGGGTGATGCATCAAACATTCAAAAACATTTATCGAACGACAGCCTGAACACTGCGTATATGCCTTCTGACCTGTACAATGTAACCGGACCAGTGATTGCTGCGGGCTATAACCGGGACGACGGCTTATTGATAGGCGCGGGCATTAAACATGTGCAACGAGGCTTTCGAAAATTGCCTTATGGCAGCATGCAGCTACTTAGCTTTACACATTCTTTTTCAAGCGGAGCATGGCTGGTAAGGTACAGGGGCGAGTGGATACAGGCAATTGGCAAAGCAGATGTGGTGCTGAACGGCATTGTGAAAGCGCCGAACAATACTCAGAATTTTTATGGGCTGGGCAACGAAACACCGTTTAATAAAACAGGTGATTACGTAAAGTATTATCGCGCCAGGTTTAATATATACCAGGCAGAGGCATGGTTGCGCTGGAGAAATAAAAGTGCTGCATTTTCCGTGGGGCCTTCGTTTCAGTATTACCATTTTAACGAAACAAAAAATGCAGGCAGGTTTATTACTGGCACCACGCTATTGCATACATACGACAGCTCCACCATTGCTGAAGACAAATATTTTGCGGGAGCCACTGCACAATTTGTATACGACAAGCGGGACAGCAGGATACTGCCTTCTACCGGCGGTTATTTTAATATACGTTTAGCTGGCCAGGCAGGATTAAACAGCTATTCTAAGTCATTTGCGCAGGCTACTTCGGAATTTGTGATCTATAAATCGCTGGACAGGCAATCGGCATTTATCATTGCCAATCGGATAGGCGGCGGCGTTACCTTGGGTAATGCAGCGTTTTATCAGTCGCTGTTTTTAGGAGGGCACGAAAACCTTCAAGGTTACAGGCAATACCGTTTTGCGGGCGATTATATGCTGTATAATAACTTTGAGCTGCGAATAAAGCTGGCAGATATTGCCAATTATATTTTGCCGGGGCAACTGGGTATAACCGGATTTTATGATATTGGCAGAGTGTGGGTAAATGAATTTAAAAGCGATCAATGGCACCAGGGCACGGGTGCAGGCATTTATTTCGCACCGGCTCAGATGGCGGTGTTGCAGTTTACGATGGGCTATTCCAGAGAAGGCTGGTATCCTTATATCACGCTTGCAGTGAGATATTGAAAATTCTCCCGCAGATTTTCACAGATAGCAATCGCGGATAATGCAGCAGTAATAAATGAATCAGCGCACATCAGCAAAAGACATCAGCGTCTACCTGCGGAACAGGCTTATCTGACTTTTAAGACTGCAGCCCTAACACCGGCTTGGGATTCACTTTTTGAACAGGCACGGGAACGCCTTTTGCTTTTTTCTTTTTCCTTCCTCTCCATACCATAAAACCTGTAACGGGAAGGCTGGCGCAAATGAGTGAGCCAAAGAAAGCTAATATCTTACCTGGCAGTCCCAGCACGGCACCAACATGAATATCGTAGTTCATGCGGGCAATTTTATCGGCTAAAGAAGCGTCGCTGAAGCTGCCGGCGTATACACCGGTGGCGGGCAATTCCTGCAAAGTGTATTGATCGTAGTGATAATAATCCGCATCGTAATAAGTTCCGGGGCGATGATTTACAAATCCCTCAATAGCGTCGGAACGGGTGGCTGGATAATACACGCCGAACTTTTCTTTTTGGTTGGCTTTGGCCGCCATGAGGTGGTACACATAATCGGCAGCGTCTTTTCCTTTCTCCAACGTGGCAGTACTATCGGAAACAGGGTGCTCGTGTGGCGGCAGTGTTTTACCGGCAGAAGTAACAAAGTACAGCGACTTTGCAAACCACTCAAAACCCCATACCAATCCGGTAACTGCAATAAAGATGGCAACCCAGGTCATATAAAAGCCCAGTACGTTGTGCATATCGTAATTCACCCGGCGCCATTTGGCATTCCATTTTATGGAAAAGCGTTGCTTGCGTGCGGCTTTGTTTTTTGGCCACCAAAGCACCAGCCCGGTAATCATCAGTATTACAAAAATCAGGGTGGCGGTTGCAACAATTGGCTGACCAATTTGCGGGGGAAGCCAGAGGTAGAAATGCCCATCTAAAACAACCCTGAAAAAATCTTTATTCATATCCTTCACCTTTAGCACTTCTGCTGTGTAAGGATTCAAAAATATCTGTTTGTAATTTTCTTCTTCATCATAATAGTAAGCAACGGCTGCTTTGTCTTTGCCCACATATTCCAACCCTTTTATTTCTTTTCCATCCAGGTGTTTGTCTGCCTCAGGCTTTAATTTAGACGGAGGAAGGAAAGCGGCTTGCTGCGGTTGCACATACTGGTAAGGTTGGGTAACGCTTCTTATTTCGTTTTCGAAAGCCAGGATGCAGCCGGTTATGCCTAAAAAAAGTACAATCGCTCCTGAGCCTATGCCCAGCCAAAGGTGTGACCATCCTACCACGCGACGAAAAAGCGACTTACCGCCAGGCTTTTTCTTCGTCGCTGAATCTGTTTTAGTGCTTGAACCTTTCATAATACTGACTCCGATAACCAACTTGTGGAAGGTTGCAATATTATTATATAAAAAACAGCATGATTTACGAAATAGGGAAACTGTAGGCCGGAAACCGGAAAAATTTGTTTCTCAAACAGTTGTGCCTAAGCGAAGTTTTTCAAGTATGGTTCTTTTGGCTTCATTTCCGTCTTTTTTCCACTTAATAAGCCTCATTTCTCCCTCGTCCAGCTCAATGCCGGTAATGTCGCCATCGGTAAAGCAGCAGCAGCCTGTGTTAAAATAAGTGGGTTTCAGGTGGAGATAATCTTCCGAAACGTGATCGTACTCCTGTCGGCGGAAGGCGATTTCCTGCTGGAGTTTAGCGATAGCGGGTGCATCGTTTTGCTGACGGGCCAGCAGCAATTGCTTGTACAATCTTTCAAGATGCGTCATCGATTCAAATACCGGCTGGTGCGTATGCCCGGTAATTAGCAGCATGTCCTGCTGGGCAGAGCTCCATTCATACATAAACTGGTTGTGCTCTGTTTTGAGGATATCGTTAAACGCCGGTGTATTAATATTCAGCTCCAGGAAAGATTGAAGCGGCGCCCATATTTTGGCAACAAACCAGGCGCTGAACTTATTGCCATCGCTCTGCCCATCGCCCTGGTGACCGTGCGTTAAAAAAATATCCAGCTTTTTGTGTACGCCGTACTGCAGTATAACGCCTTCGTATATGTGCACAGTTTCGCCATAAATACTCAGCAATTGCAAAGGGGCAAAAGGATCGTTGTTCCAGAATACATCATGGTTGCCAAAAACTTTTATCAGGCCTTTACGCTTCAAAAATTTTTTTTCAAGATCGAACGATGGTTTGTTGTGCTTACTTACAGTAAAAAGATTAAACTTCCACAGCTCTTCGCTATCGCCCAATATAATAAGCGTGTAGCCCATACCGTAATAGTAGTTGAGTGCAGCCAGGTAATTGCTTTCTGCTGGAGCAAAATCGTCTGATCGTTTTTTGTTTCCCTTGTGCAGGTCCGAAAAAATGATGATCTTTTGAGGTGTTTGTGTCAGGTCCAGTATCAGTCCTTTTTTACCTGGCTTTTCCCTGATGCTTTTGTATAGTTTAGATAATGCTAGGTGTACTCTTTCCCTGTTGGGACGCGAAGAAAACCTGTTTGCCAGCCTGGTAACAGGTTTAGTTAGTAAGCGCTGTAAAAACCTCCGGAAACTCATGAAAAAACAGCAATGTACAAATTTTAGTGGTGCATAACATTTTCAATTCAAAGCGCGGGATTAAATTCAATGTCATTTAGTTAGTGAAAACTCATTTTTGCCGCAGAAGAAGGATCATCTTCGAATCTGCGGCGCATTAAATATATTATTTAAAATTTCCAGCCTTGATCGGCTTAACTAAACGGCATTGAATTTTATAAATGTGGCTTAGTTAAAGATTACCACAGTTTCAATTTCTTTAAGTTCAGAATTGCCATGCCCTGTCTGATCATTAAAACGTTTGTCTTTTGTCGGTCATACCGCCGATGGCGCCCAATACCCGCTCAGCGTGCCGACCGGCTTTACCATCGGCTCGGCATCTTACACCACTTCATACATTTCTTCCCAACGGGTGGTATAACGGGGGCTTCTTTTTTCCTGGCGCATTTTCCAGTTGCGATCGGTGCCGGAAGCGGCAAATTTCAGCATATCATTGCGCATGCTGAAGTTGATATTGTCCATCATATCCATTAAAAAGCGTCCCTTGTTTTTTGTTTCGGGCACAAACAGGTTGCCTTGTATGGATGTATCGGGCACGAGTTCACTCAGCATTACACCTGCTTTTTTATAGAACCTTCCCGACTGATACAACCTGTCTACCAACGCTACAGCAGGCTTTATGAGCTCATTGGTTACCGATGTGGCAAATGCCAGCGTGGTGTAGGTGCTGTTAACGGGCCCATGCTGAAAATCAATTGAATGATCTTCTTCTTTAGGAACAATGAATATGCTGATGGTACGAGCCGCACAGTATTGCCTGCGCAACTTTTGGGCAGCCAGCGAAGTATAAGTGGCAATGGCTTCTTTAATAGAAACAATATCGTTTACGGGAGCACCAAACATGCGTGTGGAAGCGATCATCTTTTTTGTTTTCAACGGATCTTTCATTTCGATGGACGCTTCTCCTCTCAGTTCGCGCACAACGCGCACACCTGTTACACCGCCCATTTGCGCATGCGCCCACTGGTCAGACATATTGCGCAACTCCCATGCGCTGGTAATGCCCATATTGATGAGCTTGCTGGCATAAGCCCCTCCTACTCCCCATAAATTGTTTACGCGAATGGATTGCAATGCAGCGTGTTGCTGTGGCAGGGTAACCAATGCAGTTATACAATTGGTTTTATTTTTATTCTTTTTGGCAAGATAGTTGGCGGCTTTTGCAAGTGTTTTAGTGGGAGCTACGCCTACCGAAACGGAAATGCCCGTCCATTGCTCCACCGTTTGCCTGATGTATAATGCATATTCTTCCGACCCACGGGCAGTCATAGCAGGCAATGCAACAAAAGCTTCATCTACAGAGTACACCTCAACGTTAGTTTCACCTGCAATTTCGCGCAGCGTTTCCATCACCCTCCAGCTTAGATCACCGTACAATGTATAGTTAGATGAAAAAACTGCTACATCATGCTTTTCAATCAACGGTCTCGCCATAAAATAAGGACCAGCCATCTGCACGCCTATCTGTTTGGCTTCATCGCTTCTCGATACAATACAACCATCGTTGTTACTTAATACTACTACAGGTTTATTTTTCAAATCGGGTCTGAACAATCTTTCGCAGGAACAATAAAAGCTGTTGCAGTCTACAATGGCTTTTAAGCCGGTATACAATATATCGGCATCCTGAACGGCTGCCTGTTGCTGCGTGGAATTGACAGTGGTATCCATATTGCGAATATAATATTTTTAGTATCAAAAACTAAATAAATTAGCAATATGATTACTCTATTTTCCTTTAGACTCACTTAGATCTTTGCTTCCAAGAGTATTGTAAATCCTGTTTTGAAAGCGGCAAACAGCTTTCCGTGCTGAATGACAGCGCGAAACTCAAACCTGTAAATTTTTTATGGATTTATCCCAAATACGACCTCAGCATCCAAGCCATTTTCTCGTGCTGCTTGAGCAAACCCGTTAAAAAATCGCTGCTGCCAATGTCTTTGAATTTTTCGTCAAATTCATCTATTTGTTTGCGCAGGTTGATAATGATCTTTTCGTGATCGGCATCAAGGTTGGGTATCTGCTCTTTAAAGCCGGTGGGCACAGCAGGCTCTTTAAGAGTGGCGAGTTTCAGTAATTCTGCCAGCCTGCCCTCGGCATAGTAACCAACAGTGCGTATGCGTTCGGCTATTTCATCAATCATTTCCGCCAGCAATGTGTATTGCGCTTCGTACAACTTATGAAGCTCCATAAAGCTGGGACCTTCTACGTTCCAGTGATAGCTGCGGGTTTTATTGTATAGTACGTGTTCATCCGCCAGTATCTGGTTCAAAACTTCTGCAACAGCCTGGCGATTCTTTTCGGTTATGCCGATGTTTACTTTAGCCATAAAATACGTTTTTTAACTAATGTACAAGAATTACACCAGTCCTCATAACCTGGCTACATTGACATTGCTCATGTGTATGAATGATCAACAGCAAATGCCGGCCTGCCATGAAACACAATATTACAAACGGCTTGTTAACAGCATACCACTCACGTAGCGAAGCAAAAAAAAGGGGATTTATTTCCACAAGCCTTGCAACGGGCAGCTTCGGCTACAACAACGACTTCACTTTGTCAATCACCTCCTGCAATTGCGAAGCATCCTGCCCGCCTGCGGTAGCCAGTGTTTTTTGTCCGCCGCCACCACCTTTTATTAATGGAGCCACATGCTCTTTAATGATCCTGCCGGCATCGAGGTTTTTTGCTGCTGCTACCACATCAGACATTCCTATGGCAACAAAGGGTTTGCCATCAATATTGGCGCATAAAACCATTACATAATCGCGGAGATTGGTTTTTACGTCAAAGCATAATTTTTTCAACGCGTCCGCATTGTTTACCTGCACAACCTGTCCAATAAAGGTTATACCGTTTACAATTTCATCTTTCTGCAATAGTTCGTTTCTCAACTGTACCAGTTGCCTTGCCTCCAGTCCTTCTACCTTTTTTTGCAAGGCATTTTTTTCTTCTATCAGTTTTTCAATCGCTTTCAAAGGATCTCTGGCTTTGAGCAACTCGCCTATGTGCTTGTACTCACTTATTTTTTCAAAACTGTATTGTATGGCTGCCGGACCGGTTAACGCTTCTACGCGCCTTACGCCTGCTGCTACCGCAGATTCGGAGGTGATAGTAAACAAACCTATCATACCGGTATGACCAACATGTGTGCCGCCGCACAATTCAATGGAATACTCAGGATCGATCACTACCACCCGCACCACATCGCCGTATTTTTCACCAAACAAAGCCATGGCACCCAGCTTCAATGCTTCTTCTTTGGGCAATTCTTTGATTACAACGGGTATGTTGGCCCGTATTTTTTCGTTCACCAGCAGTTCCACTTTGCGCAACTCTTCATCGGTTACTTTTGAAAAATGAGAAAAGTCGAACCGCAGTGTATCGGCTGAAACCATGGAACCTTTTTGCGCTACGTGCGTTCCCAGCACCTGTCTTAATGCAGCATGCAACAGGTGAGTGGCGGTGTGGTTGTACATGGTGTACAATCTCTTTTCCCAGTTAACGCTGGCCGTTACCGGCAGGGTAATATCGTTGGGCAGGTTGTCGATAAAATGAATGAACAGGTCATTTTCTTTGCGGGTATCGTTTACCGTTATTTTTTCGTCGCCAAACTGAAGGTAACCTGTGTCGCCCACCTGCCCGCCGCTTTCGGCATAAAACGGCGTAGCTTCCAATACCAACTGGTATTGTTCTTTTCCTTTGGCTTTTACTTTGCGATACTTTACCACCTGGGTATCTATCAGCAGATCATTGTATCCTACAAAAGAAGTTTTATCTGCTTTGTTGATCTCCACCCAATCTTCGGTATCGATGGCCGTAGCCGCGCGCGAACGTTCTTTCTGCAACTGCATTTCTTTATCGAACCCGGTTTCATCTACCGATAATCCATTTTCCGATGCAATGAGGCGCGTAAGATCGGCAGGAAAGCCGTAAGTGTCATACAGTTCAAAAGCATCTTTCCCCGAAATAATGGAATTGGAATCATTCTTTTTTATCTGGATGATATCATCTATTCTTTTTAATCCCTTTTCGAGCGTACGCAAAAAAGCTTCTTCTTCTTCCCGCACTACCCTTGTTACAAATTCTGCCTGCTGGTACAGTTCGGGAAATACATATTTAAACTGCAGCGACAATGTTACTACAAGCTGATGCAATAACGGTTGTTTGTAGTCGAGGTAAGAATAATAATATCTTACCGCTCTTCTTAGTATTCTTCTAATCACATAACCGGCACCGGTATTAGAAGGCAATTGTCCATCGGCAATGGTAAAGCTGATGGCGCGTATGTGATCGGCAATTACACGAAAGGCGATTGCCTCCCGGCTGTCGCTGAAGTCGTATTTTTTACCGGTTAGTTTTTCAGTAGCTTCAATGGTGCCGGTAAATACATCTGTATCGTAGTTAGAAGTTTTGCCCTGCAATACTCTTACAAGGCGCTCAAAGCCCATCCCGGTGTCTACATGCCTGGCAGGAAGTGGCTCAAGGCTGCCGTTTTTTGACCGGTTAAACTGTATAAATACATTGTTCCATATCTCAATCACTTGTGGGTGATCGTTATTCACCAGTGTTTTACCATCAACAGTATTGCGCTCTTCATCGGGGCGACAGTCTACATGAATTTCGGTGCAAGGTCCGCAAGGTCCTGTGTCGCCCATCTCCCAAAAGTTGTCTTTTTTCTTGCCAGGCAATATCCGGTCTTCTGCAATTACTTTTTTCCATTCGTTGTATGCCTCTTCGTCGCGGGGCAGGTTTTCAGCAGCATCGCCTTCAAAAATGGTAACGTATAAACGATCTTTCGGTATACCATACACGACGGTCAACAATTCCCAGCTCCATGCTATGGCTTCTTTTTTAAAATAGCCGCCTGCAGGATCGGCAGGGTCACCAAAGCTCCAGTTGCCCAGCATTTCGAACATGGTATGGTGGTAGGTGTCTACGCCTACTTCTTCCAGGTCGTTGTGCTTGCCGCTTACACGAAGGCATTTTTGCGTATCGGCCACACGGGTATAGGGCGCTTTCTTATTGCCAAGAAAATAATCCTTAAACTGGTTCATGCCCGCATTGGTGAATAACAATGTAGGATCATTTTTAATTACAATAGGAGCAGAAGGCACCACCTGGTGCCCTTTTGATTGAAAAAAATCAAGGAAAGCCTGCCGGATCTGTACTGAAGTCATCGTTCCTCCGTTTATATTTTTTGTGGCGTTTGAATGTTTAAATTTTATATTTGCTTTTACCCCTTTAGGGAGGGTGCGAAGGTAGTTAAATTATAGCTGGATTTTTGCCCGGCGAACAGACCCTGCTGCATGAAAAAAATAAAGTATTACTACAATACCAACACACTCCGTTATGAAAAGCTGGTAGTACCCTTTAGGGTAAAGCTCCTGCGTATACTGGGCTTTTTGGCAGCAGCCCTGGTTACCGCGCTTATTATTGTGGTAATTGCATTCCAGGTAATCGATTCTCCTAAAGAAATGCTGATGCGCCAGGAAAACCAACGCATACGCGAAGACTATGTGCTGCTGAACAACAAGGTGAAAGCCATGCAGCAGCAAATGGCGGAGCTGGAAAAAAGGGACAATCACGTATACCGCGAAATTTTTGAAGCCAACCCTATCCCCGATAGTGCACGAGCCAAGAGTATTGAAAAGCAGCAGGAGATAAAGCTGGTGGAGCAGATGGAAGACAATGAACTCGCCTTTTCTATTGCTTCTACACTCGACAATCTCACCAACAGGATCGCCTTTCAATCAAAATCGTATAACGAAATTGAGGAAATGATCAAGGGCAAGGAAAAGCTGTTAGCGGCTACTCCCGCTATTCAGCCCATCAGCAATAAAGACCTTAACCGTATTGCGTCTGGCTTTGGATACAGGATAGACCCTGTCTATAAAACCGTAAAAATGCACGCGGGGCTTGACTTTGCAGCTCCTCAAGGCACTCCTATTTATGCCACTGCCGATGGCGTGGTGCGGCTTTCGGGCAATACGGGGAATGGATATGGAAACCACATCATCATTAACCATGGGTATGGCTACGAAACATTGTATGGTCACCAGTACCGTATTAAAGCCAAAGTAGGGCAAAGGGTAAAGAGGGGAGAACTGATTGGCTGGGTGGGCAGCACCGGAAAATCAACCGGCCCGCACCTGCATTACGAAGTGCATAAAAACGGGCGGCACATAGATCCGATCTATTTCTTCTACAACGATCTTACACCTGAACAGTTTGACCGCATCCTTAAAATTGCCGCATCTGGCAACCAGAGTTTTGATTAAATGTTAATAATTACCGGCATCATTTTTTCTGCATACCGTTAATTTAGCATCATGTATAAGCAACTCGACCTGTTTGCAGCAGCGGCAACAGAGCCGGAAATAACGGAACCAAAGGAAAAAGTGGAACCCGCAGCAGCAATACCTGCTGAAACAACTGTGCAGGTGGATGAAGTAGTGGCGCCCGCACCGGAATCGGTTGAAGTGCCCGAACTGTTGTTTACTCCCGAGGCAATTATTGTTGATGAAATACCGCCCATAGTAACAACGCAAGCGGTTAAAACGCCGGTAGCGCGGGTTGCAAAAAAAGGCAAACGGGGGCGTAAATCGTTGAAGGAAATGGAGGAGGAAGCATCTTTTATTGAAGTGCCGCCAGATGAAATACTTTTTAAAAAACAATATTATGGCATTGGCGAGGTGGCAGAAATGTTTGGGTTGAATACTTCATTGCTTCGTTATTGGGAAACAGAATTTGATATACTGAAGCCCCGTAAAAACCGCAAGGGCGACAGGCATTTCCGCCCGGAAGACATTAAAAATCTTACCCTCATCCATCATTTGCTGCGCCAGAGAAAATATACAATTGAGGGAGCGAAAGAATATCTGAAAAAAAATAAATCAAAGGCACAGGAAAATTTTGAAATGATTCAACGACTGGAAAAGATAAAGTCTTTTTTACTGGAACTGAAAGCGGGGTTGTGAGGGAGCGGTCAGCCATCAGCGATCAGCTTTGAGTATTCCGGCCTTTTACCCTACACCCCATGCCTTACACCTTACTTCTCAAAAACTTGTTATATAGAAATTTCTTAACAATACACGGCTTTTATTTTGCTGGAATAACAAAGGTTAAAGAAATGACTAAGGGAAAATATTTAGTTTTTTGACCCGTTTTTTACTATGCCTAATTGTTAAACAATATGATAAATCCGATCCGTTTTTCCTTCGCAGCCTGTGCGGTTGCGTTTTGTTTTGGATTTCAAAGTTTTAAGAACACAACTGTTTCAAACAACATTATTCCGGATACTTCATCCAAACATTCTGTTGATAATATACAAAGGGCAACCAATGCTGCGGGATATACATTGGTTATTAAAAAAAGCACCTACGAGATGACGTTATATGATGCAGAGGGCTGGTATGGTACTTACCCTGTAGTGTTTGGCAACAAAAAGCAGGACGATAAAAAAATGGAAGGCGACAGGCTTACGCCGGAAGGGCACTTTAAAATCATTGGAAAAAAAATTCACAAGCAATGGGGTAAGTTTTTAATGCTTGACTATCCTACCAAAGAAAGTTACGAACGCTTCAAAAGCAGGAAGGCTGCAGGCGAAATACCGAAAAAAGCAACCATTGGCGGAGGTATTGGCATACATGGCACACGCCCCAACGAGGAATGGGTAATTGATAAATTTATAAACTGGACGAGCGGCTGCATTTCTGTGAGATACAGCGATATGTCCGAATTATACGACATGCTTCCGATAGGAACAGAAGTGATTATTGAGAAATAGTTTTCGTTCGCAGAGTAATCTGGTCACCTCATTGAAACGAATCAAAGGCAGTTGCTTTAAGCCGCTGCCTTTGTTGTTTTTGTGATGTTTGTACACGCATCTTGCAAATCCTTTGCAGACAAGTTTATCGCATCAGACCGACTAACCGGCGGGCAGATGCAATAAAGCCGCCTACCAAATAACATCTGGTTCGTTACTAAACAGTCGTTGTATATGTATAAAAAAAAGCCGGATTCGTTCCGGCTTTTTTATTTTTTATTTACAGGCACTAACGTGTCTTCAACACTTTAATAGGAGGAATTGTTTCTCCCGGTATGCCTTGTATTTGTATGAAATAAATACCTGGTAAAAGATGGCTTCCGTTAACACCGAGCGATTGTTTCCACTGACCTCTCGTAAGACCACTTAATTCTCTTACAAAAACTGCTTTTCCGTTAATGTCGGTAATTCTTACAACCAACTTAGAAACGTTTTTGCTCAAAGAAAGTTTTATTGTTAAGTCGTCTGTAAACGGATTAGGATAAATAGCCGCTGCAGACTTCTCTACATCATCGGTTATTGCACCTGCCGGGTTTTGCGCCTGGTTATCTCTTTGCCTGAATACTTCCCCTGTTTCAACAGCAGGAGTAGAAGAGCGTTTAGCGCCCGATATTACCAGTGCACCTATGTATCCGAACGAACCGGTTTCCCCTTTAATGGAGATGAGCACTTCACCATTTTCATCGGCATACACATTTTCAAGCTTCACGGTTTCAGATATGTTCTGGTTGGCTTTGAGTTTTACCACTTTGCCATTAATGGTATAATGTACAATGCGGGTAACGGTGCCGGTGCGGCTGGCAAAGAACAGGAAGGTATATGCCATGTTCTGCGACAGTCCACCGATCTTAAGTTCGCCTGTCTGTCCTACGTCTACCCACCAGGTGGCGCGTATCACGTTGTCGGGGAACACGCCGCTGTTGGTACCGGTGTTTTCTCCACCACCATTTACTCCACTAAAGCCAGGACCTACCGTCATGTCTATGCCGGAATAATTGCCCTGATCGTTGCGGAAGTTGGCAAAGACGTCTTCTTCCACAGGATCCATAGAAGTATTGTTCCATGGCAATGGTGCAGGGTTGTCGCGGTTAAAGTTGATGTATACCGAGAAGGCGAAGGTGGCTGCTGACACTATATTGCTATAGGGCGAGGTGTTGCCACTGAGCACAGATCTTACTTTATAGAAATACTCTTTGTTGGTCAGCAATCCGCCATCAGTAAAGGTATTGTCTGAAGTAGTGCCAGCCAGTGTGTATGCACCATTAGCTGTGGTAGCACGGTATATTTCAAACGTACCTCCGTCTACCCGGTTGTTCCAGCTAAGACGTATCGAATCTTTAGCTACGCCTGTTGCTTTGAGGTTTTCCGGCGCAAGCAAAGTGCCTGAAGGAGTGTATTCCTGTATAACAAGGGCATTGATATAAGAGTACAATGAACCTGAGCCACGCGATACTGTGAATTCAATTATTCCTGAAGCAGGCGCGAGATCGTTTATCTGTACTGTTTTATCTGAGTTGGCAGCAGCATTTACCGTTACGTTCTTACCTCCGGCAGTAAACAGGGTGTTACGGTTGCCCACCGCGTCTACACTGGCCAGGAAGATCAGGCTGTAGCGTTTGGCGGGATCCGTTGACAATCCGGAAATCCTTATCCTGCTTACATTGCCACGTCCTTCGTAGAAGTTGGTTTCAATCACGCTGTCGCGGTAAGCGCCGGTATTGTTGCCACTGATAGCACCTGTAGTGGCTGCTCCCTGCCATGCATCCAGCAAGGTAACACCAACGGTTGTTGCCGCACCTATATCATTTTTCAGATTGGTAATGGCGGCATTGGCTGTGGGTGCTTTGCTAAAGTTATTCCAGATGCCAGCTACGGGGTTGGTCTGGTTAAAGTTAACGTACACCGAGGAACTGTTCTTGTCTGTTACATGAATGCTGATGTTCTCCGAAACAGATGCACCCTTGTCATCGCTGGCTGTGATCACGATGCCTCTGAATGCACCAATGTTGCCGGCTGCGGGATTCACACTGAGGATACCCTGTCCTCCTCCGTTGTCGGTAAAGCTGGCAAAGGAAGGAAGATTGGAAGCCGAGAGCGTAACAATGTCAGCAGCATCGTCGGTGGTGGTAATATTTATATTAAGTGTTTGCTCAGTTTTTACAAACACATCGTTCAATCCTACAAAGGATGGAGCTTTATTGGGTATTACTACTTTTACTACCTGCGAATTGCTGCCACCAAAATTATTCTTTGCACGAACCATGTAGTAATAGGTTTTACTACCTACGATGGTCTCATCGGTATAAGACTGGAGGGTGTCGTTAGTCACTCCGGGGTTAAGCAATACATAAGGACCCATTAATGCATTAGCCCTGTATACTTCGTAGGTAACAGCGTTATAGGCTGTATTGGTCCAGGTGAGCTTCAGCACATCGTCTTCAAACACTGCCGCCAGGTTCTGAGGCTTGGACGGAGCGGTCGAATCTTCGAACACGGTTTCTATGATCATGGCATTGATGAACCCGTAGGGTGCTACCGTGCCCGACTTAGCAATATTGAGCGTTAACGTGCCATCTGTTTCGGGCTGAAGGTTCTGTATTTCGGCTGTATTCTTGGTGTTGACCCTGGCATTGAGTAAAACGGTTTGCCCTTTAATGGTATAAGCGGTCACATAATCTTTGTCGTTTGCATTATAGCTGCCAAAGAAAATGACATTGTACCGTTTGTTTACATTCAACCCTGCAATGCGCATGTTTTTGGCAATGCCGCCTACGCGGTAATTGGAGCGTATCACGCTATCGGGGAACACGCCTGAGTTATTACCGGTGTTCATACCAGTACTACCGCTTCCTAAACCAGACTCAAGGATCTTGATGCTGAGACCGGAGTTTACGCCTTTATCGTTTTTAAGATTGGCAAAGATAGCGCCTCCGGTGGGAGCGCTGTTGGTATTGTTCCATTTGCTGCCGGGTCCTGGCTCTGCAAAGGTGGCGGTTCCGTCGTTAAAGTTCACATATACACGTTCTGGTACTATTGCCGTGGGGTTTACTTTCAAATTGAAGTAAACAGTATCTTTCCCGTTTTTGCCGTCGTCAATACCAATGAGTGGTTTGTAAGTTCCGGCATGCGAATATTGAGGCGCTATGGTAAAGGTGACTGTACGGTTGTTGATAGCCACCTGCACAAAATCGGGCAGGCTTACAAACGACCACAGCAACTGGTCTGATGCATCATTATCGGTAGCGGTTACATTGAACACTACGGTGTCTTTTTCATTCACCGTTACGTTGGCTATTGGCGGAATAACGGGCTGGTAATTGCTGTTAACCACCAGGCTAAAGATCAGTGTTGTGGTATCGCCTTGTGGATTGGCTGCTTTTATCCTGATATTGTTATAAGTGCCCTGCTGCGTTTCAGAAGGGTTAAAGGTAATTACACCTTCGCCATTACCGGTAGGCGTAAACGACCCGAATGTTGGCAGGTTTGATACCGACACAGACAAGGGATCGGCTGTGCCGTTGGCAGCTTTAACTGGTATCTGGAGCTGGCTGTTGAACCGCATGTACTGGTTCTCAATTACATTCAACACGGGCACGGCTCCGGAGGTTCTTGCACTGTCTTCGTTGCTGTAGTCAGACTCTCCGCCAATGCCTACAGCTCTTACCTTGTAATAGAACAGCGAATTGGGATACAAAGCGGTATCGTTGTAAGAAGCGGCATCACCAGGCAGTTCGGCAAACAGCAGGAAGTTCTGGTTGTCGCCATACGAGCGGTATACCTCATATTTGGTGGCACTGGTGCCGGCATTGTGTACCCATACGAGTTTGATGGTGGATGAGTTGTATCCAAATGCATCGAGCCCTGTTGGTGCAGCAGGTGCAGGCGGCGCAGCAGAAGTGGTAGCGCTGGCTGGTTCCTGACCAAGTACATTGGTAGGGATGATCTGCTGGCTGATATTAGAACCATTGGGGCCTTTATAGCTTACGGAAAGCACTTCATTGGCCTCATTGGCTTCAAAATAGGTTACGGTAATGGGATATGTGCCGGCATTGAGGTTTTTGGTACCTGATTTTGTATTGGTACTATGTATGCCGTCGTAATCTACTACAATATTGCTGGTGCTGCTTTCGGAATAGCCTCCTATATACAGCCTGGCGCCCTCATTACTTGTGATGTAAAAAGTATAGGTTCCATTGTTAGGCACTGTAATAGTTCCATCAAACTTCACGGCAAAGTTGTTGGTCCTGTCTTCCATGCCAAGCGTGAAAGTACCTACCCTGCCGGTTTTAACAGGTATCAGCGAATTGAACGAAGGCAATGCACTCAGAGTAGTTGTTTCGTAGTATGCATAGTCTACGCCTCTGCCACTTCTGTCAAAGGCAGATTGACCGTATTGGTTGATGGTCCTTACCTTATAAAAATATTTGGTGGCTGGTTTTACAGTGGTATCAGCAAAACTGGTAGTATTGGCAGGCAGCACTGCTATTGTCTGGAAGTCTTCAACCGAATTATCAGAACGGAACAGCTCAAAGCTGGTCTCATTGTTACTGTTGTCTGTCCAGCTAAGATTGATGCGGTTATACGACTGCGTGGTGGCCGTTAACCCGGATGGAGCACTGGGTGCCGATCCGCCGGGGTTAACAGCAGGATCAACAAATACTTCATCGGGCAGGTTTACCCAACTATTAGGGCTTTGAGGAGTTTTCCAGGAAACAGTTATTGATTCTCCTCCTGTTTTCTGGAAGAAGGTAATAGTGATGGGATATACACCGGCCTGGAGACTAACAGTTCCCTCTTTGCTGGTTGAACCGTGAAGCCCGTCGTTGTTCACCAACGCGGTGGCGCTGGCGCTATAGGGTTGACCAATGTACAGTTTGCTTCCATCGTCTGAAGTAGTGCGGAAGGTATAATTGCCGTTGGATGGAATCTTAATATATCCTTCCCACAAAAAGGCATAGTTCTCGGTTTGGGTTTTGGGAGCGAGCGTTACGTTGGAAACAACGCCGGTTTTTGATGGCGTTAACGTATTAAAGTCGGGCAGCGCATCCCATGAGCCGAGGTAATATTTGTAACTGATGCCTTTTAATATGGTTTGTGCAGACACCTGGTTGC
>JBQCGX010000104.1:0-30865 GCA_051955255.1 Agriterribacter sp. | reverse complement strand
AGATGTGATTGGTCCTAAAGGATCGGTTTCCATTGTGGCGAAACAGGCGGGTGGCTCAGGAAAATCGGACTCGATAGATGCGCATACAAAAACGGAGTCGTTGCTTGTTCATCACGCCGCGCTCAACAGCAGCGAGGAATTTGCACAGGAAGATACCGTTATTGACCTTACGGACGAACCAGACCACCAGGAACTGTGCAACCGGGAGCAACGTTATTTTTTAAAGGCCATCCTCGAAGATGTAGATCTTACTGATCACATGGAAGATGCAGTAAACAGTTTACGGATTGCGTTTGCATGCGACGAATCGGTGGCAAGCGGGCAGGTTGTGCGAATGAAATAAATTGATACAATACATAAAAAGGTTAGCAGAGAATCATTGCGACTCCCTGCTAACCTTTGCTTTTATTTTAGAGACTGTTATTTCCTCGTGGTATCTCTGTTGAGAGCTGCGGTATCTGATTTGGGATACACTGTGTCTGACGGCATTTGCAAAGAGGTATCATTGCCGGTTAAACTGTCTACTTCTACCCTTTCGGAGCTTCCGCCACCGCAGGCGCTTAAAAGAACATAGGAAAGCAGAGCAAGCATGATCTTTTTCATAATAGTTGAAAATTAAAAATTCGGGATAATAAACTACTGTACTATGCAATAATGTTGCCAGCTCTGCTCAAATTAACATTATTAAGCCAGGGGATTAAAACAGGGGAATTTTTTTTCGCATGCGGGTGTTATCTCCCTGCAGATGGTGATTGCAGGTAAAACCAATGTATCAGTCTGATTTGCATATCAGCTCCTGAATGTTCTTTTCATTACGCGCAACATGGTAGTTGCACTCCAATCGCCCGGCACAATCATACGACGAATGGTGTACAAAGGGTCCTGGTCGTCTATATGGGTAGACAATTGAAAAGCAGCCGTTATGTTTTGTTTTTTCAATTCAGGTATGGCGGCTTTGTTCCACGCGCCGAAGGGATAGGCAAAATAGCGTATAGGCTTTCCTGTTATGGCTTCTAATTGCTTAGAGGATTGGGCAATTTGTTTATCCCAATCGCCTTCTTTGTATTTGCGCACATTTTCATGGTTCCAGGTGTGGCAGGCTATAATATGACCATCATCCGACAGTTGCTTTACCTGCTCCTGTTTCATGTATATCGATCGCCCCAACGAAACCGTCATTACAAAAAACACACCTTTAAACCCATATTTTTTCATTTCGGGGTAAGCGATGTTGTACTGGTCTACATCGCCATCATCAAAAGTAAGCATCACCGGTTTGGAAGGTAAAGGCGTTCCGTTGGTAAGCCAGGCATATACCTGGTCCGGCAAAACCGTGTGATAGCCGCTGTCTGCCAGCAATTTCATTTGTTCTTTGAAAGTAGCCGGAGGCACTACCATATCCTTTACGCCTCTGGAGTCTGAAGGTTTCCATTCGCGAATTTGGTGGTAACACAGGATAGGCACTTCGGCCCTGGCTATAATGGAAGCCGCATCTGTTTTTGTTTCGGTGGAAATGTTTGCAGCAGTTTCGGGAGCATGACTAACAACTGCCGGAGCAGCAGCCATTGCAACCTGGTTGGGTGAAACCTCTGGAACTGAGTGACAGGCTGCTAAGCCGAAGAGAAGGATACCGGATAAAATTTTGTTCATGCCATCAATAACGCAAAGCATGGAAAAAAGTGTATGCGCAGGAACAAAAACGTTTCATCAACACATTATATCCAGATAAAAATATCATCGAAAAAATTTGATAGTATATTTCCTACATATTTATCTTGTTTATATAAATTATTTCTCTACTTTTGACCTGCTTTCTAAAACAGATCGTTCTGTAAAATTCAACCCGTAGTATTTTCTGAAGAACCCATTACCCTATTATTTCAACATCCTCTAAGTATTAATATCCTGCATGGTTCCAAAAGAACCAATATCCTTTCAATGTATGTTTAATTAATATCCTCCTAAAATACCTGACTGCATTTGCTTCAGCACTTGCTTTTCCGCGCCCCTATGCTTTATTCACTCATTAACTAGCCTTTTATGAAAAAAATTTCAACGCTAACACTTGTCCTTTGCCTGGCGCTGTCTAAAATTGACGCCCAGGTACTTTCGCAAGACAGCCTTGCCTTGGTAAACATTTACAACACAACCAACGGTAACGCGTGGACGCAAAAATGGGACCGCTCCCAACCGGTAAGCACCTGGTTTGGAGTAACCGTTACATCGGGCAGGGTGACTGCGCTCAGCTTGCCGAACAACAACCTTACCGGTAAGCTGCTGTCTGGCACGGTAGCCAAACTTACCGGGCTCAAGGTTTTGCAATTGCAAAACAACCAGATTGGCGACGGGCTGCCGGGCGGCATCGGTTCTTTAACCAACCTGGAGCTGCTCGATCTTTCCTTCAACAATTTATCGGGTAATATCCTTTCTTCGTTTTTCAACAACCTGCCGAACCTGCAACAATTCAATGTAGCCAATAACGATCTCAGGGGCTGGATACCCGCCAATATTTCCAACTCCACGGCATTGACGGAGATCAATCTCAGTAACAACAGGTTCTCTAACAAAATACCAGCCAGCATCAACAATCTTACCAACCTCACAAAGTTCCTGGTGGCTAACAACGACCTTGTTGGTCCTATGCCTGCGGGAATACTTTGTTCCGCTTCGATACAGGTAAACATCAGCGGCAATGGCTTCACCTTTTCGGGGGTGGAATGCCTGGGGAGCAATCCGAATGCAGTGTATGGTAACCAGCGGAATTTAACACTGGGTCAAGCCGGACTTAAACTCACTGCTGCTGCCGGGGGAACGTTGACCAACAATACCTATACGTGGTATCGTTACTCGCCCGACGAATCTTATATACCCTACTATATTTCAAGCAATGCATCAATTCCCAGCCTGAATGTAATTGAAACAGGCACTTACTGGGTAGAAGTTACCAACAATCAATTACCGGGGTTAACGCTCAGGTCTGACTCTGTAACCATTACCGATGTTTCTTCATTGCGTCAGCAAGACAGCATTGCCCTGGTTGATTTATACAACAGCACAAAGGGTGCTCAGTGGATAAATAAAACGAACTGGCTCACCAACACTCCCTTGCAGAACTGGTACGGTGTTGATATAGAGAATGGCAGAGTGGCAAACCTGTATTTAAACGAAAACAACCTGGATGGTAAAATACCGTCTACGATTAAATACCTTACGGCCCTTAGAAACGTAGAACTTATAAAAAACAAATTAACAGGTCGTTTGCCGGAAATTCACCGGTCGCTTCAACTTAATACAATAGTGTTGAGCGATAACAGCTTTTATGGAGAACTACCCGCAGCCTGGGGAAATTTGTCTCATTTATCCGCAATTGATTTAAACTCAAACCAATTAACCGGAAGCATCCCCGAAAGTTTCGGAAAATTAGATCTACTGTTCCTTTATCTTGCTAACAATAAACTTTCAGGAACAATACCGGCAAGTGTGGCCGCCGTTGAATATTGGGATGCAAGGTTTGATCGTAATAGTTTTACCGGGCCGGTTCCTCCAGGATTTTGCGCAAATTCTGCCGGCGGATCGAGTATTGAATACAACAGGTTCAATTTTTCAGGGCTGGAGTGCTTGGCGTCGCCGGAAAGTTTCGACGCATTATACTATGCTCACCAGGCACCAATTCCAATTATCAATGAAAACCCGGTACTGAAAGTGGCGGCAGGTGGCACCGTAACCAACAACACGTACAAATGGTATAAAGACAATACGCTGGTTGCTACCAAAACAGGAGACTCGACATATACCATGCTGACTTCCGGGAATTATCATGCCATTATTACCAATAGCCTGGCAACTGAACTTACGCTATCGTCGGATACAATGTTCTTTAATGTTACGGCGGGAATAATGCAGGACAGCCTGGCGCTGGTTGATTTTCATCACAACATCACTTCCGGTTTAAATTGGGTGCTGACTGATCCGATAAATACATGGGAAGGGGTTATAATAAGAGATGGAAGGGTGAAAGAGCTTTATACAGAGCAACTCTCCGGTACACTAAGCCCAGCTATAGGCAATCTCAGCGAGCTTACAGCGCTTTATATCGGCTACTTTTCTCCGAATGAGAATTTAACCGGTAACCTTCCTTCAACAATTGCCAATCTTGCTAAGCTGGAGGAACTCGCCATTCACACCAGTAATATCACAGGTTCCATTCCTGATGACCTGGGAAGAAATCAGCCCAACCTTCGCTTCATTAGTATAGGAGGTAAGTATTTAACGGGCACCATACCATCGGGGTTAGAATATGCTACCAAGCTAGGCGAACTGTTTCTTGGAGGAGAAATCAGCGGAGCAATTCCAACGTTCTTTAAGAAATTGCCTCTGTGGGAGTTAAGTTTACAAGGCAATAAGCTAACAGGCAGTATTCCTGACTCCTTAAGTTCTTCTGATTATGGAATGCCCGCATATCTTAACCTTAGCCATAATCTGCTTTCAGGACAGATACCTAATTGGACTTATGGGCCAGTTGCTCTTGACTTATCTAACAATCAACTATCTGGACCGCTTCCTGATAGTGTCTTTCGCTTAGGAGTGTGGGTAAATTTAAGCCACAATAAATTCACCGGCGTAATCCCTAAAATACCAGAGTCCATTACTTCCCTGAATTTAAGCCACAACCTGTTTGAGTCTGTTGATCCGGTTGATTGTGGAACAACTTTAGACCTCAGTTACGGATATGATTTTGAACTCAACAACAACCGGCTCAACTTTACAGGACTCGAATGCCTGTCGACTATTAGTGTTATTGGACCGGGCAGCTTTATCTTCAATCCCCAACAACACATCCCTATCATCAACGAAAACCCCGTATTAAAAGCAGCAGCCGGCGGAACGATTGCTGATAATACTTACAAGTGGTATAAAAACGGCGCGCTGGTTGCCACCATTGCCGGCGACCCCAGTTTTGTTATCAGCAGCGTAGGCACTTACCATTGCGTGGTTACCAACAGCAATGTTCCGGGCGTAGAGCTGCGTACTGACAGCGTAGACATCAGCACCGTGAGCAGCAGGAAAGTACCGGGATTGGCTAATGGAACAACCGGAACCGACAACGGAAAACTATCGGTTTATCCCAACCCGGCAAACACTGGTTTCATTTACATTAAAGGCTTGCAGAAAGCTGAATCGGTATTGCTGTACAACACTGCCGGGCAGTTGGTAAAACAATGGCAAAACATAAACGGCAACCAGCAGTTGAACATCGGTGAACTTGCCAAAGGCATGTATATGGTGAAGATTGTGGAGAAAGACAGGCAAACTACCCTCAAGTTTATTAAAGAGTAGCTACCATAAACCCTGACCCCTATGTAGTAAGAAAAGTGCCCCGCATTTGCGGGGCATTTTATTTTAGTTTCAAAAATTAGTGGGACTTTTTATCTCTGGAAACTTGTCAATGTGAATCTCTTGTAACCTCACTGCCCGATGCACCGCGCAGAAAACCGAAATCGGCTCCCAGATGTGCTTCCTGCACATGGTTGATGTATAAATTCACATAGCCCCTGTCGTACTGCATGGGCTCTTTTGTTGCATGCTGTTTTCTTTGTTCCAGCTCTTCGTCCGATACATCTACATGCAATGTCCTTGCCTGCACGTCGAGCGTAATAAGGTCACCGTCGCGTATCACCGAAAAATTTCCGCCGCTCGCTGCTTCAGGCGAGACGTGCAATACCACCGTACCAAAACCGGTACCGCTCATCCGCCCGTCGGAAATGCGGATCATATCGGTAATTCCTTTTGCCAGGAGTTTTTTGGGCAAGCCCATATTGCCTACTTCCGGCATGCCGGGATAACCTTTCGGCCCCACGTTCTTCAAAACCATTACACTGTTTTCATCTACATCCAGTTCAGGATCATCAATGCGATTTTTGTAGTCTTCAATATTTTCAAACACCACTGCTTTGCCGGTATGCTTCATTAAATGCTTGCTGGCGGCAGAAGGCTTCAATACGGCTCCTTCTTCGCAAACATTGCCCTGCAACACCACGATGCCGGAAATATGATTGAATGGTCTTTCCTTAGTTGCAATTACATCGCGGTTGTAACATTCTGCATACTCGCAGTTCTGAGAAATGGTAAGCCCGTTCGCTGTTATACTATCTCCATGCAGCAGCGATTCAATTTCCTTCATCACCGCAGGTAACCCGCCGGCATAATAAAAGTCTTCCATAAAATGAACGCCGGAGGGATGGAGATTGGCTATTAAAGGCACATCGTCCGAAAGCACATCAAAATCTTTGAGCGAAAGCTCCACACCTACCCTGCCGGCTATGGCCAGGAGGTGCAATACAAAATTGGTAGACCCTCCTATAGCAGCATTTACTCTTATGGCATTTTCGAAGGCCTTTCGGGTAAGGATATCCGAAGGTTTCAGATCTTCTTTTACCATTTCAACAATCCGCAGGCCCGACAACTGGGCCAGGGTTTTTCTGCGTGCATCGGCAGCTGGTATGGCTGCATTACCGGGCAGCGATAATCCAAGCGATTCTACCATACAGGCCATCGTAGAGGCAGTGCCCATTACAGCACAATGTCCCGGGCTGCGACACATGGAGGCTTCGGCTTCGAGCAACTGCTGCTGGGTGATTTTGCCAATGCGGATGGCTTCGCTAAAACGCCAGATGTCGGTAGTGCCGATATTAGTGCCCTTATACTTTCCCGTTAGCATGGGTCCGCCAGACACTACGATGGTAGGAATATTTACACTGCAGGCGCCCATTACCAGCGAGGGGGTTGTTTTATCGCATCCGCATAACAACACAACACCATCTAAGGGATTGGCGCGAATGGACTCTTCCACATCCATACTGGCCAGGTTGCGATACAGCATGGCAGTTGGCTTGATCAACGTTTCGCCCAGCGACATTACGGGAAACTCAACCGGGTAGCCTCCCGCTTCGAGTATACCGTATTTCACCGATTCAGCCAGTTCGCGGAAATGGGCATTGCAGGGAGTAAGTTCAGACCAGGTGTTGCAGATGCCTATTACAGGCTTTCCTTCAAATTCGTACGAAGGAATTCCCTGGTTTTTCATCCAGGCACGGTAAATAAAACCGTCCTTGCCGGTTTTTCCAAACCAGTTTTGGCTGCGCAATTGTTTCATAGTAAATCAAATCCTTTGGCTAAAGTTAGTATATCAAACTATGAAAATGAACAATCGTTGATACAAGTTTCAGGGTGCAGGGGTACACGGCCCTTGGAACATGCAACCTGTAACCTGCTCACACTGCTGCTCCGTCTTCGCGCAATACTTCCGCAATGGCATTCAGCAAAGCGCGTACGTCGTCGGGAAATATCTGTCCAATATTTCCTATCCGGAAGGCGTCGGCCTTGCTGAGTTTGCCGGGATAAATGACAAAGCCGCGCTGGTTCAGTTTTTCGTAAAACCGTTCAAATTTAAAATCGGGATAGTCAGGGTATAAAAAAGAAGTAATGATATGTCCCTGTATTTCGGGCCTCAGGTATTGCTTGAATCCCATCTGGTGCATGCCCTCATCGAGAATTTGCTTATTGGTTTTATAACGTTGCTCCCTTGCTGCAATGCCTCCTTCTTCTTCAAGCTCTTTCATTGCCTGCTGAAATGCCATAATGCTCAAAGTGGGAGGTGTAAACCGGAACTGTCCATTGGTTTCCAGTCCCGCCCATTGTTCATATAAGTCGAGGCTGAGACTCCTCGCCTGTCCTTTTGCTTTTTCCAGCTCCTTCTTTTTGCAAAGTGCAAAAGCAAAACCGGGCACCCCTTCAATGCATTTGTTGGAGGATGACACCAGGAAATCTATGTGCATCGCCACCATATCCATTGTAACGCCTCCAAAGCTGCTCATTGCATCTACAATAAATACTTTATGGTGCTGCCTGCAAACGGCGCCCACTGCTTCTATTGGATTAAACAACCCGGTAGTGGTTTCGCTGTGTATACAGGCAACATGCGTAATGTCTTTATGTTGCGCAAGGTATTGTTCCACCGCGTCTGGCTGCACCACTGTATCTTCTTCAAACCGCATTACCTCGTGGCTGAGCTTGTGAATTTTTGCCATTTTCACAATGCGTTCTCCATAAGCGCCGTTGGCCAATACCAGCAATTTATCTTTTTCTCCCACTATACTGCTTATCACGCTTTCCACGCCAAACGTGCCGGATCCCTGGATGATAACGCACTCATATCCTTCTTCTTTAGGAGCGTGGGCCAGCCGCAACAAATCTTCTCTTATCTCTTTTACAGCATTGATAAAAGCATGATCGCGCGACCCCATATCTTTCAGCATGGCCTGTTTTACCGTTAACGAGGTAGATAAAGGACCTGGCGTAAATAACAAAGACTCAGACATAATATTTATTTTTATAGATACCGTTTTAACTGTTCTGCACTCCTGCTGTTGTTGGCAATATCACTTCTTTTTTTACACGGTTGGCACTCCAGTAAAAGAATGCACAGGCTATTAGCAACAATATGCCTGCCAACACCGATTGCAGGTAGGTGAATTTTATCAGTACCCGCGACCATTGCAGGTCTTTCATAAAAAATTCTTTATACAACATTAGTACCACACTGCCCAGGTAGCCTATGGAATCGCACATATACACAAAAAATCCAGCATTGGCTTTTATCCGGAAATAGGCGATCATGCGCTCAAACAAAGCGATTTGCATAGGCATATATGCCAGGAAGAGTCCTGTGCCGATCAGCAACATCCATAAAAAAGGAGAAATGATGTGGAGCTGGAAAAGAAAGGTGGCTGACCCGCTGATCAAAAAACCTGTGGCAATGATTCCATTTACGGCCCAGAATCCTTTTAAGTTGCTTTTGATGGCGGACAGGCTTCCTACTACAATCAACACAATAACGCTGGTGAGCGCTTCGGTTTGGGTGAACACATTCTTATTCCAGTTGGGATCGATCTCTTGCCAGATTTCCACAGCAAAGTTGTCGCGGAAATCGCGTAGCGTTGCGAGGAACGTATATAGAATGATAAATGAAACAATGCCCCAGCCGTACTGCCGGAATACGTTTCGCTTGTCGGTATTACTCATGGGCAAACGCGGGGCGCGGGCAATCATGTCTTCTTTACTGGGTGCGGGCACAACAGATAACATCCACACAAAAAGAAAAAACAATGGCATAAACAGCAACCCTATTAAGAAAGGCATCCAGAACTCAGATACAGCGGGGAACCACTCCTTTACATCGAAATAAATGGTTTTAAGCATTCCTGAAGAAACAATCAGGCTGATGCTTAAACCTATGGCGAGTATCTCGGTAAACCTGCGTCCTTCGAGGTAACTGAATACAATGCCCCATATCATCCCCAGTGGCAACCCGTTCAAAAATAAAAAGAAGAAGTTGTAAGGATGTGGCACCAGTCCAAATAAAAGCAGCGCGCCTTCGGCAAAGAGAATGAGGCTAATGATCAATTTGGAGCGACTGGCTGATTTGAGTTCTGAAATAACTTTGATGCCAATAAATTTAGAGAGCATGTATCCAAACACCTGTGAAATGATCAGCACCGTTTTATAATGAATGCCCCACAGCGATAACCCTTCGTAGGTTCCTGCATTGAAAGGTTTGCGAAATGCATACATGCAGAAATAGGTACCGAATGCCGCAATCATGCACCATACCACAAAAAAGGGTTTTGAAGAAGTCAGCAAGTGTTTAACGACTTTCATACGCAGTTTTTAAGGATGAATGACCCGCATCGCGACTTATATAATGATTAAACTTTGTTTAGCCTTTGTAAATATAGGAAAAACGAACACACGAAAATTTTTTATAAATAAAGGGGACGTGCCGGCAACCCTTTACTTTTGCACTTATGCAGCATCACACAAAACTTTCCGTAAACATAAACAAAATTGCCACGCTCCGTAACAGTCGTGGCGGGAACAACCCCGACGTACTGAAAGCAGCATTGGATATTGAACGGTTTGGTGCGGATGGCATCACCGTGCATCCCAGGCCAGATGAGCGTCATATACGTTACAGCGATGTGCGTTCTATTAAAAAAGCAATTGCTACGGAGTTCAATATAGAAGGGAATTGCAGGGAACAAAAGTTTGTTGACCTGGTATTGGAAACGCGCCCTGACCAGGTAACATTGGTGCCTGATGAACTGGGGCAAATAACCAGCGATCACGGCTGGAACACCTTAAAACATAAAGATTATTTAACAGGAATGATCGGCATTTTCAGGCAGGCAGGAATAAGAGTTTCGATTTTTGTAGATCCTGTAGTTGAAATGGTAGAAGGTGCTGCTGCAACTGGAACAGACAGGATTGAACTGTATACCGAAGGATATGCAAAGCAGTTTTTGGTTAACAGGCAGCAAGCAGTTGAACCTTATGTAGCCGCAGCGCAAAAAGCAAAAGAGCTTGGATTGGGATTAAACGCGGGGCACGACCTCGATTTGCAAAATCTTGCCTGGTTCAAACAACATATTCCCTGGCTCGATGAAGTATCTATAGGCCATGCATTAATTTCGGATGCTTTGTATCTTGGGCTGGAAAATACCGTGCAACTGTATAAGCGACAATTGCAGGATGCGTAACACCTGCATCGCATGGCATGAATATTGATTTGTAACTATTTAAAACCACTACAATTATGAAAAGAACTGCATTGTTTTCCCTGATGGCAGCGTTTCTTTTGACCACGAGCCTTGCTATGTGTCAGAATAAAAAACCTGCGAGCCCGCCCGCTTCTACTGCTGCTAAAATTGCCAGCGGTGCGAATATTATGATCAAATATGCACAGCCTTCGGTAAAAGGCAGAACGATTGGCAAGGACCTGGAACCGCTTAAAGACAAAGTATGGCGCACCGGTGCTGATTCGGCTTCTGTATTTCAAACCGATAAGGATGTAAAGATACAGGGTCAGGCTTTGCCTGCGGGCAAATATGGTTTCTTCACGCTTTCTGGTGACAGCGAGTGGACGCTTATCTTCAACAAAACCTGGAACCAGTGGGGAGCTTATCAATACAAGGAAGCGGATGATGTATTGCGGGTAAAAGCACCGGTAAAAAAAGCCGCTGCATTTTCTGAGAAGTTAACAATTACGGCAAAGCCCGACGGAAATGTAACCCTGTTGTGGGGAGACAACCAGGTAGACTTTAAAGTAGAATAACAGCCTACGATACACGAAAAAGGCGATGAGGTAACCCATCGCCATTTTTATTTATTTGGAATGCCGTTGTTGCAAAATATCGGTAACATCTTTCAGCCGGTATCCTTTTGCATTCAGCAAAATGAGATAATGGAATAAAAGGTCGGCAGATTCGTTGAGGAAAAGCTCATCGTTGTTGTCTTTTGCTTCTATTACCGTTTCTACAGCTTCCTCCCCTACTTTCTGAGCGATTTTATTAATGCCTTTTTTAAACAGCTTTGCTACATACGACTCATCGGGAGACGTTTTTTTTCTTAACTCAATAATGTCTTCCAGGTAATAGAGGAAGTCGTCTTTGTGGTTTTTTTCATCCCAGCAGGTATCCGCCCCCGTGTGACATACAGGCCCCAAAGGGTGCGCTTTAATCAGCAGTGTGTCGTGATCGCAATCAACGGCAGCCGATTTCAATTCAAGAAAATTACCGCTCTCCTCTCCTTTTGTCCATAGCCTTTTTTTGCTGCGACTGTAAAAAGTTACCTTACTGGTTTGCATAGTTGTTTTCCATGCGTCTTCATTCATAAATCCCAGCATCAGCACTTTCTGCGTATCAACATCCTGCACAATTGCCGGCACCAGCCCATCACTGTATTTTTTAAAATCTATATTCATTTTTCGATTGATAAAAGCCGCAAGTTAATGTATTTAAGCGGTGAGCGGTCAGCTTTGAGCAATCAGCCTTTCAGCTATCGGCATTCAGTGGGCAGAAGGAGTGATTAGCAGGCAGTGTATTACCGTCTACTGCCTCTTTACTTCTTACTTCTTGTTGCTTTTGTCGGTTTCGCCTGATCGTTATAACTCAGGCAAACATTCATCCAATAATCAAACTCCTTTTGGGAGGCAAATCCTTCTGGCTCCACGTAGCAATAACCCGTCATTGATTTACCTCTCATGATCATTGGCTGATAGCCTTTTTTGTTTTCTACCTGCTGCTGCAATTCGGGATCAAACCTGCACATCAGTCTTTCGCCGCTCACGTTTACACACATCTTTCCATTTATCAAGAAGGCCAATCCCCCAAACATCTTCTTCTCTTCCACATTTAGCTTTGAAATGTTTGCAAGATAGGCTCTGATCTTATCTGCAAGACCGGTATTGTAAGCCATAAGAGATTTTTTAACTTTAAGCTGTCAGCCATCAGCATTCAGCGTTAGGTGTTGATACCTGGTTCTCGTCATTTCGACGCAAGAGAAATCTCCATACAATGCTAACCACTGGAATCTTTGTCCTTTGGTATTGACTTCTTGCTATTTCCTTACAACCTTACTTCAATATTCTGCGTTGATAAATATTGCTTCAAATCAGGGATATCAATTTCTTTAAAATGAAAAATGCTTGCTGCCAATGCGGCGTCTGCTTTGCCTTGATTGAATACCGTAACAAAATGCTCCATGGTGCCGCCACCGCCGCTGGCTATAACAGGAACGGGTAGCTGCTCCGATAGTGTTCGTGTAATATCCAGTGCAAAACCCTGCTTGGTTCCGTCATGATTCATAGAAGTGAGCAGTATTTCACCAGCGCCCAGGTCAACTGCCTGCTTTGCCCAATCAAAACAACGGGTGTCGGTTTTGGTTCTGCCGCCATTGAGGTACACATACCACTCGCCATCTTCTTCCTTCTTTGTATCAATTGCCAATACCACGCACTGGCTTCCAAACTCTTTCGCCAGTTCATTGATCAGCGCCGGGTTTTTATAGGCTGCTGTATTTACCGAAATTTTATCTGCGCCATTTTGCAGCAGCACATTTACATCCTGCACGCTGCTAATACCACCGCCCACAGTAAAAGGAATATTGATATGGTGTGAAATACGATTTGCCAGCTCACTCAAAGTTTTCCTTTTTTCAACAGTGGCGGTAATATCCAAAAACACCAGTTCATCCGCTCCCTGCTTTGCATATAAAGCTCCCAACTCAACCGGATCACCAGCATCGCGCAGGTTAACGAAATTAGTACCTTTTACAGTTCTGCCGTCTTTAATATCGAGGCAGGGTATGATGCGTTTTGTAAGCACGGGAATTTTTTGTTTGTGATTTATTGTTTATCGTTTTTCGTTTGATTATTGCCGATTCCGAAACTTTTGACCTTTTATGTCCGATTGGTTCAGATATTTAATAAAAGCAGCAATACCCGAGGAAAGCTTTTCATATTGATCATACATATCCTTAAACTCCGTTTCAGTGATAAAATGTTGGTCGAAGGCCCTGTAGAGCTGTGATTTTACCTCTCCGCAAGAACCTCTTGCTATTCCTAAAAAATTAATAAACTCTAATCTAGAGGCTCTTTCAAACCCCTCGGCAATGTTATCCATTACAGATCCCGCTGCCGATTTTATTTGTTCTTTAAACCTGTATTCATTAGCAAAAACGGGCTTACGGGTAATATGAAATACTTGTAAAGAAAGTACTCTGGACTGTTTCCAAATTTCTAATTCTTCAAACTTCAGGATGGTAGGCATAGTTATGGTTAGCGTTGTCTAAAACTACAAACAATAAACCATAAACGATAAACCCTGCTATTCCTGGCTCAAATCCGAAATCCTTATCCTTCCCTCATAAATCGCCTTTCCTACTATGGCGCCTTTGCAGCCGGCTTGTTCGAGGGCGTGCAGATCGGCCAGATTGCTTACACCGCCGCTGGCAATAAAATGCAGTTCCGGAAATTTGGAAGTGATGCTTTTGTACAACTCCGTTGCCGGACCTTCCAACTTCCCATCTTTACTTACATCAGTGCAGAACAATTGCGTTATTCCGTGCTGTATGTACTTTTCGATGAAATCATAGATCCAGATATTGGTTGTTTCGAGCCATCCGCCTATTGCTATCTTTTCATCCTTTACATCGGCTCCTAATAAAAATTTTTCAGCACCAAATATATTGAACCATCGTACCAGTTCCTTTTCGTCTTTTACAGCAATGCTGCCTACTGTTGCCAATGCAGCACCCGAATTAAGGACGATTTTCACATCCTCTTCCTTCTTAATTCCTCCGCCGAAGTCGATTATCAGGGATGTTTTACCAGCAATCGTTTCCAGCACCTTCCAGTTCTTTACTTGTCCGGCCTTGGCACCGTCAAGATCCACCAGGTGTAACCGTTGTAAACCAGCCCCTTCAAATTCCTTTGCAACTTCCAACGGATGTTCGTTATAAATCTTTTTTTGCGCATAGTCGCCCTGCGTAAGCCTTACGCATTTACCATCTATGATATCAATTGCGGGAATAATCTCCATGAATGCTGTTTTCTTTTTATAATGCAATGAAGTTTTTTAAGATTTGTTCTCCCTTATCAGCGCTCTTTTCGGGGTGAAATTGCACGCCATAAAAATTATCCTTGTGCAATGCAGAACTGTAAGGAAGAATATAATCGGTTGTGGCGATGGTATGATCTCCAAGCGCTGCGTAATAACTGTGTACAAAGTAGGTGTACGTATGATCGGAAAGATTTTTAAACAACGGCGTTTTTAAATGATAGATGTTATTCCAACCAATTTGCGGAACTTTTAATTTGCTATCGGCGCCTGCCGCTTTTGCAAAATACCTTACATCTTCATCAAATATACCCAGGCATGCTACATTGTTTTCTTCCGAAAATCTGCACATCAATTGCATACCCAAGCAAATGCCCAGTACCGGTTGCTGTAAATTTTTAATTACAGTATCCAATCCTCTTTCCCGAAGGTAGCGCATGGCACTGCTTGCTTCGCCCACACCCGGAAATATTACTTTGTCTGCACGCTGAATGTCATCGATATTATCGGTTACGATCGCTTCCGTTCCTATCCGTTCCAGTGCATATAATACCGATTGAATATTGCCGGCGTTGTATTTAATTATTACAAGATTCATTGTTCATTAGTTTCAGGTAGAAGTCCGCTTGCTTCCACCTTTATTTTAATATTCCTTCCAGGAATTTTTTAGTGGCAGCCTTCATATCCTGCTCTGCCTGCAATGCTTTTATATAGGCGCTGCCAATAATGGCGCCATTTGCATGAAGGCATGCAGATTCAAAACTGGTTTTGTCTTTTATACCAAACCCTACCAGCACCGGATTTTTTAGCTCCATGCTTTTTAACCGTTTCAGGTATAGTTCAACGTCAGAAAAGTCTTTATCCTTACCGGTAGTAGACGAAGACGAAACAGCATATACAAAACCTGTGCTCAATGCATCAATTTTCCTGATCCGTTCTTCAGAAGTTTCGGGTGTTACCAGAAAAATAAAATCAAGTCCATATTTTTTTAGCACGGGGCCGTATTCTGTTTCAAATTCACGAATGGGCACGTCCGGCAATATTAAACCATCAACGCCCGCGGCAGACACATCTTTACAAAATTTTTCAAATCCATATTGTAAAACAGGATTGATATATCCCATCAATATCACAGGCACACTAACGGTGCTTCTTAGCTGCTGCAATTGCGAAATCAGTACTTTAATTGTCATTCCGTTGTGCAGCGCTACGCCGCCGCTTTCCTGTATAACCGGACCATCTGCCAAAGGATCGCTGTAAGGAATGCCTAATTCAATAATGTCTGCTCCATTCTCCTGCAATGCCTGCATTACCTCTAAAGTGCTGTTGAGCGCGGGATAACCCGCCGTGCAATATATATTCAGTACCTTGTTTTGTTTTCTTTTAAATAGCTCCTGTAACCTGGACATTTTGAAATTTGAGATTTGAAATTTGAGATTTTTACGCCCTTATCACTTACCACCTATCACTTACCACTTACTACATACCACCTCCTTCCTCCATCGCTGCCATATAAGTCGCCATATCTTTGTCGCCTCTGCCGCTTAAGCAAACAACCACAACATCCTTAGCCGTTAGTTTTAACTGGTTCAGTCCGGCTAATGCGTGAGCGCTTTCCAGGGCGGGTATAATTCCCTCCAGTTTCGTCAGCTCAAATGCAGCAGCCACGGCTTCTTTATCGGTTGCGCTTAAAAATATTCCTCTGCCACTATCGTATAAATGTGCATGCAATGGGCCAATACCCGGATAGTCTAACCCAGCAGAAATACTGTGCGGCTCTACCACCTGTCCGTCCTCTGTTTGCATTACCAGGCTCTTGCTGCCATGCAAAACGCCCGGCGTTCCCAATTGAGTGGTAGCTGCGCTCATACCACTTTTAACACCGCAACCTGCTGCTTCTACTGCCACCAATTGTACTGAAAATTCTTCGAGGTAGTGATAAAACGCTCCTGCGGCGTTGCTGCCGCCGCCCACGCATGCCACAACGTGCGTCGGCAACTCATTGCCGGTATGTTCTTTTAGCTGCCAGCGGATTTCTTCGCTGATCACGCTTTGAAACCTGGCTACCATATCCGGGTAAGGATGTGGTCCTACCACGCTGCCAATAATATAATGCGTGTCAACCGGGTTGTTGATCCAGTCGCGGATGGCTTCGTTCGTAGCATCTTTCAATGTTTTGCTTCCGCTGGTAGCAGGTACTACCGTTGCACCCAGCATTTTCATCCGCGCTACGTTCGGCGCCTGCCGCTCAATGTCCTTTTCACCCATGTATACTACACATTGCATGTTCATCAATGCACATACTGTAGCCGTTGCAACGCCATGCTGCCCGGCTCCCGTTTCAGCAATAATGCGATGCTTGCCCAATCGCCTTGCCAGCAAAATCTGCCCAATGGTATTATTGATCTTATGTGCACCTGTATGATTCAAATCCTCCCGCTTCAAAAAAATATTGCTGCCATGCTTTTCACTTAAACGATTTGCACGGTACAATGGCGAAGGTCTGCCCACATAGTCTTTCAGCAAAGCCCTGAACTCTTTCTGGAAACTTTCTTCGTATAGGATTTTAAGATATTGCTCCTTCAATTCCTCTACGTTGGGATGCAACATTTCAGGAATATAGGCGCCGCCAAAATTTCCATAATATCCGAAGATATCCGGCTGCTGAAATGTGCCCTTGTATTGTCCTAATGTTATTGTTCGGTTGATCATTTACTAGAATTTATTTTATCACCTCGTTCACTTTATCGCTGTACGATGTCTCCGAAAATAAGTGTTCGAAACTTCTCCGTTGTGTACCTGATTCCATCAGACCGCCTGCGGCGTGCCGATGGTTTGGGGTTCCGGTCTGCACCCTACTATCGCTGTACGAAGTCTCTGACTTCGTACCACTTATGTTCTTCCAAGTCTCCGACTTGGACGTATACTTTACCACAAATCCAACAACTCCACATCCAGCACCCCGCCCTTTCCTATATAATTCGAAGCGCTGGAGTAAATATAATCCTCCGGGTTATGCACAATGCCCGCTCTTACAGGATTCTGATGTATATAATCCAACTTGGTTCTCATAAAATCTGCACCAAAACATTCCTCCGGATGATTGTCATTAGTCCATATCTGGTATTCCTCATTCCTGCTGTTCCGACTTCCATAATATTTAAACTGGTGCAGCATCCATAAACGCCTGCTTTCCACATCGCTCTGAATAATCGGCATCATCTGGTTGTGCGTATATTTTTTAAAGTCTCTTACAACATCGCCCAACGTTGCGGTTTTCAAAGTTGCCCTGGCTATCAGGTGTATGTGATTGGTCATGATCACAAACCCATTCAATACAAGCCCTTTTTCTTGCTGACAATACTTAAAAGAGTCTATCAAAATATCTTTATATACTTTTCTTGCCAGCAAATCTATCCAGCCACATACTGTAAATGTCATGAAATGGGTAGCATACTGATCTCTGATCACGTAGCCTGGTCTGAAAATGATGTTTTTCATTTGAGCATTTTAGCAATGGTTAGCAAAGTTTTAAACAGCTATTTCAAAGTTGCAAACTTTGAAGAACATATAGCATACGAAGTCAGAGACTTCGTATAGCTGGGTTGATCACCTCGTTTACTTCGTTTCGCTGTACGAAGTCTCTGACTCCGTACTCCCTATGTTCTCCCAAGTCTCCGACTTGAATAATATCCATATCTCCTATCTCACCGCCTCAACAAATTGGCGCACCAGGTTCATGTCTTTTATACCCGGGCTGGTTTCAAATTTGCTGTTCACATCCACCGCAAATAATGTTGTGCTATGTTTTCCCGAAGCGAATGTTTTAAGCTGTTCGACATCCTCCAATCCTATTCCCCCGCTAAGCAAAAAAGATTTATTGATCTCTGCATTTTCTATAATGCTCCAATCAAACTTTTTGCCACTGCCGCCAAAATTCTTCCAATCGGTATCAAACAGGTACAAATCGCTAACGTTGCCATATTCGCGAACCTTCCACCCAATGTTATCTCCTTCCTTGATCCTGAAAACCTTTATAACCGGCACCTGCTCACTCAACCGCTCACACAGTCGTGGCGATTCGTCGCCGTGCAATTGCACCATATACAAACCATACTCTTCCACATACCGCATTACCTCATCATACTCTGCATTCACAAAAACCCCTACCTTATTGATCTTCAATTTTGACTTCGACAACTCTGCCGGCTTTATCTTACCCACCACATAACGCGGCGATTTGTGGTAAAAAATAAATCCGGAAAATTCAACACCCATTTCTTCCAGTGCATGCACCTGTTCAATCTGGGTCATTCCACAAACTTTAATGCGCATACCGTTAGCTTTTTAATTGCTCAACAAATGCGGCAAAGGCAATCGCAGGGTCGGGTGCTTTCATAAAGTTCTCTCCTATCAAAAATCCCTGGTAACCATGTTTCTTAAGTTCATTGATCGCTTCAACATTGCTGATGCCGCTTTCGGAGATCTTCAGTTTACCGGATGGAATTAACTTACTCAGGGTTATGGAAGTTTCAAGACTCACCTCAAAAGTTTTGAGATTTCGGTTATTCACGCCTACCAGGTCTACCTCATCACAAATATGCTCCAGTTCCTGTTCATTGTGTATTTCAAGCAACACTTCCAAACCTAAACCTTTCGCGGTTGCAGCCAAAGCTTTTGTCTGCTGCGGTGTTAAATTAGCCGCAATCAGCAATATAACATCGGCACCCATCGCTTTTGCTTCCAGCAACTGGTATTCATCAATCATAAAATCTTTCCGCAGTATGGGTACTTCGTTCACGCGGGCCTTCTGCAAGTCGTCGGCGCTTCCGCCAAAAAATTGTTCATCCGTAAGCACCGATAATCCCGAAGCGCCAAACTTCGCATATGCCCCCGTTATCTTCAACGGATCGGCATCTGCATTGATCCAACCTTTTGACGGCGATTTTCTTTTAAATTCAGCAATAATGCCGGTTTTATCAGGCTTTACTAAGTAGTTTTTTAATGAGAGCGTCTCCCTGTTAAAAAACGCGGACTGCTGCAATACCTCTACCGGTGTTTGCTGCTTTCGTTGCGCTACTTCCTGCTTTTTGTGTTCGATGATTGTATCTAAAATGTTCATGAATACGAGTTTTGGGTTTGGAGTTTACAGTTTATTGTTTGCAATGCTTAACCAACAACCGCAAACGATAAACCCCAAACTATATAATTACCCTTGCATTCCCTGCAATTTCTTCAACGCGCCAAATGCTTTTCCACTTTCCAGGCTTTCTACTGCTGCAAGATACGCATCATTATAATTTTTGTAAGAGCCGGTGCAATGCAATGCCATCGCTGCATTTGCCAGCACCACTGCATTTTGTGCCCAGGTACCATCACCTTTTAAAATGGTCATAAATAATTTTGCCGCTTCCTCTACTGTGCTGCCTCCATATATATCGGTAGCAGAAACCATTCGCTTTCCTACCTGCTCAGGGGTCATCACTTTTTCACCTTCTTTGGTAATAACCTTCGTATCGTTCGTCAAAGAAATCTCGTCATATCCGTCTAACCCATGAATGATGGTAAAGGACTTGCCCGTTTGCTGCAACAGGTAATTGTAAATACGTGCCATTTCCAGATTGTATACGCCTACCAACTGGTATGCAGGCTTGGCGGGATTTACCATTGGACCGAGCATGTTAAAAAAAGTGCGAATGCCTAGATTTTTACGTATGGAGGCAACGGCTTTTAATGCAGGGTGAAAAAGTGGCGCATGCAGGAAACAAATATTAGCTTCTTCCACTTCTTTTTGCAAACGACCCACGTCCGACTTGAACTTATACCCTAACTGCTCCATTACGTTGGACGCACCACTTACCGATGTGGCTCCGTAGTTGCCGTGCTTGGCTACTTTATGCCCTGTGCCTGCAACAATAAAGCACGCGAGGGTAGAAATATTAAAGGTGTTTTTTCCGTCGCCGCCGGTGCCTACAATGTCCACTACGTTATACCCATCGAGCGGAACAGGCACGCAGAGTTCCAGCAATGCATCTGCGAAACCCTGCAGCTCTTCAATAGTTATAGTTCGCATAAGGTATACTGTTACAAAAGCAGTTACTTCGCTTTCGTTGTATACTCCTTTGGAAATATTGATCAACACTTCCTTTGCCTGTTCGCGGCTAAGGGTTTTGTATTCAAATAAGTATTGCAAAATCTTCTTCATGACGGGAATATGGGATAAGTTTTATAAAGCTTATTTTATCCTGTTTAAAGATTACGGGATGGTGGTTTGTATTTTTTATTGGTAAATCGATTAAACTCTAATCTTTTACTACCAAAATTTATTAATAAGCCAATTTCAAGATTGTATACTTCGAGATAATTCATTGCTTGCGCTATATGCGCATCTTCTAATTTGATTAAAGCCTTTAACTCAACGCCAATCTTTTGCTCCACAAGAAAGTCTACTCGTCTCGTTCCAATTTCTTGCCCCATATAATGTATTGTCATTTCAAATTCCCTTTCAAACAAAATACCAGTTGCATTTAATTCCAGTGCCAACGCGCGCTGATAAATTACTTCCTGGAATCCATTACCAAGCGTATTGTGTATTCTGAAACAGCATCCTATTATTTTTTCTGTAATATCTCCATATTTAAAATCTGGCATTTATTCAAAGGTTTGCATTTTGAAAAGTAATCAAAGGCAACAACAACCTGCCATCCCCTATTATCCAATATATCCCGCCATCCCAGTCTTCACTATCCCATCATCCCAGTCCAGTTTCCCACTATCCCAGTCCCAGCCAGTTTCTTAATATCGTTTCTCCCTTCGGCGTCAACACGCTCTCAGGATGAAACTGCACGCCCTGCACATCATACTTCTTATGTTGGAGCGCCATTATATAGTTATTGTTATCTCTCGCAGTTATTTCCAGTTCGGCAGGAAAATTTTCATCGGCTACTACCCATGAATGATAGCGCCCCACCTCCAAACTGTCTTCCAGTCCTTCGAACAGTTCACTTCTTTTTCCGGCGCCTTCGGTTTTTATCGTTACCGGAGTGGCTACGCCATGATATACAGTGCTTAGATTGGTCAGCTTTCCACCAAAGGCTTCGCCGATTGCCTGGTGCCCGAGGCAAACGCCCAATATTGATTTTGAAGGAGCATACGTTTTGATCAACGGCAGCAACAATCCTGCTTCTTCGGGTATGCCTGGACCGGGCGATAAAATGATCTTGTCGTACGCTTTTACCTGCTCCAGGCTGATCTGGTCGTTCCTGTATACATCTACTTTTTGATGCAGGATCTTTTCCACAAGGTGTACCAGGTTATAAGTAAAAGAATCGTAGTTATCGAACACCAATATTTTCATAATGCCGTTTGGAGTTTATTGTTTGTCGTTTTTAGTTTGGGGTACTTACCCCCTATCACTTACCACTTTTATATCTCCTTTGCCTTTTGAACCGCTACTTTCAAAGCATTGAGCTTGTTATTTACTTCCTGCAACTCACTCTCTGGCTTAGACGCAGCTACCACTCCGGCGCCGGCCTGCGAAATGAGCGCGTTGTTTTTACTTAAAAAAGTGCGGATCATGATGGCGTGATTGCAACTGCCATCAAAACCCATAAACCCAATGGCTCCGCCATAATAGCTTCTTGCTGTAGGTTCATACTGGTCAATCAGTTGCATTGCTTTAAACTTGGGAGCGCCGCTGAGCGTACCCGCAGGGAAAGTTGTGGCCAACAGCAAAAACGGGTTGGTGCCTGGCTTTACATTGCCGTTTACTTCGCTTACCAGGTGTATGACATGCGAATAATACTGCACCTGCCGGTAATGTTTTACTTTCACTTCGTCGCACAAACGACTCAAATCGTTTCTTGCAAGGTCTACCAGCATTACATGCTCGGCATTTTCCTTGGCATCGAGCAATAATTTTTCAGCCGACTGCTGATCTACCTCATCATCACCCGTACGCTTAAACGTACCAGCTATAGGATGCACTACCGCTTTGCCATTCTTGATGATCAACTGGCTTTCTGGAGAGGACCCGAGCAGTTTGTAATCGCCATAATCAAAATAAAAAAGATAAGGTGAAGGGTTGATGTTGCGCAACGCACGGTATACATTGAACTCATCGCCGGTAAAGGGTTGCTCAAACCGGCGGCTGAGCACAATCTGGAAAACATCGCCACGGTAGCAGCTTTGAATGCCTTTTTGTACCATCTGGCGATAATCTTCGTCTGTCATATTAGAAGATTCGGCGCCGTTGGTGCGAAAGGGAAACACGGGAACATCTTTGCTCCGGATGAGCGATTCTACCACTGCCAGATCACTTTGCAGTCCTTCTACCTCGTTTTCGCAAATAAACATTTCACTTTTGAAATGATTGATGGCAATAACGTATTGGTATAACCGATAACGCATTAATGGAATGCTGTTAACAGCATTTGATTTCTGCTCGTTGAATTTTACTGAATCGAAAAACTGTACAGCGTCGAAGGTGGTATAGCCATAAAGCCCCTGCAAACCCGCTACTATTTTGTCTTTTACAGGCTCCACGTCAAACCGTTGCATAAAGCTCCATAAGATGTCGGGCACTTCTGCGGGGTTGCTGATAGATAAATGCTCCGGTTTTTGCCCGGGCAGCTTAAATTCTACCGAGCGATAATCGGTAATTTCCATACCAGCTATGGCGTTGATGCCAATAAACGAAAAACTGTTGTCTGCCGCATGGTAATCAGTACTTTCCAGCAAAACCGTGTCTCTAAACCGATCGCGTAACCGTAAATAAATGCCAACAGGTGTATGTACATCGGAAAGCAATTTTTTGCAGCGTGTCTTTATCTGAATTTTCTTCATACCGAATTTACCTTGTCACTTAAATAAAAAACCCCGGTTACTACCGGGGCATGAATATGATTAACTTACGAATACTGTAATAGCATTACAAGCCCCTGAAAGAGTTTGTATGCCACCACCAATATTTGTTAGTAATATTTTTCATAATCGAGGCACAAATATCATTGGTTTTTTGATAAAAAAAAATTTTTGACTTACTTTTTCAGAATTATTTCTTTCATCACCCAAACTATCCCTCCTCCATGGTCGCTAAAAGATTACAGTCACTGGATTTTCTCCGTGGTTTTATTATGGTATTGCTCGCACTGGAAAGTGCCGGATTTCATAGCATTGTAACCAATGTTTCCAAAGGCACCTGGTTTGATAGTATTGCTCAACAGTTGCATCATCACCCATGGAATGGATTGCGGTTCTGGGACCTTATCCAACCCTGCTTCATGTTCATTGCAGGTACGGCAATGGCTTATTCTATCCACAGTCAGCAACAGCGTGGAGTTCCCTGGTCGCAATCTTTTATGAAAGCGTTAAAGCGCAGTGGCTGGTTGTTTTTTTGGGGCGTGCTGGATTATGCGGTGAGAGATCATGGATTATCGTTTGAGCTTTGGGATGTGCTCACGCAATTATCTTTTACCATGCTGGTGGCATTTCTCATATTCCGGTTATCGAACACAACGCAAATACTCATTTGCGTTGGTATACTGTTACTAACGGAAGTATTATATCGTTTCACAAACGTTCCGGGATTTGATCAGCCATTTACCGATCAAAAAAACTTCGGCAATTATGTTGACCTGTTGCTCATGAATATTATTAACAAAGGCGGATGGGTGGCTATCAACTGCATCCCTACATCCGTTCACACCATTGCTGGAGCGTTAGTGGGCAAGTTGTTATTGAGCGGCGATAACGACAAAATAAAAAAGATGCTCATCTGGGCAGCAGTTTGCCTTGTAGTTGGTTTTGGCTTAGACTGGTTACACATCACTCCCATCATCAAACGAATTGCCACCACTTCGTTTACGCTGGCATCGTTAGGCTGGTGCTTACTGGGCCTTGCTTTTTGCTACTGGTGGATCGACATCAAAGATCACCGCAAATACCTTTTCTTTTTTACCGTGGTGGGTATGAATTCTATTTTCATTTACCTGTTTTTTGAAATTGTGGGCTCCCGCTGGTTCAACGATTATGTGGCCGCCGTTACAAATGGTTTAATGACGATGGCGCATTTCCCTCCAATCCTGATGGACTTCATTACCTGCTTTACCATTTTCGGGCTGGAATGGGGACTGTGCTATTTCCTGTATAAGAAAAAGATATTTTTCAGATTGTAGAAAGCAGTTTGGGCGTTTATTGTTTGTCGTTTACGGTTATCCGGGGGTTCAAAGAATCGTCAGATAACCGTTCTTTTATTGCCCATATAAAAAGGTACAAATTGCAAATCTTCTGAAATAATTCTCCCATCAGAAATCAAAAAATCAGAAATCCCAAATCTTCCCTATCTTTAATATTACTTAACTTTTTGATTAGCCTTTGTTAACATCCTCGTAACATTCATATTCTACTTTGTAACGCTTTTAAAAATCAGCTTCATTTTATGAGAAAGTTTTTCACCCCTCTTTTACTGCTGGTTGCCTTTTCGTGCAACAATGCAGGCAATGATTTTCCACAAGGCATTGAACATGTAATTGTGATTGGCGTGGATGGACTAAGCCCGGATGGTATCAGGAATGCGGAAACACCCGTAATGGACAGCATGATGAGCAATGGTGCTGTAAAATGGAATGTACGCACGGTGCTTACTACGGCGAGCAGCCAGAACTGGGCATCGATGATTATGGGAGCAGGACCAGAAGCGCATGGCATCATTAACAACGATTGGGAAAGAGATGACCACACACTTCCTGCTAATGTGGCCGGAGAAGAAGGTATATTCCCAACTATATTTGGGCGCATTCGCGAGGCTAAGCCCAATGCTGAAATTGGCACCGTATATAACTGGAGCGGGTTTGGCAGGTTGTTTGAAAAAAAATCGGTGAATTATGATAAAACATTTTCTACCGAAGATTCTACCGCGGCAGATTTTACAAAGTATGTGCGCGAAAAGAAACCGACTTTCGGTTTTGTGCATTTCGACCACGTGGATCATGCCGGTCACCACGATGGTCACGGCACTCCCACTTATTATGCGGCGGTTGCTAAAACAGATTCTCTTGTGGGAGAAGTATTGAAGAGTATTAAAGATGCAGGCATGAGCGAAAACACGCTGGTGATTATTACAGCAGATCATGGAGGTAAGGGAAAGGGACACGGAGGCGCCACGCCGGAAGAGGGAGAAATAGCGATGATCTTATATGGCAAAGACATTAAGAAGGGTTACAAAATTCAACAGCAGGTATATACTTATGACCTCGCAGCCACCATTGCATTTGCTTTTCATATTACTCCTCCTTATGCCTGGACGGGCAGACCGATTAAGCCGGCATTTGAGGGATACGACGAACCTGCCAATTTGTGGAAGGGAAAAGAGGTGATTGCATCGCCTGTTATTTTTCCAAAGAGGAATTTGTATCAGCAGGCAGGTGGCTTATACATCAATACCCCGGCAACCGTAACCATAAAAGCGGGTAGCGATAACAGTGAGATCCGCTATACCATTAATGGCAGTATCCCCGATAGCAGTTCACCCATATATACACAACCTTTTACCATAGACAGTACGGCTGTGATCCAGGCAAAATCGTTCGATAAGAACGGCAATGAAAGCATGCCGACGGCAGCGTATTTCCGGGTTGTACATCCTACAGAAAACAGTGGCTTGAACGTTAGTTTTTATAAGACTGACAATTTGAAAAAGCTGCCCTCGTTCAACAAACTTTCTCCTTCCAGCAAATGGAAAAGTCTTGAAGTTGGCATTGCAGATAGCCTGGTAAATACTTCGCTTGAAAAGGGCAACAGTTCATTTGCACTGGCATTTGATGGTTTTATACAAATTGATACTCCGGGTGACTACCGTTTCTTTACACAATCAGACGACGGCAGTGCTTTGTACATTGATGGAAAAAAAGTTGTAGACAATGATGGCGATCATGGCGTGGAAGAGAAGGCAGGCGATATTCAGCTTGAGCCCGGAAAGCATGCCATAAAGGTTGAATATTTTAACGGTGGTGGCGGGTATTGGATCGATGCATTTTATAAAGGACCTGATATTCCCAAACAACTGATTCCGGCAAACAAGCTGTTTGCAAAAAGCTGATAAGGGTTAATTAGTTAATTCAATACCAGCCTATTCAAACGTGCGTCGTCCATCAGACCATTCTTTGGACGGGCCGACATCCGGTCGGCACGCCCGAAGGCGGTCTGACCGATAAAAGCCTAAACGTTACCGTTGTTGAGAAGGCATTAATGGCCTGCGAATTCGTAAAAATCCGGGTTCTGATTACCTTTACTAAACGACATTGGATTTCAATCCGATGCCGTTTAGTGAAGGTTCGGAACTTTATAAGCTTGCTGAAAAACAAGTACGCGTCTTCTGCAAAGTTCCGAACCTTGGCAAGCGCTTCATCGTTAACTAAACGACATTGGATTTCAACCCGATGCTCCCTGAACACATGCATGAGCGTTGACCCATCCATCAACCTTTCCATTCCGCTACTCGTGTTTTTATCGAATTTCCTACCTTCGGAAGAACATTCAACTATATGAGCAAGGATATTTTTGGCGAGGTTGACCAGTTCATCAACCGGCTTTTTGTAAAAGAAGATGAGGCACTGGTACGGACCAAGCAGGCTATTACTGCAGGCAATCTGCCACAGATCAGCATTTCGGAGAACCAGGGAAAGTTTCTGTATATGCTGGCCAGGCTCAGAAACCCCGACCGTATACTTGAAATAGGCACGTTAGGCGGGTACAGCACTATATGGCTGGCGCGGGCTTTGCGCCCTGGCGGTAAGCTGGTAACGTTGGAACTGGACCAACACCATGCAGACGTAGCAAATAGCAACATTGCCCTGGCGGGATTATCGGACGCTGTAACCGTGAGAGTGGGCAATGCATTGGAAGAGTTACCTAAGTTAAAAACGGAAGGTGCTGTATTTGATGTGGTGTTTATTGACGCGGATAAAGAACCTTATGCCGAATATTTTAAATGGGCATTGCAACTTTCGCGGCCGGGCACACTGATTATTGTAGACAATGTGGTTCGCGAAGCAAAAATACTGGATGAAAAAACCAACGACAGCGAAGTAAAGGGCGTGCAGAAATTTATCAGACTCCTTTCAGAAACAAAAGAGGTAACAGCTACCATTATACAAACCGTTGGCAGCAAATACCACGATGGAATTGCGTTGGCAATTGTGAATTAGGAAAGGGGTGCAGGTTACAAGTTGCACGGCTCAGATACTAATAGGAAACCTGCAACTTGAAACCTGTAACTCGCCACAACAAAAAAGCGAACCTGACAGTTCGCTTTTTGCATTTTTGTATGTAAAAATGGTTCTAAGAAATTTTGATGGAGTCGGAAAATGCCGGAACAAACAATACTTTTTTCTTCGGCTTTTCGTCCAGCTTTGCAAACTCTGAATTGTTGCTGATAAATTCAGGAATGATTGCCTTCATTTTTCCAACCAGTTTGAAATGGTCGCCCTGCTTGCATAAGTCGGTCAGGTTCTCAATATCGCCCAACACTTCTTTGTAAGAGCGCGATACCACCTTGGCTATTTTGATCTTTTCGTGGTGCGTAGGCAACGTTTTTTCCTTTTCGTTCAGCAGCTCTTCGTACAGTTTTTCGCCGGGGCGCAATCCTGTGTATACAATATTGATATCTTTATCCGGCACAAGTCCCGCCAGTTTGATCATATTCACAGCAAGGTCGGCTATCTTAACCGGCTCGCCCATGTCAAATACATATATTTCACCACCGTTGCCCATTATAGCCGCTTCAAGCACCAATTGCACCGCTTCCGGAATCGTCATAAAATAGCGGGTAATTTCAGGATGGGTAACCGTAATAGGTCCACCCTGCTGGATCTGCTGACGAAAACGGGGTATTACCGAACCATTGGAACCCAATACATTTCCGAAACGTGTGGTAATGAATTTGGTTTTTACATTGGCCGTAACGCTGAATGCTTCATCATCGTCATCCTGTATTAACCGTGACAGAAACTCTGCGGCAGGAGGATTGTTTGATGCGTGGTTAAGCGACTGCACATAGGTTTCGGCAATCCGTTTGGAAGCTCCCATGATGTTTGTCGGATTCACAGCCTTGTCGGTAGAAATCATTACAAACTTTTCAACCCCAAAACATACCGAAAGATCAGCCATATTCCTGGTGCCCATCACATTGGTTAAAATAGCCTCTTCAGGATGTTTTTCCATCATAGGCACATGCTTATAAGCGGCAGCATGGAAAACAATGTGTGGACGGTGTTCTTTGAAAGGAATCAACATTCTCCTCAGGTTCCGGATGCTCGCTATGAATGTTTTTATTTTGGTAGCCGGATATTTTTCTTCCAGTTCCAGTTGAATTTCATGCAGGGGCGATTCAGCCTGGTCGCACAATATTACCATTTCAGGGTTGTACGACATTACCTGTCGAACAATTTCGGAACCAATAGAACCTGCAGCGCCCGTAATAAGAACACGCTTTCCGAAAATCTCTTTCGAAACAAGCTGGTTGTTCATTTGAATGGGCTTGCGTGGCAGCAGGTCTTCAATTTTCAGATCCTGTATCTGGCCAAGGCTCAGTTTGCCGCTTACCCATTGTTCAGATGGAGGAACCGTTTGTATTTTAATGCCCAGGTTCAGGCACAAGTCTATCAGACTCCTGAATTCGGGCTTGCTCGATTTCTCGTTGGGTAAAATCAGTTTATCTATTTTCAGCTTTTTGTGCAGTTCGGCTATTTCGCGGGTGTTATACACGCGTTTTTGCTCGATAGTGCCGTTCATTTTCTTTCCGCCCGACTGCACAAAACCACTTACCATCACCTTGCCGTTGCCGGCAGCTTCAATCGCCTGTTTCAACAGGAGGGCTTGCTTATCTGATCCATAAATCAATACTCTTTTCACATCAGACATGGCATACCCTTTAGCCAGGATATATACTTCTTTGATAGAAGTACGCAGCATGATGAGCAAAGAGGAACAGATAAAAAAGTTCAGTACCAGCAAAGTTGGCATATCAACCGGGGGCACTCTAAATAAACGGTTGCCCACCAGCTCTGCCACAAACGGATACAACAGGCTCACCGCCAGGATAGCGGAAAAAATCCTGAACATATCTTTTGTGTTGGAGTAACGGATTAAACCGGTATGAATGCGCATGAGGTAAAAAACCGTTACCGCCAAAGCGCTGAATAAGCCCGCATAAATAAAGAAATGGCCGCGAACTAAAATGGGGAACTGGAACTTTTTGAGTATAAAATATGAAAGTGCAAAGGAAGCAGTCGCAATAACCGTATCTATCATTAAAATGATCCAACGGGGAACTATAATGGGCCTGCTGTAAAAAATTTTCATCTTCAGTACAGTATTAGATTTCGATAACTAACAATCTGATAATTTAATTGGCTTTAATACGATACTGGAAAACAATAAGGATTAAACCTCGATGATTCGTAGGGTGTTAGTCAATTAAGACTAGGGCATACGGTGTTTATCAATAATGATAAGTAAATGGTTAAGGCATCTGAATACTGGAAGATTTGATTTTGTTATACTCTGGATTCGTATCCGGAGAATAGGAAATTGGGGGTAATCGGTAGAGAGTTAAAGGAAACAATTCGTTGCAAAGATGGAAAAAAAAATCCAATTACAATAGTTTTCTTAACATTTTATCTTTTAATAATGCAATTAAAGATTTAGAAGCATCACTACCTGGCAACTGATTGCATATAAACAAGATAAACATAAGCAAAAACGGTCATCCACTTTTCGTTCACTGTTCCTTCTGTCAACTACAAGGGTAAATCAATCACTGCAAAGGATTGTTACCCGTTTTATATTGCTTTTCTGAATCGACTATTGAAATTTTTCACGCCAGGCCAACATACCACCTGCCAGATTTTTTGTATTGGTAAAGCCATAGGCTTCGAGCAACTGGCAGGCCTGCCCGCTCCGGTTGCCGCTTCTGCAATAGCAGATCACTTCTTTGTCTTTAAGCGAGTCTATCGCTTCTATATCCATAGCCCTGATATTTCCAAGAGGTAACAGGGTGCCTCCGATATTGAACTCTGCATTTTCCATGGGTTCGCGCACATCAATCAACACCAGGTCTTCTCCCGCATCCAATCGCTGTTTTACTTCATCAACGGTTATAAGTTGCATGATACAATGGTTATTTAATGGTGTCAAAAATAAACTTTAATATTCGTTTTGCCCGGTGGCTTTGTTAGCCGTACTATCTGCCAGCTTTCTTACAGGCCTGGTAGCCGTAATTCTTACGTCTATCATTTGTCCCTGCCGTATGCGGTTAATGGTGCCATCGATGCTAAACCGGTCGGGTTGCTGCCAAAAAATAAACGCGCCCGATGTATCTGATAAATTCCCGTCGGCCACCACACTTCCCAGCA
>JBQCGX010000103.1:0-57548 GCA_051955255.1 Agriterribacter sp. | reverse complement strand
CCCAAAGCATCGGTAGCCTGTACCAATCTCTCGTCTAAACCCAACCCTTCAAATGTCATCATATAATAAAAAAAATTTTCGCAAAGATAGTTAAGTTAAGGGAAAAGGTGTAAGGTATGGGGCATAAGGTGAAAGGTTTAGGGTATAGGGTTTAAGGTCCTTACCCACTCAACTTATTTAACCTACCTAACCACTCAACCAATTACTTAATGATCCGGTTTATTTTATTGGCGCTTTCCATCAGTTCCCGCAAATAGTCATAGTTTTCCTTTTCAATGCAGCTTTTAAACTTTCTGAGCTGCGTAATGTGTTCATTTAAAACATCGAGCACATGTTCCCTGTTTTGCTTAAAAATGGGGAGCCACATGGCGGGGCTGCTCTTGGCCAGCCTTACCGTGCTTTCAAAACCACCACCTGCCAGTTCAAAAATGGCATTGTCTTCTTTCTCTTTTTCAAGAACCGTATTGGCCAGCGCAAACGACGTGATATGGGATATGTGGCTGATGTAGGCCGCATGCATATCGTGGCTGTGTGCATCCATATAGGTAACACGCATGCCTAACTCGCGGTATACTTTTTCTATAACAGCCACTGCGTCGGGATCGCTTTTTTCTTTTTCGCAAATCACGCAGGTTCTGCCAGCAAAGGCTTCACGCACGGCAGCTTCAGGTCCACTGTATTCTGTACCCCACATAGGGTGTGTTGCCACAAATCTTTTTCGCATAGGGTGGTCTGCAAGCGCCAGGCACAAGGCTTCTTTGGTTGATCCGGCATCGGCAACAATCTGCTTATCGGTTACCAGGTCCATTATGCGCTGCATCATAGGTATGGTAGCGTCTACAGGAATGGCAACATATACCAGGTCGCTTTTCTTAACGGCCTCTTCAAGCGGCAATGCTTCATCTATAATGCCTAATTCCAGCGCTTTTTTAATACTGCTTTCTGTGCGGCTCACGCCTATTACGTGTTTTGCCAATCCCTTATCTTTTAAAATAAGGGCGAAGGAACCGCTGATCAGCCCTACACCAACTATTGTGATTGTATCGAACATTGTTTATTTTTTGCGGGTACGGTTTGCTTTAATACGGTTGATGCTTTCCTGTATTTTTTCTTCGGTGCAACACAGGCTGATGCGTACATATCCATTTCCCGCACTGCCAAATATGCCGCCCGGCGTAATGAATACAGACGAGCCGTATAGCACTTCATCGCTCAGCGCATAACCATCGGCGTAACTGCCAGGTATTTTTGCCCATACAAACATGCCTGCCTGCGATTTTGAAAATTCGCAGTTCAATAGTTCAAGCAGTTCAAATACTTTTTCTCTTCGTTGTTTGTAGATGGCATTGATGCTGTCGTACCAGTCTTTACCTAAACCCAGCGCTTTAGCCGCCGCCAGTTGCACGGGCAAAAACATGCCGCTGTCCATATTGCTTTTAAAGCGCAATACTTCGTCTATTCTTTCTTTGGCGCCGCATAACATGCCCAGGCGCCAACCCGCCATATTTTGCGACTTGCTTAATGAATTGAGCTCTATAGCTACCTCTTTTGCCCCTTCCACACTCAAAATGCTCAGCGGACTATCGTTCAAAATAAAGCTGTAGGGATTGTCGTGCACCAGCAATACATTGTTGGCTTTGGCAAAAGCTACCAGTTCTTCAAAAAAAGCTTTGTCGGGCAATTGACCGGTAGGCATGTGGGGATAGTTTACAAAAAGCAGCGCACTCCTGCCATTGGCAGAAGCAGCTATTTGCTTTGCCAGTGCCTTAAAATCGGGCTTCCAGTTATTGTTTTCTTCTAACGTATATTCAACAATATTGCCTCCTGCAAGCTTAGCCGCACTTCGGTAAGTTGGGTAGCCGGGGTTGGGCACATATACGTTGTCGCCTTCGTTAATATAGGTCATGCAGATATGCATAATGCCTTCTTTGCTGCCTATCAACGGTAATATTTCTGTATCGGGATCGAGTTCTGCATGGTACCAGTTCTTATACCAACCGGCAATTGCCTTGCGCAATACCGGCGAGCCTTTGTAATTCTGGTAGGCATGAACGTTAGGCTTCGCACTTTCGTCCTGGAGGGTTTTAATAACGTCGGGATGCGGGGGCAGGTCGGGGCTGCCAATGCCCAGGTTGATTACCTGTTTTCCCTGCTTGTTCAGCTCGTCTATTTCCCTGAGCTTGGTGGAAAAATAGTATTCGCCAATGCCGTCCAGTCGTTTTGCCGTTGAAATCATAATCTTAGTGATATGTGATAATTGATATGTGATAAGTTTATGAGTAATGTTTGCCTTTGCGGTATACGCCATATATTTTCAGGTCTTCTGTTAATCCCTTCACATCTTTAATTACCTGGTAAAACTGGTCGAGCGATTCGAACTCCATATCGGCATGGAACGAGTAGCGGAAATCAGACCCCGGTATAGGAGAACTCTGCAATTTGCTCAGGTTAATTCCTCCGTCGGCAATTTTTGTCAGCACTTTTGCCAGGCTACCCCTGGAATGGTCGGTATGGAAATTAACCGATGCCTTGTTTGCGTTGGTGATTACCTGGGCCAGGTCTTCGTGCTGCAATACGAGGAAACGTGTATAGTTGTTTTTAAGCGTGTGTATGTCTGGCGCCAGCATATCGAGCCCAAACAACTTAGCAGCCAAACTGCTGGCAACGGCTGCAATGTGTTTGCTTTTGTGTTGCTGAAGATGCCGGGCGCTGAGCGCTGTATCTTCGGTTTCTACCAGCTTCCAGTTGTATTTGTCAAAAAATTCAAGGCATTGCTGCAATGCCATGGGATGAGAATGTACTTCTTTGATATCATTTAACGTAACCCCTGGATTTACCAGCAGGTTTTGCCGGATGTGGAGGTAAACTTCGCCTACTATTTTCAGCCTGCTTTTCTGCAGCAGATTGTAATTAGGGAGGATGCTTCCGGCAATGGAGTTTTCGATGGCCATAATGCCTCCATCGCTCTCTTTTTTATTGGTAGCCTTTTTTACTACTTCCCTGAAGGTATCGCAGCATATTACTGCTACATTGTTGTTGAAATAATGGTTGGCTGCCACCTGGTGAAAGCTGCCTTCGTAGCCCTGGATGGCGACCGTGACAGCGGCTTCTGTGCCAGGTGATCCGTTCGACACTGGCTCACCTTCCTCCTGCTTGTCTGCTGTTGTTGTTTTAGCGGTACTGCTGGTACTATTCATACAATATTCTTCTATTAATGTTGCCGAATAAAAAATCCCGGCTTTTAGCCGGGACCGATTATGTTGAACTTCTTGTTTTTCGTTATTTTTTCAACAAAAGCAATCCCGGCCTACCGGTAAAGTAGAAGAAAAAATAAAAGAAGCCGTATGCTTTTGATTTGTTCATTGCGGAGCAAATGTAAGATTTAAAATAAAACAAACGCATTTTTTGCCGCATGTTTTTTCAAAAAAAAGCCCGGAGGCTTGAAGGTTATATAAAAAAATGCCACTCCTGGACAGGAGTGGCCTCAACGATTGCTTGCCATATGAAAATCGTAAAATCTCTTAGTGCTTGGTAGTATCAGCAGCTTTCGTAGTATCTGTAGCTGCAGCAGTTGTATCAGGAGTAACAGGAGCTGCTTCAGGAGCTGGGGTTACTGTGGTAGTATCAACAGCAGGAGTTTCAGTAGACTCAGTTGCGTTGTTACAAGCTGCGAAAGCACCTATAGCCAGGATAACTAATAACTTTTTCATTCTTAATAGTTTTTGAATAGTTTGATAAAGAAATTTCCTATTTAATACAGAATCCTAAAAAAGGTAACCCGCTTTTTTTAAATAATTTTTTTTACCCAATTTTGGGTTACCAATCAGCATCAAAAAGTATTAATACTCGCTTAGTGAACAATAACATCAGGGAACAGGAATTGATCAGGGGTTTGTCTGTGAATGATAAAAGTGCCATTGAAACGATCTATAAAGACAATTTCGGCACGGTGCAAAGCCTGGTAATGAACAATAATGGCTCGGAAGACGACGCAAAGGATATATTCCAGGAAGCCTTGATCGTACTGTATGAAAAATCGAAATCTGGTGTTTTTGAATTGAACTGCCAGATCAAAACTTACCTGTATTCCGTGAGTAAACGATTGTGGCTAAAGCGTTTGCAGAAAAGCAGCCGCTACGAATTGCAGGCAAACGGACTGGAAGAAACAGTGTATGTGGAGGATGATCTGGGCAGCCATGAAAAAAGAAATGTGGAGTTTGGGATGATGGAACACGCAATGGCGCATATTGGCGAACCTTGTAAAAGTTTATTAGAGGCATATTACCTTAAAAAAAGCAGTATGCAGGAAATAGCAGAGGCGTTTGGATATACCAATGCCGATAATGCTAAGAACCAGAAGTATAAATGTTTGCTGCGGTTAAGGAAATTGTTTTTTGCACAATATAAAAATGGTAACAAAAATGGATGACATTCGGTTGCTTGAAATGATCGAGCGTTACCTCCAGGGAGAGATGTCGGAGGAGGAAAAAATATTGTTCAATGAATTGCGCAGGAGTAATCCTGAAGTAGACCAACTGGTAGTTGAACAACATTTTTTTGTTAACCAGCTCGAACGCTATGAAGAAGATCGCCGATTCAGAGCTTCACTTAAAGAAGTACACGACCAGTTGGAAACAAGCGGTGGCATACGCAGGTTTGGCGGAAGGGGAAAACTGGTTTACCTGTGGAACAGATCCAAGAAAACAATAGCCGTTGCTGCCTCTATAGCTGGTATTACTGCCCTGGTGATCAGCGGCATGATCTCTTCGCTTACACCGAAAGCAGATAAAGCGCAGATTGAAAACCTGGGTAGGAAGATCGACATCCTGGAAAAGAATCAGAACCACACCCGTCGTGAACTGAGCGATGTAAAAAACCGGATAGAAATACCGGGTGTGCCTGCCAGGTTTGGCGGAACAGGCTTTTTAATTGATACCAAAGGTTACCTGGTAACCAATGCGCATGTAGTTAACAAGGCTGATAAAGTAACCGTTCAAAGCCGCACAGGCGTTGAATTAAGTGCTAAAACCATTTATTTTGACGATAGCCTTGACATAGCCATCCTGAAAATAGACGACAGCCTGTTTAAATCGGTATCGGCATTGCCTTACAGCATTAACAAAAAATCGTCGGCCGACCTGGCGGAGCCCATTTTTACACTTGGCTTTCCGCGCGATGAAATTGTGTATGGCGAAGGTTACCTGAGCGCTAAAACCGGTTTTAACGGCGATACGCTCACCTGCCAGATCTCTATTTCGGCCAATCCCGGTAACAGCGGCGGACCTGTAATCAATAGAGAAGGGGAGATCATAGGCATATTAAGCACCCGGCAAACCAGCGCGGAAGGCGTGGTGTTCGCCATCAAATCAAAAAACATTTTTAAAGCGGTGGACGGTCTTAAAAAAGACAGCGCCAATCTGCACATAAAACTCCCGGTTTCATCTTCGCTGAAAAACACAGAAAGAACGCAGCAGGTTAAAAAAATTGAGGAGTGCGTGTTTATGGTAAAAGGATACTAAAACAACAAGGATCATAATAACAGGAACGGGAAGCTCAGGCTTCCCGTTTTTTTTCATACAGATGGATTGGAATCCATCCTTTCAATATGTAATCGATCCTACGGATCTGGTTGTTTATGATGGAGCAATGTTATAACGTTCCGAACCGTGCATCATCTTTAACTTAAGAACATACTACTGCATAGCCAATAAAATTTCTCGCTGGCGGGTAGTCAGCAGCATCCCTACCGGTCGGTACCACACCATAGCCATCAACTTAGGAAAATAGTAATGGGTATGTGATTGATTATGCACCGTAGACCTGCCTGACCGGACGGGCAGGTGTTATTTGTTTGTAAACCGGCTGTACGAAGCATCTTCGCGTCGTGCGTATTTCTTGTCGCCAGTGGCGACCATGATCATATACTGTAGTCGCCACAGGCGACAACAGTATTGTGCGAGGCGAGCCTGCCTGACGGCAGTCAGGGACGCCTCGCACGGCAAGGGGTAGCACCTACGGTGCAAAGCGTTAAAGGGTTGGCTTTTTACAAACGGGTTGCCTCTCTGAGGCAATATAGTCTATATGTCTCTCTTAAGTTGACGGCTATGGTGAGACACCGACCGAAAAATTAATTCCAGGCATTATCCCTTTATACAAAATTTTACCCGATTATCATTTTTAAGCAATTCAGCTATTGCATATTTTTACAGAATAAAATATCTTTGATCAATTATACCTCTGTTCTAAACCTCTTGATCCACTTCCTTATTAGACCACACGATTTGATTACCCCTCATGAAATAATCCATTCCTGACACCGCCCTTGTTAACCATTCGTTTATTAGCTGTTTTTTTTCGGCTATGCAGTAACTGTTTTTTAGTTTGTATAATAACCCAATTGAGATGGAACAATATCGCATCATATTGCCTAAAAATTATAATGCATTAGTACTTCACAAAAGAGAAGGAATACGCCGCCCCGGGCATTTTTTATTTTTCAAAAAGAAAAAAAGAGAAAAGCTGATTGCCTATACGGTAAATGTGCAACGCGACGCAGACAAGAATGAATACATGGTTTACAAAACCAAAACAGACGGAAAGTGGTTAAACGGGGCGCACAAAGATGGGGAATCGATGGGTAATGAAAACGAAATTTCGCTGGCGCTTAAACAGGCTATCGACGATTATGAAGGCAAACTGGGAGCAGCTGCCTACAAGGAGTTATTTTAGCTTTTACCCCATCCCCAGGTGAGAAATACAGGCATCGCCTTTGCCCAGGTTGCAATATCGTGGCGTCCGTTCTGCAATTCCAAGTAAAGGATGTCGGTTTCTTTTTTGTATCCTTTTTTCAATAATTCGTCTATAAGGGCCAACGTGTCATCAATTGAATCGATGATGCCGTTGTTATTCCTGTCTTCGGTTTCATCCATTGTACCGGTTTCAAAAAAGAATTTTAGTCCCCGGCTGAAATTTCCCTGCCTCACCAGCGCATGCATGATCCTGTCGGTTTCCTCCACATATCCTTCATTGAGCCCTTTTGTGCGCCACCACAGTGAACCGCTGAATACTCCGGCTCTTGAAAATTCTGCGGGATGGGACCACACAATATCCAACGCCGACAGCCCTCCGAGCGAAAAACCTGCAAAGGCTTTTTCCTTGAAGCGAGTAATGCCACTTTGCTGCTGTACAAAAAGTAACAGCTCATCAAAAATAAACCGGGTGTACGAGCTGGCTTTTGCACCCCTGCCCTTATAATCCTTTACGGTTGCCGTGCCATATTCATTTTTACGATCTTCTCCGCAATGAATTCCAACGCACAATAGTGGAGAAAGCTGATCAGCTTCCCGTGCTTCTGCCAGGATGTTTGACAGCCCCAGTTCATCCATATTCTGTCCGTCGTTTATTAATAGCAAACTAACAGCCCCGGGGCGATCTTCTGCATCAAAGGCGTAAAACAAGTCAATGGTAACCTCACGTTCCAGGTGCAGTGAAGGGAGTGTAAAGGTTTGTACGGGTATGGCGGTTTTGTTTGTCATAGCGTAAAGCCCAAATATACAAAGATTGATGGAGCGGTGTGCTTTCGGTAGTTTGTTGTTTCGTGTTTTTTGTTTATTGGATTTGGTTCTTGTTTCGTGGTTTCTTGATTCTTGGTTCTTGTCTTTTTGGATCCTGATTCTTGCTTCCTTGCTTTTTGTTTTTTTGGTTCTTGTTTTCCTGGTTCTTTTTTTCCTTATCTTACGAGAGTACAAACCTATTATAAAATCACCCAGGCAGCTTTGTTTGGATAAATAGACAATATGAAAAAAATCGGAATCCTTCACGGCAAAGAACGTTCCTTTCCCAATGCGTTTGTAGAACGGATCAACAGCAAAAAACCTGATGGCATTGTAGCAGAGCCTGTGTTAATAGACAAGGTTATTCAAGGCGAATCGGGCGACTATGCAGTAATTGTAGATCGTATATCGCAAGACGTTCCCTTTTACAGGGCATTTCTTAAAAACGCTGCTATTAGCGGAACAGCCGTCATTAATAATCCTTTTTGGTGGAGTGCCGATGAAAAGTTTTTTAATAATGCGCTGGCGGTTAAAATAGGAGTACCGGTTCCCAAAACGGTCATCCTGCCTTCCAGGGAATTGCCTACCGATACTTCGGAAGATTCCTTTGCCAACCTGGCTTTTCCACTCGACTGGGAGGGAATTTTTAACTACGTTGGTTTCCCGGCGTATATGAAACCTTTTGCCGGCGGGGGATGGAAAAATGTATACCGGCTGGAAAACATGGACGATTTTTTCAACAAGCATGGCGAAACGGGACAACTGGTAATGCTGCTGCAGGAAGAAATTGTTTTTGAAGAATATTACCGGTGTTATTGTATAGGCGGCAAGCATGTGCGTATAATGCCTTATGAACCGAGAAACCCGCATCACCTGAGATATGTAAGCGATTTCAACCCATCGCCTGAACGTTACAGGCAAATGGAAGACATTGTTTTGAAATTGAACAGGTTCCTGGGATATGATTTCAACACGGTGGAACTGGCCGTGCGTAACGGCATACCTTATGCCATAGATTTTTGCAACCCTGCCCCGGATGCTGAAAGAACAAGTGTGGGCGAGGAAAATTTTGAATGGGTAGTTGAAACGGCAGCTAATTATGCCATAGAAAGGGCTACCGAACACAAGGCTGGCGTTGACAATCTTACCTGGGGTGAATTTGTAAAAAGAAGTGTGAAGAGCCAAAAGCTTGATTAACGAGGACTGCTGAATACGGTAGATCATAATAAAACACATTGCTGAACAAAAAAGTTCTTCACAACAAATAATATAACGGTATAGCATATGGCTAATCTCAACTACAAACAATTCACCCTGGGCATTGAGGAAGAATACATGGTAATAGACCCTCAATCGTTTGAACTCAAAAGCCATGAACAAAAGATCGTTTCTGAAGGTCAGAAAATTATCCGGGACAAAGTGAAAGCAGAAATGCACCAGGCCGTAGTAGAAGTAGGTACTGATATTTGCGATGATATTGATGCGGCTTTTAACGATGTAAGCGTGTTAAGAAAAACAATTGCATCTATAGCCGACGGTTTGGGACTGGCGCTGGGGGCTTCGGGCACGCACCCTTTCAGTTCCTGGGAAAGCCAGCTTATTACCGATAATATCCGCTACCACGAAATAGTAAATGAAATGCAGGATGCAGCCAGAAGCAACCTCATTTTTGGTTTGCATGTGCACGTGGGCATGGAAAGCCGTAAAATGGCGATACACATTGCCAACTCCGCCCGTTATTTTCTGCCGCATGTATTTGCATTAAGTACCAATTCTCCATTTTGGGAAGGAAGATACACCGGCTTTAAATCGTTCCGTACAAAAGTATTTGATAAATTTCCCCGCACAGGCATCCCTGATTTTTTTGAAAGCATTGAGGCATACGACAATTATGTAAACCTGCTTATTAAAACGAATTGCATTGACAATGCGAAAAAAATATGGTGGGATTTAAGGGTTCATCCGTTCTTTAATACGGTAGAATTCAGAATTTGTGATGTGCCGCTCACCGTTGATGAAACAATAGCCATTGCAGCGCTTTTCCAGGCAATATGCGCCAAACTGTATACGCTGCGTATGCAGAATATGAACTTTATACAATACTCACGTGCGCTGGTAAACGAAAATAAATGGCGAGCCAGCCGTTATGGATTGGATGGGCATTTGATCGATTTTGGAAAAGAAGAAGAAGTGAACACCCGTGTGCTGATTTATGAGCTGCTTGATTTTGTAGACGATATGGTGGATCATCTTGGTTCGCGGCACCGGCTGGCAACTGTTCAGAAAATTATTGAAAACGGTACAGGGGCAGACAGGCAACTGGCAGTATTTGAAAACAGCCAAAACGTACAAACCGTTGCCCAGTATATTAATTCGCAGTTTTTGGTAGGAATATGAGGTTGGGTGTTTGGGGTTTAACGTTTGAAGCTAGAAGTTAAAGATGTGCTCCAAGCCGGGACTAAGTCCCGGAAGAACATAGGAAGTAACGAAGTCAGAGACTTCGTACAGCAAAATCGCTCATAGCTGACAGCTGATACCTGATTGCTGACCGCTACCCCAGCCGCTTTATACAGGTTTTCAAACTTTCTTTCCAAGGGCGCATTTCAATGCCATAAGCCTGCGTAATAGCAGTTGTATCTAAAATAGAATAAGCTGGTCTTTTAGCGGGCGTTGAATAGGACGATGATGGAATGGGATTTACTTGGCAATGACTGCCGCTTAATTCTTTTATTTCTTGTGCAAATTCAAACCAGGTAATTGTACCTGCATTGCAGTAGTGGTAAATACCGGGCTTGGTGGCTCCTGCATGTATTATTTGCAATATGGCTTTCGCCAGATCGGGCGCATAGGTAGGCGATCCGGTTTGATCGTTCACCACATTAATACTTTCACGCTCCTGCATGTGCTTCAACATTGTTTTTACAAAATTTTTCCCATGCTCGCTGTATACCCACGAAGTTCTGATCACAATTGCTCCGGCATTTTGCGCCATTGCCAACTCCTCCCCTTTTGCCTTTGAAGCTCCGTATACATTGATGGGGGCCGTTGGTGCATTTTCTTTATAAGGAATTGGGCTATCGCCTTTAAACACATAATCAGTTGAAATGTGAATGAACCTGGTTCCATAGCTGCCGCAGATCTTCGCCAATACCCCAACGGCATAAGCATTCACAGCAAAAGCACGCTCTTTATCTGTTTCTGCCAGGTCAACAGCGGTGTATGCAGCGCAATTGACACAAAAGGCAGGCGTTGTTTTTTTGAAAAACTCGTTCACAGCCACTTCATCTTCTATAGACAAATCGGACTTTGATAAAAAAATAAAATCAAAGTTATTGTTAGAGGTTGCTATATCCTGTATACATTGTCCAAGTTGACCGTTGGCGCCTGTTACAACTATTATTGGCTTTTGCATGCTGTTGTTACTAACCTTCAAATACAAAATCGTGAACGCAATCTTTTAGCAGCGGGTTATGTTGATCTTTTTCGGAGAGTATGGCATTGGCCGCCGGAACTTTCCAGTCGATGTTTAATATAGGGTCGTTATACATAATGCCTCTCTCCGATGCCTTGTCGTAGAACTCATCGCATTTATATAATACAGTTGCTCTTTCGCTCAATACAGAAAAACCGTGCGCAAATCCTTTGGGTATAAGCAACTGCAACCTGTTGTCTGCCGAAAGCTCTATACCGTAGGCTTTACCGTAAGTAGGCGACCCCTTGCGAATATCTACAGCAACATCCCATATTACGCCTTCCAATACTCTTATTAATTTTGATTGCGCCCTGGGAGTGATTTGAAAATGCAGCCCCCGTATTACACCGTACGAAGAAGAGGATTGATTGTCTTGCACCCAGCGGCAGTTCAGCCCTTCATTGCGAAAAGTATTTTCATTATAACTCTCAAAAAAATAACCCCTGGCATCTTCAAAAACCATAGGTTGAAAAACCAGTAATCCCGGAATATTGGTAGTAATAAAAGGCATGAAATTTAATTAACCGTAATGAGCGATGAAGATAAGAAGGTTTCTTTATCTCTTTTGATATTGATCGGCATAATATTGCTGGTAAGCGCCGGAAGTTACATGTTGTACCCATTGCTGGTTTTGCAAATACCAGTCAACAGTTTTTTCAAGTCCCTCCTCAAATTGCAAAGAAGGCTTCCAGCCGAGCTCTTTCCCCAGCTTTGTTGCATCTATGGCATATCGCAAATCATGCCCCGCCCTGTCTTTTACATAGGTGATCAATTTTGCAGATGCGCCTTCTGAACGGGCCAGCTTCCTGTCCATAATACGGCAAAGCAGCAGCACCAGATCAATATTCTTCCACTCGTTGTGTCCACCTATATTGTATTTCTCGCCTTTCTTTCCTTTGTGAAAAATGGTATCAATAGCCCTGGCATGATCTTCTACCCAAAGCCAATCGCGCACATTTTCACCTTTGCCGTATACTGGCAGAAGTTTATTGTGTATGATGTTATTGATCATGAGGGGAATCAGCTTTTCAGGAAAATGATGCGATCCGTAATTGTTGGAACAGTTAGAAAGCACCACAGGCAACCCATAGGTATGGTAGTAAGCCATAACCAGGTGATCGGAAGACGCTTTGGATGCGGAATAGGGAGAGCGGGGATCGTAAGGAGTGGTTTCTGTAAAAAAACCTGTTTCTCCTAACGAGCCATATACTTCATCTGTAGAAACGTGGTAAAAAAGTTTGTCGGAAAAGTCTTTCCAATATTTCCTGCAGGCATTCAACAAAACGCCGGTACCCAAAACGTTGGTCTTCACAAATGCCAGTGGGTCCATAATAGACCGGTCTACATGGCTTTCGGCTGCGAGGTGTATAATGCTATCGAAATGATAGCGCGAGAATAGTTGATCTACCTCAGCTTCGTTGCAGATGTCAACATGCTCAAACACGTAGTTGGGAAGCTGGTCTACATCTTTCAGGTTTTCAAGGTTGCCGGCATATGTAAGCGCATCTATGTTAACGATGCGATAGTTGGTGTATTTCTTTACAAACAGCCGTATAACATGAGAGCCGATAAAACCGGCTCCCCCTGTTATTCCAATTGTTTTATGGTATGATGACATTATAAACTCCAGTATTTCAATTTCGAAAACGTATTTCTGTATAACCCTTTCAGGTCTGCAAAAATAGCATTCGGATTGGTAATACCGAGCAAATACTCTTCTGTAAGATTTTTATATTCTGTGTGTGGCACTCCCAAAATCACGGCATCGTAGTTTTTACCTGCTGCCGGCGATAAAGGAAAGCCATATTCGTGCTGCAGTTCTTCGCTGTCGGCGTGAGGATCCACGATATCAACATTCAGCGAAAAAGCCCTTAATTCCTTCACCATGTCGATGATTTTGGAATTGCGTATGTCGCTCACATTTTCCTTAAAGGTGGCGCCCATGATCAGCACTCGTGCACCAGTGGCTTCTTTAGAATGTTTGATGATATGCTGCACTACTTTTTTGGCAACGTAGAGCGGCATTTCGTCGTTGATGACACGACCTGCAAGAATAACCCTTGAATCATACCCTAAAGAGGCTGATTTATAGGTAAGATAATAAGGATCAACTCCAATACAGTGACCACCCACTAACCCCGGCTGAAACCGCAAAAAGTTCCATTTGGTTCCGGCTGCTTCCAGTACTTCGTATGTATTGATGCCTATCATGTCGAAGATGATCGACAACTCGTTCATCAATGCAATATTGAGGTCGCGCTGTGTGTTCTCGATAATTTTTGCCGCCTCTGCCACTTTAATGGAAGATGCCCTGTGTACACCAGCCTTTACTACAATTTCGTAAGTTTTGGCTATTTCTTCAAGCGCACCTGCGTCTGAACCAGAAACTACTTTTATAATTTTTGCCAACGTGTGCTCTTTGTCGCCTGGATTGATGCGCTCAGGAGAATAGCCGAGTTTAAAATCCTCGCCCATTTTTAAGCCACTTAACGACTCAATGATCGGCAAACAGTCTTCTTCGGTACAACCGGGATATACGGTTGACTCGTAAACAACATAGTCGCCCTTTTTGATCACCTTGCCAATTGTTTCCGAGGCTTTTGTAACGGGAATTAAATCCGGAACATTATGATCGTCTACCGGCGTAGGAACAGCAACAATGAAAAATTTCGCCTCACGCAATACATCCAGCGAATTGGTGAATACGATATCGGAATTTTCAAATGCCGACGAATCGAGTTCATTGCTGGGGTCAACGCCATTCTTCATCATGTCGATTCGTTTTGCGTTGATATCGAAACCAATTACGCTTACTTTTTTAGCAAATTCCAATGCTATGGGCAGTCCGACATATCCTAAACCAATTACAGCCAGCTTGGCTTTTTTATCGATAATGTCCTGGTAAATTAACATGTGTTTATTTTTTAAACTCTTTAGGCAATTTATATAATTCCTCTTTGGGCAATGCTTTAAAGTAATCGTAAGTGATTTTCAACCCTTCTGCTCTGCTAACCTTTGGCTTCCATCCTAAAATTTCCTTTGCCCTGCTGATGTCTGGTTGCCGCTGCTTGGGATCGTCTGTAGGTAACGGTTTATAAACGATTTTCTGATGAGTGCCGGTCAATTTTATTATTTCTTCCGCAAAATCCTTTAAACTGATCTCATCGGGATTGCCGATGTTAACAGGATTAACATAGTCGCTGTGCAACAAACGGTAAATGCCTTCAATCAAATCGTCTACATAACAAAAAGAACGCGTTTGTGAACCATCGCCAAAAACAGTCAGATCTTCCCCTCTGAGCGCCTGCCCGATAAAAGCCGGCAAAGCTCTGCCGTCGTTTAGCCGCATGCGTGGCCCATAGGTATTGAAGATGCGCACAATTCTTGTTTCAACATTATGGTAAGTGTGGTAAGCCATTGTAATAGCCTCCTGGAAACGTTTGGCTTCGTCGTAAACACCGCGGGGACCCACGGGATTTACATTTCCCCAGTAGTCTTCGGTTTGCGGGTGCACCAGGGGATCGCCGTATACTTCTGAAGTAGAAGCGATCAATACTCTGGCTCCCTTCACTTTAGCCAATCCCAGGCAATTATGAATACCTAACGAACCTACTTTTAGTGTTTGAATAGGTATCTTCAAGTAATCGATAGGACTTGCGGGTGAAGCAAAATGGAGAATATAATCCAACGTGCCAGACACGTGTATAAATTTGGAAACGTCGTGATGGTAAAATTCAAAGGATTCTAACGGAAATAAATGCTCGATGTTTTTGAGATCGCCTGTAATAAGATTATCCATGCCAATAACATGATAGTCTTCTTTTACAAAGCGGTCACATAAGTGAGATCCTAAAAATCCGGCGGCACCGGTAATCAATATTCGTTTTTTCATGTTGTTACTTCGGCAAAACCAGGGCCCTGCCTATGCTTTCGTAATGGAACCCAAGTTCTTTTATAGCGTTTGTGTCAAACAGGTTGCGCCCGTCGAAGATCACTTTGTTTTTAAGGTTTGAAACGATTTTCAAAAAATCGGGCGTGCGAAATTCGTTCCACTCTGTAGCAATTACCAATGCATCGGCTCCTCGTAAGCAATCGTACTGGTTTTCTGCAAAAACAATCTTATCGCCTAATACCTGTTTTACATTGTTCATGGCTTCGGGATCATATGCTTCTACAGAAGCGCCTTCTTTTAATAAAGCATCTATTATATACAATGCCGGCGCTTCGCGAATGTCGTCTGTATTGGGCTTAAATGCCAACCCCCACACAGCAATTTTTTTCCCTTTTAAATCGCCTTTGAAATAGTCCTTTATTTTAGGGATGAGATGCAGTTTTTGTTTCTCATTTACATCCATCACCGCGTTTAAAATCTTAAAGTCGTAATTCACGTCCTCCGAGCTTTTAACAAGCGCCTGCACATCCTTGGGAAAGCAACTGCCCCCGTAGCCAATACCGGGAAATAAAAACCTTTTGCCGATACGGTCGTCGCTTCCAATGCCCCTTCTCACCATATCCACATCAGCACCAAGCCTTTCACAGAGTTGCGCAATTTCATTCATAAATGAAATTTTTGTAGCTAAAAATGAGTTAGCTGCATATTTTGTTAGTTCAGCCGAGCGAAGATCCATGTGAATAACAGGATTGCCTTGCCGTACAAACGGTGCATACAGGTCGTTCATTACTTTCCTGGCCCGCTCGGACGACGACCCGATCACTACCCGATCGGGTTTCATAAAGTCATCTACGGCTACACCCTCCCGTAAGAATTCGGGATTGGAAACCACATCAAAAGCACCCACGCTTTTCAGGCTTTGCCCGGCAGGAAGTACTTTTTTTGAACTTTCGATAATAGCAGCTTCCACTTTTTCAGCAGTACCTACCGGCACTGTACTTTTATCAATAACTACCTTGTACTGCCCGGGTTTAATAATGGTACCCAAATCTTTTGCAACACCCAGTACGTATTTCAAATCTGCCGACCCGTCCTCACCGGGAGGTGTAGGTAAAGCCAGGAAAATAACTTCTGCTTCTTCCACTCCTTTTGCCAGGTTGGTTGTAAAGCTTAGCCGCTCTTCTTTTATGTTTCGTAAAAATATCTTCTCTAATCCAGGTTCATAAATTGTAATTTGTCCTGCAGATAATTTCTTAACCTTGTTTTCATCGATATCAATGCACGTTACATTGTTTCCCGTTTCTGCAAAACATGTTCCCGTTACCAGTCCTACATAACCAGTTCCTACAACTGCAATTTTCATTTTTTAGTAATGTTTTAATGATGAGTGAATTCGTTTACCTTTTCTGTAATAAAGGCAAGCTGATCGTCGTCGAGTTCTGTATGAATGGGAAGGGATATTACTCTTTCTGTTAACCAGTCTGTAACCTGCAGGTTGAAGGCTGATCCTCCAAAAGCCTCAAACATTTTTTGCCTGTGGGCAGGTACGGGGTAATAGATCATGGAAGGGATATTGTGAGTGGCAAGAAACTCACTCAACTGGTTGCGGTTTACACCTTCCAGTTTTAAAGTATACTGGTGATACACATGGTTGGTATAATCTGCCACAAACGGCGTTGTAATTTTGGGATTGCCGGCAAAGGCTTTGTCGTAAAAGGCTGCAGCTTTCTGCCTTGCAGCAATATAATCATCTAACTTTTTAAGCTTTACATTCAGCACTGCCGCCTGCAGGGTATCGAGCCTTGAGTTGCAACCTACCACGTCGTGATAATATTTTTTACTCTGCCCGTGATTGGCAATCATTTTTAATTTGCCTGCCAGCGAATCGTCGTTTGTAAAAATAGCGCCACCGTCGCCATAACATCCCAGGTTTTTTGATGGGAAAAATGAAGTGCAGCCTATCGTTCCAATGGTACCAGATTTCTTTTTTGTTCCATCGCTAAACGTATAATCACATCCTATTGCCTGCGCATTGTCTTCTACTACATATAAACCGTGCTTATTGGCAATTTGCATAATCGCTTCCATATTGGCAGCCTGACCATACAAATGTACAGGTACGATTGCCTTTGTTTTGGGTGTGATTGCTTTTTCTATAGCTTGTGCGTCAATACAAAAAGTCTTGGGATCAACCTCTACAAAAACAGGCTTCAATTGCAGCAAGGCTATTACTTCCGTGGTGGCAATATAAGTGAAGGATGGCGTAATCACTTCGTCGCCCGGTTGCAAACCAAGCGCCATCAATGCTATTTGCAAAGCGTCGGTACCGTTGGCGCAGGGAATAACATGTTTTACCTGCAGGTAGGCTTCCAAACTGCGTGCAAAGTCCTGAACGGGTTTTCCATTAATAAAGTTGCAGTTATCCAGCACTTCATGAATAGCAGCATCTACATCCTGCTTAATATGCTCGTACTGCTTTTTTAAATCTACCATTTGTATAGTCCGCATAATAACCCGTATTTTAAATGGTTGCAAAAATAGTAAAATATGTATAGGATAATCATTAGGTATTAGATTTGTGTCATATTTTAATACATAGCAACTGTGATCACTTTATTATATAACATTTTTACCTTTCTGTATGGATCGGGCATAAGACTTGCGTCACTCTGGAACCCCAAGGCAAAACAATGGATCAACGGACGGAAACGTATCTTCCAACGTCTGAGAGTAGCCGTAAATAATTTACCAAAAGATAATGCAGGTGTGGTATGGATGCACTGCGCTTCGCTGGGTGAATTTGAACAGGGCCGGCCATTGGTGGAACAGCTAAAAAAAGATCACCCCGGACTGATCGTTATCATTACCTTCTTCTCCCCCTCCGGTTACGAAATAAGAAAAAATTATGCAGGCGCCGATCTTGTTTTTTACCTGCCGCTTGATACGGCTGCCAACGCAAAAAAGTTCATCAACATTATAAAGCCAACACTGGTATTGTGGATAAGATATGAGTTTTGGTTTCACTACTTGAATGCGCTCAGAAAAAAGCAGGTACCCGTATTGCTTGTATCGGGCGTATTTCGCAAGGGAGACGTCTTTTTCAGAAGTTATGGTCAGTACTGGCGTAACACTTTACAATGCTTCAGGCATTTTTTTGTACAAACCGCCGAATCAGAAACCATGCTGCACAGCATTGGCTTCAGGGAAAATGTAACCCTGTCTGGTGATACACGGTTTGACAGAGTGTCCGCTATTGCAAATGCATTTTTACCTATTCCGGAGGTGGAAGCTTTCTGCAAAGGACACAGGGTATTGGTAGCCGGTAGTACGTGGACGGACGACGAAGAAGAACTGACACATTACGCAAGGGTGAACAAACACCTCCGCTTTATTATTGCTCCCCACGAGGTAGACGAAGAAAACATTCGAGACGTGCAAAAAGAATTTCCTGGTTCGATCCGCTTTTCGAAATTAAAAGGGAACAATAGCAATAGCCAGGATAATAATGATAATGCTGTCAACACGCTGATTATCGACAATATCGGAATGCTTTCGAGGTTGTATTATTATGCAGACATTGCTTACGTAGGCGGCGGCTTTGGCACCGGCTTGCACAATATACTCGAAGCTGCCGTATATGGAAAGCCTGTTATATTCGGACCTTACTACGACGATCATTACGAAGCGATTGAAATGGAAGCTACCGGGGGTGCTACCAGCATAGAAAATGCCTTGGAGCTGGAATCGGTATTAAACCGTTTTTGGAGTAACGAAGAGGATCTGAAAAAAAGCGGGGAAGCGGCTGCTCAATACATACGCTCAAACAGGGGAGCTACTGAAAAAATTATTGGGTATATTCAGAGAAACCGTCTTTTAACAAGCTGATCAAATTGCTTAACAGAGGGATGATCGTCCTTCCAACCCAGCTTTAGCTTAAGTTCCCGCTGTATCCAGAATTCAGCTTCGGGGAATATTGTAAAATGATTGATCGTTTTTAAAGAGCGTTCATACATGGCTTCGTCGCCACGAAACAATTCAGTAATAAAAATAAACCTGTCATTCAGCCCAATGGCTTTTTTAATATCCTTTAAAGGTTCTTCCTTCAGTCTTTCCGCCAGTTCAACTTTAGGCTGATTCAGCCTGTCGTTCAACGAAAGCTCTCTTCCACCAATTACTTCGTTGAGTTCCTTTACCTGTGGCTGATGTGCCAATGTAGGCACTTCTTCCAACACATTAAAGCGTTTTCTTTCAACCACCGGCTCTTCTTTCACAACTTCTTCCTCCGTTTTTGCCAGCGCTGCAGGCTTTTCAGAAAATGATTCTGTTTTTCCATCCCGCGTTTCTCCGCCATTGTCATGCGTTGCAACAGCATCATTAACCGCCACATTTATTCCGGCAGGCATCAGCACTGAAATTTTTTTACGTTCGGGCGCATTTTGTTGTTGCTGCTTTAATAGAAACAGCTCCGTTTGCAACATCTGAACCACGTGGATAATCTGTTCAGGTGTAGCACGTTGCTGGTAAAGTTCCTGTAATTTGCTGATCAAAACGCCGATACGTTCCATTTGAATATGGTATTTTTGCCCGCCTGACTCATTCGGGCAGGCGCCCCCTGCCTGTGAAGTATTTTATTTTCGTTGAAGTTACAAAGAACTTACAAACACCTTGCCATAAAAATTATTAAATGTTTATCGAACCATATATCAGAGGCGAACGGAGAGGATGGATCGAAGTGATCTGCGGCTCTATGTTCAGTGGAAAAACCGAAGAGCTGATCAGGCGATTAAAGAGGGCAAGGATTGCAAACATGAAGGTTGAAATATTCAAGCCTTCCATAGACAAGCGTTATAGGGAAAGAGAAATCGTGTCGCACGACGAAAACTCAATCGTTTCCACCCCGATAGACAATGCGCGCTCCATTTTATTGTTAACGGAGGACGTAGAGGTTGTTGGAATTGATGAGGCACAATTTTTTGATGAACAGATCACCGATGTTTGCAATCAGCTTGCATCGCAGGGCATACGGGTAATTGTTGCAGGATTGGATATGGATTATACCGGCAAGCCTTTCGGGCAAATGCCTTTTTTGCTGGCTACCGCCGAGTACATAACAAAGCTTCATGCAATTTGTGTGCGATGCGGCAATATAGCCAGCTACTCTTACCGAAAAACCAAACACGAAACGCAAGTGGTTCTAGGCGAAAAAGATATGTACGAGCCGCGGTGCAGAAGATGCTTTGGAATTTCTGATTTATAATCATTAGTGTCCGACTAACTAAGTTAAGCGGTTGAAGCTCAGTGTATCGCCTCACCCCAACCCTCCCCTCGCGGAGAGGGAGCAAAGCCCGCTACAGCAAAGGGCTTCAGCGATTTTTTAAAATTTTAACCGGACAACAAAGATTTATAATTTGAGATTTAAGATTTTGTCCCCCGGCTACCGGTTCTTATTCTTTGGCATCCTGGTTCTTGTTTTTGTTTCTTGGATTTTGTTTCTTGGTTCTTGATTTTTGGTTCTTTGTTCTTGTTTCTTCTCCCTCCACCTTACCGCTTACACCTTGCCCCTTACCACCTATCTTTGCCGCATGTACAAACACATCGTTACGCTATTAAAGAAAGATCTGCTGCTGGAACTGAGGCAGCAATATACATTCTATGGTGTGCTGTTGTACGTTGCCTCTACCATTTTTGTACTGTACCTTTCATTGGAACAACCAGAAACCAATGTATGGAACGGTCTTTTCTGGATGATTCAGCTTTTTATTTGCGTGAATGCTGTTGCCAAAAGTTTTTTGCAGGAAACACGAGGCAGAATGCTGTACTTCTATTCTATTGCAGGGCCAGTTCAGTTCATCATAGCCAAACTGTTGTATAATATGATTGTTATGCTGCTTATGAGCAGTATAAGCCTGTTATTGTTTCAACTGTTGCTAGGCAATCCGCTTGTTCATTTTTGGCAATTTGCAGGCATTGTGGCCTTGGGCTCCATCAGTCTTAGCCTGGTATTTACCATGCTGGCGGCCATAGCTGCCAAAGCACAGCAACAGGCTTCCCTAATGGCTATTATGGGGTTTCCTATTATCATTCCGCAATTGCTGTTGCTCATGCGCATTTCCAAAGCGGGACTAGGCGAAGTTTTCAAAGAAGGCGCTTTTACAGACATGGTATGGCTGCTTACCGGGCTGAACGGACTGGTAATGGTAATGGCTGTTATCCTCTTTCCTTTCTTATGGAAAGATTAAACGCTATTGTTCATTGACTAAATTGATGTAGGTTTGTCTCTATATAAATTAAAAAGGATGAAACGGAGCATCATAGCTTCGATGCGGACAGAGAGCTTATGCGCAGTTCCATCCTACCAATATAAAAGATAAAAAATATAGGATGAAATTGTCCTGGTGGAAGCTACTCTGTATTGTATTATTATCGTACGTTTTGCTTGGCGGTTTTTTGATGGCAGTACCCCGAAAAGCCATTTTGAACGAAACAATACGCAACATCTATTTCCATGTGCCTATGTGGTTTGGAATGATGGCGTTGTGCGGATGTTCAGTATACTACTCCATTCGTTTTTTAAGAAAACCCGATTTGCTCAGTGATATTAAAGCTACTTCTTATGCCGCTACCGGCATGTTGTATGGCGTACTCGGCATTGTTACGGGCGCCATCTGGGCCAATTACACCTGGGGCAAGCCCTGGAGCAACGATATTAAGCAGATAGGCTCAGCCATTGCATTGCTGATATATGCGGCTTATTTTGTGTTAAGAAACTCCATTACCGACATAGACAAACGGGCAAGAGTAGGCGCAGTATATAATATATTTGCTTTTGTGATGCTGTTGCCCGCATTGTGGATCATTCCCCGCATGATGGAATCGCTGCATCCGGGTGGCATGGGCAATCCTGGGGCCGACCCAAGAGATATGGACACCCGCATGAGAATGATCTTTTGGCCGGCAGCCGTTCCTGGTTTTATTTTACTGGGCTTGTGGATCAGCTCCCTGGTTATTCGTATACGTCAAATTGAAGATAAAAACCTTTTACATGCGTAAGTTTGTTCAGAAGAAAGCTTTCCTTTTCCTTGCGTTTTTGATCACCACGCTTTCGTTAAATGCCCAGCAAACGGTAGAAATGGCCGATGGCATGCGCAGTAACGGAAAGATATATGTGGTGGTAACTGTACTGGCTGTAATTCTTGCAGGATTGTTCATCTTCCTGATCAATATCGACCGGAAGATAAGCAGGTTGGAAAAGGAAAAGGGGAAGTAGCAGTTTTTACGATTGCCTATTTTTTTGTCAACAATAAACCTTTAAAAACATTGCTATATGTCCGCACAACCAGAATATAGTTTTTTTGACGCCGTTACCGCCAGTTTCGATAAGGCAGCGCGTTTTACTTCCTGGGATCCCGGTATACTGGAACAGATCAAACAATGCAACTCTGTATACCGTATGTATTTCCCGGTTAAGATCGGCGATAAAATTGAATCTATAAAAGCATACCGCGTACAGCACTCTCACCACAAAATGCCTTGCAAAGGTGGTATTCGTTTTGCCACTACCGTTAACCTGGATGAGGTAATGGCATTGGCTGCGCTGATGACTTACAAATGCGCTATTGTGAATGTTCCGTTTGGAGGAGCCAAAGGAGGCATTAATATCGATCCTAAAAAATATACTCCCTACGAGTTAGAAAAAATTACGCGCCGCTATACACATGAACTGATTAAAAAGAACTTTATAGGCCCCGGCACCGACGTACCCGCACCCGATTACGGAACGGGCGAGCGTGAAATGGCCTGGATACTGGATACTTACATCAGCATGAAGCCTGGCGAAATTGATGCGTTGGGCTGCGTTACCGGTAAGCCTGTTACGCAGGGCGGTGTTCGTGGACGCAGGGAAGCTACAGGACTGGGCGTGTTTTACGGCATTCGCGAAATATGCACAATGAAGGACCTGATGGAAAAAGTGGGGCTGCCTGTTGGTGTAAAAGGAAAAAGAGTGATTGTGCAGGGTTTGGGAAACGTGGGCTACCATGCAGCTAAATTTTTCAGGGCAGGTGGCGCCAAAGTGGTTGCAATAGCCGAATTTGAAGGCGCTATTTATAACCCTGATGGTTTGAATGAAGAAGAGGTTTTTAAACACAGGAAAAAAGAAGGCACTATTCTTAATTATCCGGGGGCTACCAATATATTGCAATCTTCCGAAGCGCTGGAACTGGACTGTGATATTCTCATTCCCGCAGCTCTTGAAAATGTTATCAATGGCGAAAACGCTCCACGCGTTAAAGCCAAAATCATTGGTGAGGCGGCTAATGGACCACTTTCGCCCGAAGCCGATGAGGTGTTTATTAAAAAAGGAGTATTGGTGGTGCCGGATATGTACCTGAATGCGGGTGGCGTTACCGTAAGTTATTTTGAATGGCTGAAAAATCTGAGTCATGTACGTTACGGACGCATGGAAAAAAGATTTACCGAAAACCTGAACCATGCCATACTTGGCGAAATTGAAAAGCTTACCGGTAAACAAGTAGCCGACCAGGAACGGGAATTCATTATGCACGGACCGGATGAAGCCGATCTTGTATATTCAGGACTCGAAGAAACAATGATTTCTGCAACCCGCGAAATCATTGATGCATGGAACAGTAATCCTTCAATACCGGATATGCGCACTGCCGCCTACGTTGTAGCCATCAATAAAGTGGCTACCAGTTACGCAGAATTGGGCATATTCCCATAAGAATTGGTGGATTTGAGATTGAAAGCTGACGGCTGCCCGCTATCAGCTTTTTTCATAGTTGCTGTTTAGCGCACGCCTCAGTTTTACCATATTTGCCAAAATGAACCCCTGGAAGAAAGTGGTGAGCAAATGCAGAACAACATTTGCATAAAAGAGTGGCCCTGTCACCAAACTTTCATCGCCCGATAAACCTGCAAGCAACTTCACATCATTGATATTGTAGGTAAGCAACACTGCAAGCATAAAGAAATTCAAAACAAAAAGCCAGTTGAAAGTTGATTTCTGTCCTGCCGAAAGTGGTGCCTCGGGATAGTTTTTATAAATAATCTGCAAGACAAAGGCCGCAAGATAAACAGCCAGGCAAAACGCAACAAAACTTATAATACTATGCCACCCAGGCTCATTGAAAATATATACAAAACTGAGGACTGTCATCAATCCTGCCAAAGCAAATTGCAGTATGCAAACAAATCTGAGGGGTGTAATATTCATATTACCTAAATATAATACAATTTGAGATTTGAAATTTTGGGAGGTCGATTTAAATACGCTGATTACTAAAGGCTAATTGCTTTTTCTTGTCTTCTTGTTTATTGCTTTTTGGTCCTTGATCCTGGATTTTGTTTCTTGTTTCTTGTTATTTGGTTCTTGTTATTTGGTCCTTGTTATTTGTTTCTTGTTATTTGTTTCTTGTTATTTGTTTCTTGTTTCTCACAACCCCATAAGTGTATACACTAACTAACAGTGACCAATAATCGAAGTTTCCTTATCCCTGCACAATTCTTTTTGTAATTACCCGTTTTTCCCCCGTAAATATTCTTTACTCTGATGTTCTGTGTTTCGCATGTGCCTTAGAGTTAGTACTTAAAAATCTAAATTCTTTTCCCATGACTTATCGTTTCAATGCTAAACATCTTGCACTCTGTTTGTCGTTAAGCATTTTTTTCTCTTGTAAAAAAGATGATACTTCAACCCCTACCCCACCTCCAACTGAACCCACCGTGTTTGAACAGGTGCAGGGCAGGTGGAATGCTGAAATTGAAGTATATAGGAACAGCAACGTATCTCCCAAAGAGCAGGTGATGCCTAAGGTTGCTACCATTGAGTTTTTCAGCGACAGTACTTATCTTATTGCATTTGATGTTGATCAATCTGCCGTAACAGGTAAATTCAAACCGGTTGACAGTGTCACTATCAATTTAAGCGGAGATGATATTACTGCTATTAGTGGTGTTAAGATCTCTGAAGATTCTATCAGTTTTTCGTATACGCAATACGATGATATTTTTACTGTAAAAGCTGCGAAAGCTGATGATCTTACCATTAGTGCCGATAAAAAACCTTTATTGAAAAGCTGGGCACTTGAAAGAGACCAGGAAGATGGTGAATATCTTTTTACCGGTAATAACGACCTGGGAGAAGACGCTACCATTACTTTCTTTTTCTCGGCTGCCGGCAGCTTCCTTATCCACATTACCGACGGAGGGGATGATGCATCAACTCAGTTCATGAACTGGAAATGGCACCCCGAAGTAGCAAATGCTGCCAAGATTTATTCCATTTACGGAGAGGAGTATTCTCCAAGCTATTTTAAAATTGTTAGCTTAACCAGTACTTCTTTAACCATAGAAGAGGTTAGCACACAGGGAGGCAGCCAGCAGGAATCAAGAACCTACGTTCTTACAGCAAAATAATTTCTTCAATTAGCATAATCGCGCCGCTTCGGTTTTCCGGAGCGGCTTTTTTTGTTAGGTGCAATCAATGTAGCATCAAAACATTGGATAAGACATCAGCATTGGAAAATGTTTATACTGAGGTAGTAAAATAGTAACGTTTGATTGAAGAAAGCTCAATTACATAAAATATCTGCTATTAATGATTACTGATGATAAAATAGGAGAACTACAAAAAAAGGTTCGTTCTGGTTTTACCGAAGGTGAAATAAGAGAAGAATTAAAAAACAGTGGTTATTCGGATGAGGATATCGCAAAAGTCTTCACGCCCCACAACTACGATATGCGTTCATGGTATTTAATTTTTGGAATTGTCCTTTCTTTAGTAGGTATCTGGCTTTATTTAGACAGGAAAAGTGTTTTTGGATTAATATTATCCGGATTTCTCTTTTTTCAGTACTATCAGGAAACTAAGAGGTTGAAGAATCTTAAAAATTCTGACCAAAAAACAATGCTCGTAACTAACGCCACTGTACAAAGTTTCTAATTTTGTTACTCCTATGTTCCTTCGGGACTGCGTCCTGAGACTATTGAATTATGATGAAGCTTCGCTCGCGCTCCCGGATAAACGTAGAGGGACTAGAAAGAAATAAATGTGTAATAAGATTTTCAAGAAAAAATTTTGCAGAAATAATTCAACGCTTATCTTTGCACTCCCAATTAAAACGGGGCAGTTCTAAAATTAGGGGAGCATAGCTCAGTTGGTTCAGAGCATCTGCCTTACAAGCAGAGGGTCCGCGGTTCGAGCCCGTGTGCTCCCACTCTTCAAAGTAAGCCGAAATCCTTATCCAGTAAGCGTTTCGGCTTTTTTTATTATGTTTCGTGTCGGTGGCATTTTTTAAAACGGGGCCCAAAACGGGGCCACAAAAGATTAAAAATGCTGCAACTTCCCAACAACTGCAGGGCAGGAAATTTCTCCTACTCGCCCAAGAATTGGAACACTTCAAAAGCCAATACCAAAATTCCATGGCTTATTTCCTACTGGTTTTACGATGACAATGTCAATACCAGGAAAAGAATTAAAATGAAGGGCATGAATCGTTTCACCGATCTTGCTCAGCGGCAGGCTACCGTTCGTATAATAGTCGCTAAGGAACTGGAGCTTATTAAAGCTGGAGTGAATCGGATTTCCCAGGAGGCATGGATATCGACCGAATCTACAGACTTATCCGAACATACTCACTTCCCTATCGCCCTTGACATGGCATTTAAAAATCTACGGGTTGAAAAATCGACAAAGGATGACATTGAAAGCTGCTTGAAATACCTGAAACTGGCTATTAATGAACTTGAGTTTACTACTATCCCAATCAGCGATATAAAGCGCAAACATATTAAATCGATTCTTAACAGATGTGGCGAAATAAAGCTCCGAAAGATTGAATATTATAAAAAAGGCGGAAAGCCCAAACCGCAATGGTCAGATAATACTTATAACCACTATCGAAAATATTTATCCGTACTTTTTAAGGAATTGCTGGAAAACGATGCCGTCGATGTAAATCCCGTTCGTGATATTTCAAAGCGAAAAACAATAAAGAAGATTCGCATCACCTTAACAATGGATGAACGGAAAAAGGTAGACAAATTTCTTCGTGAAAAACATTACAACCAATGGCGGTTCCTTCATATATTTTTCCATGCTGGCGCCAGGCTAACAGAAATTATGAAGTTAAAAAAGGCGGATGTCGATCTGGAAAACCAGCGCTACAAATCAGTGGTGTTAAAAGGAAGGGCCGGCAGGGAAATCTGGAGACCAATTAAAAACCTGGCTCTCCCACTTTGGAAGGAAGTGTATTATGAAGCTGCTGCCGATCAATTTCTATTTTCAAAATATCTTAAGCCTGGTGACCTAGCCATTAACCCGCACCAAATTTCGCGTTGGTGGCGTAAACATGTGAAAATACCCATGAAAATAAAGGCAGATTTTTACTCCCTTAAGCACAGCAATACCACGGAAATCATGGACGTGCTTTCGGCCAAGGAAGCCGCTACCCTAAACGGACACACAAGCGAGACGATGGTAATAAATATTTATGACGTAAAACGGGAAAATCGTGTCAATGAATCGATCAGGAAAGTAAATAACCCGTTCGTTTAATTCTCCCAGCTGGATGGCACAGGATACAGATCTTCCAGGAGCGATTTCATATCGTCATTCAAAGCGTTGTCGCCAATGCTGAAAAACGGTCGATCATTGATCCTGTGCACGATTTCAGTCCTGGTTTTGGCAGAATCTACTTTGCAGTCAGATGTTTGCTCCCCGGCAATCTTCAGGCTGTTGGCGTAAAGTGATTTTATGCCGTATCCGTAGTAAACGTCCCAATCGGCAATAGAAACAGCGGATATAAACGCCCGCTTGTTGTATATAATCGGGGTATGTACATCAAAATGATTTGTAGGAAGGTAATTTCTTTTCAGGTACCAGTAGGTGTTACTGAGCGTGACCCTGTAATGATCAGCATGCGGCCGGCTATTGAATGCATGAAAAAGATCTCCTTTGTGGTAATATGGAACTTGATCAGCGACAAAGTTCTGTAAGAAAAAATGATCATCATTAATAAACAGAAAGTTGTCGCTGATCTTCTTTTGCCGGCAGGCAATGTAAATTTTGGAGTAAATGTTCTTGTCCCGGTTGTAACCAAACTCATCAGCCATTTGTATATGCACCGCATTAGTGACCCAATCCGGACAAGATCCCACGATGTAGAGCTGCCCGTATCCGGATAGATGTTTTTCTACGCTGCGAAGGGAATAGCGCAACTCGTTATCCTGCCACTTGGATCCGGTACCGAGAACATATACCAAGTCGATCATTCTATTTCCTTTTAAAAGCCATTGATAAAATATTCTGCAGTCCATGGGTTGACTTGCGCACGATGTCTTCATGCCCTGAAACTGCTATCGTTTTCCATCCATAGCTATCCATCAAGGACGAAAGGGAAAACTCGTTGAAATGCCTGATATGCTCATCTGGCTTGCGATGCTTATAAACAACATCAAACCATTCCTTTCCCTGGGTGATCATGTGGCAGTAAGGCAATGAAAGGCAGATTGTTTCAAACGGCAGATCCTTTACAAAATCAAGGGATGGGAAATGCTCCAGCACATCCCAGAATGTCCCAACATCAGCCTTTACAAACTCGGGCATGATATAACAACCTGGCACCATTACGCCTGTAACATCGTGCCCATATACATTCGGAATATGCGTTTTGGCAAACTGCATAAACGCACCATTACCATAACCTGCATCCAGGATTGAATTAACCCGCTGGCCATGGGCAGCCGTAACAAATCCAATCCGCAGTGCCTGTAGCACATTTGAACCGGCTCTGTAGGCTTCGGTATCATAAGTGGCAGAATATGCTGCATCATAAACATAAGGGCGGTGATCAGTCTGTACGATCACGCCAAAGCGATCTATTTCGTATTGTCTTCCGTGAGAGGTGAATTTCATAACAGTATTTCATTTGGTGTATACATAAGTACGTTTTCACTTTTTGGATTTTTCTCCAGGTAATAATTAACACCGATCCCCTGCGCGATGGTTGTACTCACTGATTGATTTCCATACAGAGCTTTACAATCCCTGATCAATATTGCCATGTCCAGGATCTTTTCAGTTGGGTACCATTCAACGTTACCGTAATGAGAACAGAAGTCAACCCATTCAGCCTGGTAGCCGATAAAATAAACTTTGCCCTGGATGGAATGCAAAACCTTTCGCCAGTCTACAGCGCTACCTACACGCCAGCGCGGAGTAAGATGAATAAGAGAATAGCTACCTGCTTGCAGCTCGTTACTACCTTTTACCGTCAACCAGGCGTGTGTCCAGGGCGCCTGCAGGTTGAATGCATCCAGGTGCCGGCGGACAATATGGATCTTATTGCGGAAGAGCTGGAGCCGGGCGCGGTCCAGGTCAAAATCAATGTGGATGCCCGGGTGATATTCAAACAACGGATAAACAACCGGCGTGCACATGTCCGGATACAATCTCACCTCGTGAATGCACGGCTGCTGGATCAGCAGCGCCTTCAGTTCATGGTACAGTAGGCTGTATGGTGAAAATATATTTCTGTGCTTTAAGTAAAGTATTCCGCCTCCCAGCGCTTTGATTGTTGGCAGAGAGTAAATCACATCTCCAAGGGAGCCGCTATGTAAAAATGTCTTCACGGTATAGCTACAAGGATTCCGCGGACCACCGGGTTAGGCAGATACCGCATGGTGTAATTAGGATTGATTTTTTTCAACGCATTAATTACGTCCGCATTTGAATAGCCCACAATATCAGGCTGCATGATCAGCATATCATCAATAAAAATCGTATGCTCTTTAACAGGATGATTGCGGATCTGCTCCAGCTCCTGCAGCATCGGAAATGGATTGCTACCCGGTTCAGTGCCTTCCAGCATCTGCCAGTGCGAATCAAGCCAAAAAGTAGTGGGTTTTTCAATTTGAGAAATTGCAGCGCCCAGGCATTCGGCACTGTCGCCAACAATTAAAGTGATATCTGCCCTGGGGTTGCGGTGCAGATCAAAGCGGTGTTTGCAGAAATCAATGTTATCCGGATCAATATCTATGCTGATAATGTTGGTATAGCCGGCATCGATGGCCAGCTGGATGCCATCGCCCCTATAGCTACCAGTTTCAACAAAGGTTCTTTTACGGCCTTCAAAAGTAAACTGCTTGAAATAATTTTTATCGGGATGCATGCTCATAGGTGGAGCTTATTAAAAAGTTTGAAATCATTTTTAATCCAATCAAACGCTTTCTCCGGTGTACAGAACTGGGCACCCTTGTACTGTCCGGATTCAATCCGCGCTGGATCCGCCCAGGCGTTCATCATGTGAATGAGATTTTTAGGGTAAAACATAAAACCATCCATTCCCAGCGTTTCATTCAGGATGGATAACCCGGAAGGGAAGCCAACGAAATAGGACAGCCGTTTTAAAATCTCAATCACTACCGACAACGGCTCACCAATGGTATTTATAAAAGGAATTCCATCCTGCAGCAATAGCTGCATCAACCTGCCAGCGAGATCCTCATCAAAGGATGCGCCGATGATCACAAACACAAGCTCGGGGTTCTGCCGGTGAAATAATTTAATCAGCTCGTGCCACCCATGCTCATCCCAGAATCCCCAGGACCGTTGTGATGAATAGGATGATCCGTAAATGCCAATGTGTTTTTTTTCAGCCACGAGATATTCAGCTCTCAATTTATCAGTCACTGTCGTATCGTAATTTATTAGGAATGAGGTTGGAAGATCAGGGAGAAACGCTTCAATCCTTTTACCGCGCTCAAGCCAGGCGTTGCAGCTTAAATAGAACTGCTGGTCCTTAATGTGCTCCCACCGGTGGATTCTGTTTTGAACATTATTCGAGTAGAGAATTGAATAACTTAAACCTGGAACATACTCTGCGGAAGCGGCTACTTTGGGAAGTAAGTCGAATATTTGCTTACCCCTTTGAGGTTTGCCGTTGGGCAACTGAAAATGGAATCGCTCTCCACAGTTTATTAGTTTTTGAAATAACCATATTGAGTCGCCAATGCCAGCGCATACTTTGATCGTCCGCAAATTCATTGACCAAAAGTAATACATAGTATTACTTTTTTGAACTTTTTTGTAGAAGGATCTTAATGGATTTGACTAGAATTTATTCCGGATTACCTACCCCTAACGGTGGCAGATTCTCCCACTCCCAATAATTATTTTTGGGTTTGTCGTCGGGGCGGGCCTTTGGAGAACGAATAGTGTAAACCGGTTTATAAGCCAGATTTTCAGCAGGCATTTGGAAGTTCAATATCTCTTTGTAGCGCTCCAGAGACAGGTCTTTTTGCACGAACTCCTTTGACATTTCGAACGGCAAAATAAGTGGCATCCGGTTCTTATTATCGCCATCATTGTGGATATTCATCATAACATCGTTTCCTTCCGCGCTACGGGTAATAATAGTGAATGTAAACCGCTTGATAACTTCCCCTGTTTCCGTATCCGGTAGTTCCGCTACCGAATAAAGACCAGGTAAGAAAAACATGGACTGATCTTTAACCTGAATAAAATAAGGCACCTTCTTTTTCCATCCTACGATGGCCCGGTGCTCATAAAACCCATTTACCGGTATCAAGCAACGACGATTCTTTATTTTGAACCAATATGCCTTACTATCTTCCAGGATGCGTTCGCTCCTTGCATTGAGCATGGATGCTCTCTGGCGGAGGAATTGTTTTTCATCTTTTACGTAAAACGGAATGCAACCCCATTCCATTAACCGACAATGAAGACTTCCATCTTCCTGGTTTGCGTAAATTATGGGATGTTCACCATAAGCATGGCCCATTATGTGAATACCTGCATCGAAATTTATTTCTATCTGACTGTCAAAAATTAAATCCGGAAAATAATCCGAGAGCTGAGCAATATTGACGTGAAAGGAGATATCGTAACACATTATGATCGTTCTATTTCTTCAAATTTAACCCTTAAAGTCTGACTGCCGTATTTTAATACAAGGAAAAGCTCTCCAAATGAGATTTGAATCGAGGGGTGGATCGTAGCATCCCCTTTTATACGCCAGGTTGTATTCTTAGCAATATAACGCCTCATATGATCCTTAAATCGGCCATTTATGCTGGCTTCTAACTCCTTTGCGCTCCGAACCACCGCCCAAAATAGCCGGTATTTCGAACCCTCTTGCATCATTTCTTTTAATTTATCAAGGTGCTCAGGCTTTTCCAGATCAAGAAGAGCATGAAACCTATCTGTTTTCACAGCATTCAGATGGATTTTTGCTTGCCCGAGGTCGCTATAATCAGACAGAAGTATATCTATTTTTTCTTCTTCAGAAAGATGATCTTTAGCTCTTTTATAGGTCTGGCTTACCAAGTATCTTTTTTTTAGCTGGATAAGCTTATTGAGGTATATATGCTTGAAGTGCTCAAATGGTTGTAACATTATTTATTTACTTTTAAAATCTGGTCAATATTGGTGGTATATCTGGGTGATAAATGATCCGCTCTTAGTTTGTATCGCTTTTTAAACCCCTGCGTGGCCATACGCACAGTTTCTTTTCCCAGGCTCTTATTTACATTATCCATCGCCGTCATCACTTTTTTATTTTTCTCCAGATCTGATAACTCGAACATGCTTCCCTGTAAAACGTTTTCAGGCGTCAGCTCCTGTACGATCACTCCACACTTCATGTATTTATATCCTTTCTTAAAAATAATATCAAATCCCTTCAGCGCATATTTTATCAGTTCGGCTGCATTATTTGAAGATCGCCCGAGTTCCAGCGTAATTGAGTGCATATATTGTGGCTCCTCTGTTTTATGAGGGTTAGTGCTGATAAAGACATTCATTTCCTTACAGCAGCTTTTCTGCCGGCGCAATTTTTCCGCACATGCTGCTGCATAGTTGCTGATAGCTTCGGCAATAACAGACTTATCGTCCGTTAATTTTCCGAATGATCTTGATGTACAGATATTCTTTTTTGCTGGCGTTTCAAACTCCCATTTGATGGCTGGAATGCCGCGAAGCTCGTTTAAGAGCCGCAGGCCAACTACTGACATTTCCTTACGAATCCACTCATCGGGAGCTTTTACCAAGCTGGCGGCGCTGTTAAATCCGTTTCGCCTTAATTTAAGCGCATAGCGTTCGCCAATACCCCAAATGTCACCCACTTCTGTCGATTCAAGCATCTCATTAATTAACCGATCGTTAGCGGCCCAGAATACGCCGACATCCTTATGCTTCTTTTTTGCATACTTATTAGCCATCTTAGCCAGTGTCTTAGTAGGGGCGATGCCCACACAAACTGGAATACCAGTATTTTGCATTACTGCTTTGCGAATATTCACTCCCAGGGCTAATAAGTTTTCATAGGGCAGATCATGCAAATCCAGGAACGCTTCATCAATGCTATAAATTTCCATGCGCGGCACGAACTGGGCCATTGTTTTCATTACCCGGTCGCTCATATCACCGTATAATGTATAATTGCTGGAGAACACAGAAACGTTGTTTTTCTCCAACAAGTCTTCCATCATAAAAGCCGGTTGCGCCATAGCGATTCCTAATGCCTTGGCTTCATCGCTGCGGGAAATGGCACAACCGTCGTTATTGCTCAATACGATAACAGGACGACCGTTCAGCTTTGGGTTAAACACCCGTTCACAGGAGCAATAAAAATTATTACAGTCTACTAAAGCATACATCGCCTCACGTCTTTCGTATCAGTTATAATACTCGTTACCACTCCCCATACCTGCATATCCATTTCTCCAGTGATCTCGATATCCTGGTATTTACTATTTGCGGGCACAAGCCAGCATTTAAAATCGTTCTTCTTTAAAAACTTAACCGTGAACTCTCCGTTAAGCACAGCCAGAACTATATCACCACTCTTCGGCGTGATAGATCTATCAACGACCAATTTTGCTTTCGGCGGTATAAATGCATTAATCATGCTGTCGCCTACATTTTCAACAATGAAGGTAGCCAACGGATGTTTTATGATAATTTCATTGAGGTCAATCCGCTCTTCCATATAATCCATGGCCGGAGACGGAAAACCTGAACGAACCGGAGTTTTGTAATAAGCTATCATACAAAAATTTTCTATCTTATTAATTCAAGCCACCACTCCCAGCAGTCATCTATAACCGGGTCATAATCTGCCGTTTCATATATTTCGGTAACGGCAATCTGATAATGGTATAATGTCCCCTCACCGTCAACTTCTTTAAAAGTTTTCTGGGGAATATCTGAAATTAATGGTTGGAGAACCTCCAAATCGGTTATTGTGATTACGCATTTAGGGCGTACGTCATGAGTGATGGTATACTCCCTATTGTCTTCGCCCCTCCTGGGACCTTCCGAGTGAAGTGAGAAATCCATGATGTAAAGCTAACAGTTACTAATTTAATTAACAATTAACGCTAAATATTTTAGTTTTTTGAATTGAATTTCTCCTGACAATTAATTAGTTATTACTTTTAACAAATAAAAATTGCCCAATGACACCTGAAGAACTGATAGCGTATTTCAAAGGCCGAGATCTGCCGGCAACTCTTTCGTTGCAAGGGCAGACGATAGCAAATTGTAGCACGTATGTAAAAGCCAATACCCTTCGCCTTGAAGAAGGGGTACCGTTGATAAAAAAAACAGCGGCGGACGCGTTAGAGAGATTTAAAGAGGTGTTGGAAACAAAAAAGCCAAACCAGTGATGATTTGACTTTCAATATGTCCCTCCCCTCCCCGTTCCCGGATCAGCGGCGGCCGACATACTTTTCAAATTTACAACTCTCTTGCATTTTCGGTAAATACTTTCTACCTTTTGTGCCAACCTAATTTTTAAATGTTTACACAATGACAATGAAAGAGAATCCTATACCAGGGTTAATTGATAGGGCGATTGCCAAGTATGGCGAACAGAATGCTCAAGGGATTAGAAACTTGGTAATAAGAAGCTTATCTGAAATTGGAAAAGAGAATCATGATCTGAGTGAAGCAGATTTGGCAAGAATAGAAACGGACATCGATAATGCTATGAACTTCCCGCCTAAAAATAATAGAGAGCGGTAGAAACCGCCCTCGCTTGCTATCCTTTCTGTGAAAAAAATTTATGCTGTCTTTGTTCTGAAAGTAGTAACAGTCGTGTCAACGCCTCCGACTACCGCTACCAGTTTATAATAGTATTCTGTACTACCTGTTAAGGAAGTATCTGTATACTCACCCTCCGAACCAGTATGGACAAGCTGCTGTGTAGAAAAGTTAGATGCTGTATCGCGATAAATCTTGAAATTAGTGGCAGAGGGATAATCCGTTTGCCAATAAACCAATACTTTATTTTGACTTATTGGTGTTGCCACTAGCCATGCTTCAAAAATTCCTTCAATCCAAATATTCGACGTTGATAAAAATAAAGCTGCCGTATTAGTTCCTTCTGTAGTTGAGTAGGTGCGTGAATCTACTATTACAGTTGTAATGCCGCCGGCAAAAATTACAACATTGTCACTACTGGTGGGTGCTGTCAAAACAGGATTTCCAGAACCATCTTGTAAGATGAATTTTAATTGCCCATTTCCCAGTCCACTATAGACCCTGCGTATATTGTAATTGTTAGAACCTTGATAAACTACAACCGAACTATATACAGAACCACCTACCGCTGTGGGACAGGTAACCAAGGTCTCTCCCGTTGACGTACTAAACGCCCCAATTGTAAAAGAGCCAAATTCATTTTTCGCCCATGTGGTAGTTCCCGCGCCAACTAACCTTACAGATGCTTGAGCAGACCTTCTTAACTCAATTTCGGCTGCACTTAAACCAACTGATGCACCACAGATAATACCCCCTGATGCCAGTATTTCGTCAGGTCCACATTTGAATCCAAGTACCTTTTTAACAGCGGGGTATCCAACTTGAACACGTCCGCTTGCTACCGTTCCAGCGCTGTTAAAAAACATAGGATTATGATCAGCATCGTCCAATAGCTGCCATGTGATCGTATTGCCATGTGCTATGGTACCGGTTGGTCGGATGGTTCCGACGCCAAACACAAGGAACTTGCTATTCGCATCACTCACAGATGACAGACTAAACCCTTTACGAGATGCAAAAGCAATAACGTCTCCAATAGCGCCCCCGCCACCGCCACCGGTACCAGGGGCATCAACGAAAAAATTTGTTGCAAACCAGGTTTCAGCATCTTCTGCTGATGCAAACATGGGTGTATCCGGAGCTGACAGCAGGTACCTGTAATCCGATGAAAGCTCTTCATTACGACTGCCAACTTCGTAAATCCGGATGACGTCTTCGGATCTTTCCACCTTGTATTTACCGAGCGGCAAATATCTGGTATCGCCATTCTCGACCTGGACTTTTAGATACTTGTCCGTCTCCAGAGTGAGGATATATTTTATCATAAGGAATTAATTTTCGATTTGAATTATGAATTGACAGTTAAGATGTACGGTATTACGTGCTGCCCTTCGCGGTCCATGGCCTTGTAGCCATTTACCTGAAAGTCCAACCATTGAGGCTTCCAGATTGTTTGGCAACCTTCAGAGCTGGTTTCATGCAATCCACCAGAATGAATATTGATGTTGTAGCCCTTCACAATCCCTTCTACGCCATCTCTACGCACAGGCAATGATTCATCAGGATTCGCCGGACGAAACGCCGGATACCCCCCTCCTGGACGCAACAACCCGTGCTTTCCTTTTTTGAAGTAATGCAACCCAGGCTCCAGTGTTGCGATGCCTTGTTTTGTTTTTGTAGCTGGCCGGTACCTAGATGGATCTGTGTTGCCGTTGCAGGCAATGAAAAGATTGGGACCTACCAGAAATATAGCATCATCATAAAGCCCTCGGTCATTTTGCCCTGGCTTCCCCATGCTATTGAGATAATATCCTCGGATGGCAAAAAAGAAAACCATTTCCGGGAAATGAAAGTCTTTGATGCGTTCCTTCACTTCTTCTACTCGCAATTTTGGTCGTGTCATTTCCTAAATATTTTGTTGTAAAACACATTGAACACAGATATCCAGATGGCGCCGATCACCACCCAGTCAATCCACCAAAGTAAAACTGGCTTATAAAAGACAATTGCAAACGCCAAGGAAAATATCATCATGCTTTTTGCGATATGCCAGGCATCGGCCTTCCAGCCGAATATTTTCTTTGCATACTTCCAGCTCACACGCTTATACCAGAAGCGCTCGTTACGATCGCGGAAAATTGACTCGTAGAAATTTTCGTTTTCTACCCTGTCCATCAGGGCGCATAACATTGCTGCTATCGCCACAAATAATGCTGTAATCATAAAAATGTTTTGTGCCGGTGATGCCGGCCGGTGTTATTCAAATAAAATCGTCATTGCAATCTGGATCACTGCGGTAACAATAAACCAGCCCCAAAATGGATTCCATACGGTTTTGAAGCGCTCCGTGCCTTTGTCATAAACTTTGTAGCGAATAGATTTTGTTGAATCCTTCACGCTCCAATTAACAGCAGCAGTAAAAAGAAATGCTGTAAGCGGGATATGCAAAAAGGCAACCCACTTCTTTTGCTCAATAAGCATAAATCCCCAGTCGAACGTCTGGAAGACCAATAACGGGACGATAAAAGCAATCGCAAAAGCGATAAGTTTAAAAGCTATTTTCATTCTTTTTAGGTTTTAAAAAGTTTGGAATATATCTCCGGTACAGGTACCGGATTACAAGAAAAAGTATTACGGCGATTATTAACCACACGTACCAGGGCAGCAGCTTCCACACTGAGAATTGCTCCCTCTCTGTATTGTCATCAGTGTGAATTGTCTCTTTGCCAACAGAAGTGCTATCTCCTGTTTTTCGTACAGTGCTATCTGTTATGTTGTTCTGCGTTGTGGTTTTACTATTATCGGTTCGAAGCAGCTTGCCTTTAATCCTCGCAGATTTTATACGGGGACTCTCCAGGGCGATTTCGAGCCATTCTAAAATATTATCTTCAGCAACCGTACTATCAACCTTTCTGTCGATGGCACTTTTGTTCACGATGGTATCTGTTTGAAACTCCAATTCAACATCAATATATCCTTCCTCAACTTTGTCATTTACCTGCTGCTGGGTTGATTGATCCTTTCTTACATGCGTGCTATCGTTTGTAACAACTTTAGCGCTATCGTAGGACGAATGGTCTTCAGTTCGATTGTGCCGGCTGGCCCTGCATGAATGTAAAACCAGACACAAACACACGATAAATAAAATCAGTCTATTCACTTTTCTTAAATTTTACCAGTAATTGTTCGTATTCCGTCAACTGTTTTTCATACCGCATACCTTTTGTTATCGTTCGCTTCTGATGCCATCCTCGCGCTCTGCAAATTCTGTATTGAACCACTTTAGACTCCCAGCCTTTACAATACTTGTACGGTCGATTTATCGCCAGGGATATGCCTGATGGTTCTTGATCGATTATTCTGTCAACTTTATAAACCCAGTCAGGCATGTATATCGAATCTTTGTCCGATGATATACCCGGAGAAACAGTTTCCCAGTCCGTGGTATCTGAGTATTGAATAGGCACGCCACAGTCTATTTTACGGCCAAATATGTCCTCTGTAACTAGAGGACGATATACCAAGTCAACTCTCGGTAAATCTTGCCCAACGCAATTACACACAAGCAGCATGCAGATTGCGATCAACATCTTATTCATTGTCAATAGTTTTTTGTCCAGTGATCCAAACTTTCGCTTTCTTTAGCCACTTATCCAACGTATCCTTTAAAAACAATTCATACATTGAAGTAGTAAACAGGTAAGAAATAAAAACCGTTTTCTTTATTTCCTGCGTCCAGAGAATAATAGGTCCATAAGTAATGCGCAACCAAAGTGCAATCAACATCGTCCCAATCAACAGTGTGCGCCAAGCTCCCGTTACACAGTATCTTGTAAACGGAATACGCCAGGTTGAAACAAAGAAGGTCGTTATAAACGTTCCCCCAAGCCAGTAAATAAATACCAACGTCCAATCTACTCCCAGTGCTTTTAAAAAACTCAACAGGTTCTCAAGAATTTCCATGATTATTATTTTTGCGGTTAAAAATTTTAGCTTTAGCCCACGCATATACATCTTCAGCTGCTTTCTTAACTATCACGCCCAAAAAGCCTGAGATGAGTATGAAAGGCAATGCCTTTATAATTTGGGTCATCGCCTCTTTCGCAATCTGCAAGTATTCCACCCAGTTTATTTTTAATAATTGTGCAAAGTCCCATCTCCAATCAAGGCGCCATTGCAAATGAAGGTGACTGTACCATTCTATCGTTCCGTAAATAGCTGCACCCACAAAAGCTGCTATTGAGTCTCCGAAGTTTTTATGTTCCATTGGTTTGGGCATATGTTTAATGTTCCCACTCTTGAAATAGTTTTTTCTTAAACACTTCTCTGCCGGCTACAAGCCGAGTAATGCTTATATTATCGAAATAGAGTACCTTCTGCGTTACGACTGAACTAAAGTTTACACTCCCCCAATCCGGTGTATAAATGCCGAATTTTGCATACGGTCCCCTTATATCGTTATAATAATTCGCGTAACCGGTTTTATCGAGCACCAGCGTATCATTACGCCATATCTGTGTAATACCGGTATTAACATAGCTGAGCCTGGCCCTCAATTTCCAACGCATCCACTGCCCGCGAAAGATTGGACCCAAATTGAACGACCTGTTTGAATCGAGCGTAAGATTGGTGTTAACCGGAGCTGCAGCGCTAAGTATAACGCAGTAAAAACTATCCTGCCTGATTCGAATTGATATTGCAGGTGACCTGTAATCTTCCCCTAAACTAAAGTCCGGATAGTCGTGCAGCTGGTTGATAGTATCGTCTACCGAATCCCGCCGGTAATAGTTCGGGATATAAAGGGAAAACTCATAGACCCGATCAATATTGATGGAGGTTTCCACGCCCGCCAGGATCTCGGTTCGTCGATTTGTTGTACCATTTTTATTCGATTCGAAGCGAAGCGAATAGGTTCCGTCAACGGCAAAGCTGTCCGAACGCTCAATGAAGCTTCCTGCCGGCACTTCGCTGCCCTCCCAGTTGTTGAGCCAGTTTGAGGCTTCAAACGAATCTGTGATGAAAAGCTTTTCTGCAAAATTGTTATGTACAATTGCAGGAGCTGCTGCAATAAGCGCAAATAGCGATGCAACGGTTAATATGTAGGTAATTTTAGTCATTTCCAGTTTGCCAGTTTATTTTCTGCCCAGCTTGTTTGGTTGTGATCGTTTTCATAGGAGGCTTGCCATTGTTTGTTTTAATGATGGTTGTAACATGATCAAAGTAGCTTGCACTTGATCCGCCGCCGTTCCTGCTTCTAAGCCTTATTTGATAAGTACCATTCACCAGGTTGCTGATCGTGGCAGTAGTATCACCGTTGTCGGTGATGGTAGCAGTATTGGGACCTGAATTCTGCGCGTAGCTGTAGACGGCAGCATACCCGGCAATTTTCCCATGAATAATAGCCGCGCTGCCATCAGTCCATATTGTATCTTCAGCTAACGCTTTGGGATATTTATCTCTCAAGCCTGCCATGTCGTATATGTTCAGGCTTGAGTCAGGATCTAAATAAGTTCCGTTGTAACGATTCTGCCAGCAGCAGTGATCCTCGCCCGGATATTCGTTAGCGAAGACCTGTCCTGGGTACGCAGCTTTTAAAGCTGCTAATGATGATTTACGTATATACAGGGCTCCGTCATCTGCACCGATTCCGTAATAATATAATCCTCCCTTATCGAGCCACAAATGCAGTGAATCTATCTCTGCACCTGAAGTGGGACCAGGCGTACTGAAAGGTATTACAGCACTCCACCAGGTATAGTGATCGTAGGTTATTGCTGGGTTCGTTGTACCTGAGTACGACATTACTATCATGTTCCACATTTGCCCGCCCATGCTCAAACCTGTGCCTATCATGCGCATTGTATCTACAGAATAGCGCTTTATAACGCTATCCATATGACGAGTGTTTAATTTTGATGTGGTGACTGATCGCGGCTGCAATAGTGTAACTATAACAGGCGTATCCACCGAAGAGCCGTCAAGCTGTCTGAACTTCATTCGCCCGTTCCATGTTCCTAATTTTCTTGCTCTACCAGGACCGTATTTATAAATTCTTGTACTGTCCGTCGAAAAGGTACCAGTGCCGATTTCGCCGCTACCAGGTACAAAACACATCCACGGATATTTGTTACTAGAATTATAATTAGCAGGCAAAAAAGTCCAGGTATTAACCGTACCGTTAGGATTAGTTATTTCCTCGTAAATAGATGTGGGCTGAGCGTTGCTCACCAAGACGAATAACAATGACAATATGGTAAGGTGTTTTCTCATTTTTTAAACCATGTGATTACAGGAATAACAAAAAATCCGACTGTGATAAATGTGATTGTGAACATTGTTTTTGCTTTTATAGTTAATAATCTGTGTATCCGAATTTGAACGATATAAACCCAGGTGAAGCGCCTGTAGACTGAAAGGATATTTTTACTCTATTGGTTCCTGGAACAGGCGTTATGTATAGATTCGCCCCGCCGCCGGATAACACACAATTCCCTCCGCCTCCAACATGATTTAATGATGCGGGGAAAGTGGTAGTTATGGGCAAGGTCATTTCCATTTCGCACGATCCCGAACCCGTGGTAGATAAAGTACCGCCACCCCACACCTGTACACTTGAACCTATGCGAGAATACCCAACACTGTCTATGGATACAGAAGTAACCTGTGTTAAAGCCGGAAACGAAGGATTATATATTCCGTACTGCGTTTGTGGCATGTACAATGCCGTATCAGCACCGCCAAAATCGAATCTTAAACTATCTCCGTCCTGCCACACAGCATATGAAATAGTAACATTTGCCTGCAATGCCGTAATACGGTTTCGCAGTGCCGTTAAACTATCGAGCAGTGCTGACACAGCACTCTGCGGAATATTCGAAAGAGTATTATTGCTTCCGGAAATTGTTTTATTTGTTAAGGTTGCCGTTGCGCTGTTTTTTGTCGCATCGCTGGTATTGTCAACATTGCTCAAACCAACATCAGATTTCTGCAGGTCCACGTTACCGGCTCCCAAAAGATCATTCCCTTCAACAGTTTTTATAGAGGTACCGCTTACGAGTGTTGACTGTTTGCCGTTTAATTGCGTTTGCACATCGCCTGTAAGCGTGCTTATATATCCGATTTGAGTAGAGGTTGTTGAGGAAGCTACCGGAAGTCCGTTGGAATTACTCACTAAGGCTCTGTTTGCTGTAATAGCCGCAAGATCATCAACGGTGGTACCATCGGCGGTATAATAGGCAAGTCGGTTTGCTAATCCACTATTAACAGTACCACTACCTATGCCGCCTCCGCCTCCACCAGAGTAAAGCGAATCTTTATGTACACGGCGCATCCATCCGCTGCCATCGTCTACCAATACATAAGTGAAGCTTTCGATTGAAACTGGGGCAGCCGAGAAAATTGCGCCGGAAGAATCAACTCTGAACTTTGGTGTTTGGATTCCCTCTCCGTTTTTGAACTGACTTTTTACATAGCTGATGGGATACACAACGCCTGTAGTGGTAGAACTGTCGTAGTATGAAATATGCAAGCCATCCAGACCTGCATTGCCGGTTTGGTAGTCGTTCATGAATATGCCCAAATACTTTTGCCTCGTGCCGGCATTGCTGATTTGATCGCCCGTAACTGAAAGAATTGTTTTATTCGTACCTGCAGGGTTATTGGCAGACACTTGTACATATGAATCTGCGCCGGTTGTATCATGCCCAACGATCAGTGTACCGCCGGCATTACCTCTCATACCTATTGGACGCTTCACTCCGGTGCCGTTATTGCTTGTTTCAAGCCAGGGCATTCCGTTGCTCCAGGAGATAGAAAAATCTTCAAAGTTTGTCGACTTGGAAGGCGTGCCGAACAAACGCAATCCCCAGTCACTATTAAACATTAAGCGCTTTGTTGCCGTGCCTACAGAAACTTTCGAAGTATCGGAAGTTAATATACCGCTCACCGGATCAACATATACAAAGCCGCCAGCGTTGCCTTGATATAGATTAATCAACGTATCCCCCGAACCAGAGCCGCCGTAAATTCTTTTGATGGCACCGAGGTTACTGAGTAGCGACGTTGCGCTGCCTGGTGCGGAAGCAACCAACCCGCCAACAGAATCTTTCGAAATTCGCTTCAGCCAGCCATCTCCATTGTCAACCCAAATATGAGAGAATGCGGACTTTGAGGCTGCCAGCGGCGTGCTGCGCAAATAAAGCTCACCTGAATTACTAACGATCAGATGTGCGGTATCTGCAGCGCCGCCATACCCTACCCACATCAGCGATTTACTCCCCGAACCTTCGCTATACCGAATTGGGCGAATTGAAAACTGCCTATAACCGCTTGTACCTGACTGCCTGATTGTATCCCCAACCATGAAGATCGTAGGAGTTCCCGCGGTAGACGTAGTTAAATTTCCTCCTACTCTGTGCCAGGTGAAAGCATTGTGATTGGTGGTTATATTGGATGATATAAATGCATTATCAGTAGCACCTATTCTGAAGCCCGTTACTGTAGTTCCACCACTTTCAATGTATATCGGTGCAGATGAAGCGCCGCCATTCTGGTCGGATTTTATGTAAAACCTTCTGTTGGTTTTATCAGCATACATTCCTACACGCTGGAACGGAGTTTGTCTCGAATCAGAAACATAAAAGTTAAGGCGACCGGTTACGGATTCCAGAACACCTGCAGCGGTATTTAACCGAAATACTCCGGAATCACCACCCAACGTTCCATCGTCGCGCATGCCGATTAATGATAACGGTTGTGCATCTGCCAGCACAATGGAAGTGTCAGTTTCATATGCAGCGCCATCTATACTTCTTAGCCCGAATTGTAATGAATCGATCTGCACACCTAGAGCAGCTCCGGTTCCAAGATTTACAATTGTTGCATCCGGCAGATTGTTTACAATCCTTACAACTGTGAGTGAATCCGCCCCAACTGCACTACTGAATCCTCCACAGCTCAGTGATCGCCACCCGGTGTTACCGCCCTCTGTAGTTTTAACATAAGCGGTTGAGCAAGTGTCTCCAGATTTATTGATGTAAATAACACCGCGTTTTGCATCGATTAGTCCTTCAGGGATTCCATTGCCAGATATGAGCATGCCATTAGGACCATTACTCCAGTAAGTCGCCTCGGTTGTCGCTACTTGTTCCCAAAAAGTATTATCACTGTCATCCATCGGCTTTTCAGCCTGTCCGCCACTGCTTTTACTACGGAAATATCTTGTAGTGAAGACACCGGCAATTGTTGCTGTGTCTCGCACATAATTATTGATATAGTATGTGCTGGCGCCGCTCCAATAACCGGATACCAGCGCTCCATCACTTGCAATAACAAAACTGGTAGGGTCACCGAAATCTCCGTCCAGGACGTTGATAATATCCCCTTTCTTCCAGGTATGGTAATTCGGGAATGTGGTTGTGCTCAGCACCTGGCGACCACTGCCATCCCGGTAGGGAAATATCTTAGCACCGGAGAGATACAACGGCGTCGGAGCGCTGCCCTGGTTATTCGGTCCAATGATGTCTGACCTATTTGAGATGCTTAAAAATCTGTACGGTCCGTAACCATAGTTGTCATTTATAAACCCAACGCCATTGCCGTATGTGCTGGCGGTGGAATTATAGAGCACAATATTTTCGTAATTGCCTGTTCCCCATACCGTCGCTTCATTCCCTACAATGCGGTAAGATCGCATATTGGCCATCTGTATCGCAGGAGCATAGCGGCTGAACACGTGGTTGTTTTCCAAGGTCACACTGTCTACATTATTTCCACTGATTCCAATTACTGAATCTTTTGGCTGGATTACATTCTGAGCAAATACCATCGACCCACGCTTTCCTGTATACCCAGACACGGTTGTTATACGTAAACTCGCCAGGCTATTATTCAACACCCGAATGTTGGCCCGGGTTGCAGGCGTCATTTGTAATGGACCAGCGAACTTGCTTTTCGTAATCGACATGTCTGCGCAGAAATTAAAGCTCACCGTCGAAGAAGAATCAGTAGTGGTTACATCATCGATACTGCCGGAAAACACAGCACCCATCGCCATTGTATTCACATTACAATGCGAAATGTTGATGTCATAGAGAGGGTCAGCCGGCTCTGCGTGCAGATCGTGTCCTCCCTCACGGATAGCAACATAGGTCTTGTTGCGAATCCTTTCTATATGGCTCACCCAAACCCCATTAACAAAACCACCTCCATACCCAATTCCTTGCCTCAGATTGCCTCCTACCTTACATCTGTCTACTGTGATATTCACACTGTTTTTACTTATAACTAATCCATCACCAATACTGTTTTCAAAAATGCAATCGTGTATGTAGATACTACGAACCGGATTAGCGCTATCGGATGAAGAGGTAAATATGAAAGCGTTCTGGCCGTCAGGAAACACGCCGCCAGAATGAATTGGAAGAGAGTCGTAATACTTGTACTTGTTCGAGCCGTCAAACACGAAACCTCCTATCTCCACATTCCTTACGCCGTTACCAAGAGTAAAGAACCTCGAAAAATTGATTAATGCTCCTGCAGCAGTGTCCAGCTTGAGAGTCGTTCCGTAGTTCGGCGCTGCCAACCAGGCGGTATATGATGAGGGCACAATCATTGAACCTGGTGCCCCGGTTCTCCTTAGCCAAAACTCACCCTGCTGGAAACGAAAAGCAGTATAGGTAGAACGATCTGCCCTGTGCTTTCCGAAATCCTGCCAACGCTTTATTTTATTCATGTTGGCAGTGGAAGAAGAGTCTGGATGCACTCCATTCCACATGATAGAATACTCTCCGTTTTCGCTGTATACACCATCAGCTAAACGAATGTTATCAATAATTTTATCCCTTCCGCTTGCCTTTAACCTTACATTAATAAGTGTGTCGGCTGAGCCGGCTCCACGCAGGAAGCATCCGTTTTCAAAAGAGAACACAACGCCCATGGCATTTAACTTTCCTGTATACTGGAATATCCTGGACGAATCGGATGTGAAGCGAATTTCCTTTACATACAAACGATTACATGCAGCAGACAAGCGCGCCAGCCAATTGGTGGTACCAGGTATGATGCCGAGATTTTCTGCCGTCCATACGCCGCTATGCAGGCTGGTCAATATTGCTCCAGAAAGCGGGTAAGATCGGATTGTATCAAAGGAGAAATATTGATCAGGCGTTTCAACAAAAATGCTTTTGCGCTTGATATCTACAGTAAACCTTAAGTTTGGATTAACTGTTTGACCAATCACAATATTGGCCATGAAAAGAAATAATGATAAATAAAAAAGCTTTTTCATCATTGGTGTTTTTAATCCCAGGTAACAATATCTCCGGCATCGCCATCGCCGCCTTCACCTCCAGACAGAACGAACAAAAACTCCCAGGTGGAAGCATCTGTCTTGTTGTAAAGATTTTTGTTTGCTGAATTGATGTAGAAATCACCGGTAGTTCCCAATGTGCTGGATGGTGTACCACTGGTATAAAACCATTTTGAACTTCGGGCACTCACCAGATCCAGGACACCCTTTGTGGTAAGAATCGTCCGAGCCTTATTTAGTTCAATATTTACTGTGTCGTTTCTCAGTTCGTCGATCCACCGGCCCTTCATGTAAAGTCCTTCACTAACGATCATGCGTTTAACGCTGAAATCTCCCTGGGCACGACCAGCCAGGGCGATCAATAATGTCAGAGCAAGTATTACGGTGTTTTTCATAATTCAGTCCTTTAGAGTTTTCCCAGGTATATCGCTATCGTTGTAGTGCTGGATATGCCTGTAAAAAACAGTGTTTTATTGGTCCGGGCGTGAATGTCAACTCTTACTGGATAATCAGTGCCCGCTCCTATTGTTGTTTCCGGCCAGATATCATCCCCTCCGGCTGTTGTGCCTATTTTGATGTTGCTCGTCAAAAGCGGCGAAATCAATATTTTCTCCACAGTGTTTCCTGCTGCTATCAGATATGTTGAATTACCAGTTACCGTCATTTTATCCGGTTTCAGCACCAATGTTCTAACCTCATCATAGGTAACCCTGTACAGCTTACCAGTCAAAGGATCTCCTGAAAACAGGATCCTTTCTTTAGTAAAATTGATGTCTGCAGGCAGCTGCGGGATTTTCTTTGCCATTTAATTGGTATCAATTGGTTCTCCGTCAAAATCAACTATGTCCGAGAAATCGTAATCAATAAGCAATTGAAACTCACTTTCCATTACTTCGAAACTCACGGTAATGCCATCTTCATCAGGTACCCGTCCACAGTTTGCCACTGCGAATCGCAACTCAATTGTTGCACCTACTTCATCTTCTGTCGGCAGCCCCTCCACGCGAATCCTTCCAGTCACCTGGTCGAAATACACTTCGATCCAATCTGGTTTCTCAATGAGCTGAAAACTATAGGGACCAGCACCGGGTATCTGAAAGAGCCATCTGTAAAACACATCTGCATAAGCCGGATCCATGCTCCAATTTGCCGAATATGGATTGGGGCATCTGGTGTTCGTACACAAGCACCACTCCAGCGCATTGCCCAGATACATTTCAGGCATCGTCGCAACAAGTTTTTTTGTCTGAATAAATGCCGTGGATCCAACCTGACTTCCTTTCGTAACTAATGCCCGTTGATTTATCTTCACTACAGCTGCATTCCCTGCAGGTGTACTTTGCAAACTCCTTTTTGTTTTCGCACAACCACTGCTGCATGGAAGCGATCAGAGGATCTATGCGGTCCATCATGATGCGATCCATCTTCCACGACACATCTTTGCGATCGGCGGAAGCGCTGTTTTGCCCTTCAGTGCCACCGGTAAGCGATTTAGGGTTGTTTTGCATTTCGCCCTGGGCAGTGAAGCGCATGAAATTTGTTGGCGTAGCAACGTATATCACGCATTCAGCCGTCAGTTTCCATAAATGTTCCTGCCACAATTCTTTGTACCAGGGATCAGTCACTTCTTCAATCGCATTAATCATTACACCTACTTCAAGGGTGACAGGCTCCTTCAATCCATTATTTATCTTGTTCTGCAGGTCTGTTTTATTCTCAGTTGTAACGACGATGTTTTTCTGATTACGGAAATCGTAATACAGATCCGCGCAGATCGCAGGCTTTATAAACCGCTCCTCAGCGATTTGTATAGCGCTTAACAGTTGCCTGGGATCTACCACACCTTCGGTAAATCCCAGCCTGATAACCTCATCAGTCGTTATCAGCACCTTCCTTGGAAGCGGATTCACCCGGTACATCTTTGTTATTGTTTTTTGACATTTGAACTAAGTATGTTTCGCCGATGCTATCGTCCTTTGGCAAGCCGGCAACATCCCGCGCTTCATTCACTTTCATGAACTGCTCAGGCTTAATATCAGCTACAAAAGACCAGGGCATAGCGCTGATAAATTCCCACTCATATTCCGCCACCTCTTTCGCATCAAACCATTCAGCATATATTTTCATGATCGGCTTCACAACGTTTTCAATCACTTCAGTACGTAGCGGTTTAAGCAGTGTCGTCTCCTTTACGTCGTATATCGCTCGTATGTATGAACTGCCATTTCCCAGGCTGGAGCTGCGGTTGATTCCCGCCAGCGTCGAGTCCCAGTTGTGGGCCGAAATAATTTTTTCTTCATTGCGTTTATCCAGCTCAATCCATGATCCATCCTTTTGTGTTTCATATGGTTTGAACTCAACAGATTCAATACCCTCCTCAGATGAGACTACAGCAATCCTGCCGGTCTTACCCTTACCGATATGCGACATCATAATTTCCTTGGCCTGCTTCTGTGCTTCCTGTTGTGTCATGGAAGATTTGAAGATCAGCATGCCGCCAAGGATCATGTTGTTTTCGAAATTGTCGATGTTGTATTGTGCCGCATTGCCTTCCATTACCTGGTTGCGTATGCTGGCACAGCTTTCCGGCAGGCCGTAATGATCCACGCCAGGCACCTCGTTTTTATAATGGATCATCGTGGATTCAGCTCCATCGTCACGTTTCTTCCAGAACCCGTTTTTCCCAACTTCCTCATCGTACCAGATCGGAATTTCCTTGCTGTCCTTCGGACGATCAGTGCGACTACCGCGCTTTGCAAATTCTTTTGATATTAAAACAGACTTTGGCAGGTCATCATCCGAACCTTCCGGAATATCTGCAAGCCTGCAATGCAGCATCGAATGCAGATGAATTTTCAGATACTTTTTGCCGGCAATCTCTCCGCGCACAACTTCGATAAATTGGTTACCCTGCATTCGCTCGCCCTTTACCACCAGAGCAAGCAGCTTTTTAAACGACTGCCTTTTCTGATTAACCTTTTTCATCCAGGTTGTAAGCCCCGAATCAATTGTTTCTTTATCCTTTACGGTAAGTCCATTACCGACAACTGCATCGGAAATGGTATTGATGCAAGCTGCATGCGTAGGTGAGGTGAGATATGCTTCTAATTGAAGATTGGGCAGGTTGTCCTTTTTGCCCAGGAAGGGAATATATTGTTTTGAAGTGACGGAATAAAAAACATCAGACCCATATTGAATTGGAATCGGATTTTCCGGATCCAGTTTTATTAAGTTATTAACTGTAACCCGGACCTGTTGTGTAGTATTCTTAGGCTTGGTCTCAAGCATTTTATTCCGTGGCTTTTCACTTGGTTTTCGCTGATTTTTGTTGTTGTTTCCTGTTGAACGTTTCGACTTTTATTTTCTCCAGCTCGATTTCATCAGGAACTTCCTCGAAGTATTTTAGCAGGTGAGCATGGTTGCCGCGTTTGGCGATGTCGTACAGCACATGCAGATCAGAACGCTGACCTAACGGCTTACCACTATTGTTAAACCCAACAACCTCATGCTCATACTGCTTTTTTACTTTTATCGGCATCGAAACGTGTATTAAGGAGCGATCATAGCCTCGATGGCACTAAAGCCACCGACGAACTCATAAGCTGCGCGCAGGTAATCTGCTTTCAGCGATAAGTCCTGGCCATTAAATTCTGTGAACTTTTTACCGGTCTGGATCTTACCACCGTCCTGGCGGAACCTGAAGGGAGGTATCGTTTGATCGTTCACGTATTTTTCGCCGGCGACAAAAACAGCACCGTCGTTGTTACGCCAAACGATCAGCAATTGGCAACACTGGTAGGCCGCATCGATCTTTTTATTGAAAGTGACGAGTTGCTGGCTCATTTTGGACAGCCTGGCTACAACGGTGTATGCATATGATGTTGAACCTTGCTCAACATCGCTGGTGATATCCATTTCAACGGAAATAGAATCACTCAGGGAGTCTACGGGGAAGAGGTAAGCGCCACCGCCTTCAACTGCTCCGACTCTTCGCTGGATAGTAGCGTAACCGCTCACATCCGCATCCGATCCTTCAGAAGCTTCTGTGAAATTGAAGTCGTTGGCATCGCCAACCAGGAGGGTTCCAACGCCACCAACACTGGGAGCGCAGGCTCTTTTATATCCTTGAACTTTACAACCTAACATTGGAAAAGTGTTTTAAATAGTTAGTAAAAAGCCTGGGTCCGGGCATGCCGGCGGCTGGTGGTTTTAATTAGTTGGATTCTGTTGCGAATTCGGTAAGACCGATTACAGAATGCTGCGGAGCAACGATCTGTGTACCGGCTTTCATGTGAATCTGGCGTTTCCAAACGTTGTCATCGTCGCTCCACCAAACACGGATCGCTTCATTGCGACGTGGGCCGCCACCATATCCGCTTTCAGTACCGTAGATGAAGTTGCCTTTGAGCGTAAGGATAATTGCATGCGCTTCAGTACCGCCATTGAGACCTGCAAGGATGCCGTCCCATTTTTTCTCGCGGATTTCAATACCCTTGAACGTAAGTTTTATTTTACCGCTCATACGATCCTGAATGGTGCTGTGACCAGCTGCCACTAACCAATCCCAGTATGCTTCAGCCAGATCTACGTCAACGTAGAAGGCTTTATCGTCGCGGCTGAACATTTTGAGCAACCCATCCTGGCGGTCAAACGCCGCTTTTAATGCGTCATGTGCCTGTTGCGGTGTGAGTTGTCCAGCCGGGATACTGAAGGTTTGTGCAGATGGTATGGTACCATCCGTGATATAATTCTGGTAGTGTGTGAAAATGCCATTGAACTTGTTCCAGGACCATACTCCGTTGACATCAGCCGGGCGGGTAACATCTCCAAAATATTTATTGGAATACAGATCTGCTGCAACGCCTTTGCTCAATTGTGGCAGGATCTTCTCGCCAAACACATTGAAATTCTCTTGCGAGTAATCTTCAAATGCGCCCTGGTAAAACTCTTCCTGGCAATCTTCTGTGGCAGCATACAGTTTTTCTGTTATGATCTGCCGATTACCCAACCGTGCAACAGGTGAGTATATGAGCTTACAGGTAGCGTCTCTGCGCTTTAAGATATTCTGGTGACCGAAGAAATCGATTATGGGGCGGGAAACAACAACATCATCCATGATACCCCAATCACCTTCTTCTGGTGAAGGAATTACAACCGAACCGGTTTCGTCATCGATGATATCACCGAACTGAGGCATTACAACCAGTTCGTGGAATTTTCGGGGTTCAACCCTGAAGGGTGTCATTTTTACAGACATCGTATGGTGTTTTTAAAGGTTTGAAAAGGTGTTTTTCATTGTCAGCAACCGAGTTTATGACTGTGACTCGGTGATTAATATTTCATATCAAAGGAGCCCGACTGCTTGATGGTAGCGATGTCTTTTATGCTGCCATCTTTGTGGAATCCTTTGTTGCTTACAACAGTTACAATTGCATCAAGACCTTCAGTCTTATTGAGGGTTGATACATTAACAACCACATTGTTTGGTGAATCGCCTATTTGAGCCTCAACCTGTTTTCCAAAGCGATCAAACACTGTAATGTTTACCACTTTGCGAGCATCACCGGAAGGGTAAGAAGTCGTATCGGTAATCGTGAGGTTATTAGATGACAGGGAAAATGTTACAGAGGCTTCAAAGTTGCCTTCCTGCTTTACATAGTTCCTGGCTGGTTTATTATCGATTGCTTGCATGACAAAAAATATTAGTGTTAAAGAATTAGCGTACCCTTAAGCGTTAGCTTGCTTCGGTTTAAGTTTTCCGTTAGTTTTCCGCAGGGAAAAATTGCTGCCCCTTAAAAATGTTTTTGGGGTTGATCTTTGCTTTGCTGGTTTGTTCGTTCTCGTTTTTCTGGTTGGTTGTTTTCTTACCAGCGCTACCTGCTAATGCGTTCTTGATTTCCTCAATGCTGTTGTTCAGCTCCTGCAGATCTTCTTTCTTCAAGGAATCTTTAAGATCGGCTTTGGTGGCCATATCCTTGATGTCGTCCTTCTTCACCATGTCTTTGATGTCATCTCCTTTTACAAAGCTTTCAGAAGCTTTATTGATAGCCTGGTCAACAAGTTTCTGGATTGTCTCATTGGTGGGCACATCAATTTTTGCCAGCTCATCGGTAATGGATTTACTGAATTCAGTAAATGCATCTTTTGTAGCTTGTTCATCTGCTTTATTTTTCAAGCCTAATTTTTCAAGAAGCGCATTAAAACCATTGGTGATGGTTTCCTGAATTTTTGTAGTATCCATGTCGGATGTGTTTTTAGGTTTTAAAAATTTATTGTAAGCGTTCAAAACAGTTATGTTATTGAACTGCCAATGATCAGCCTTGATCTCGTTAGTAAAGTTTTCCGCCTCCGTTACTGTTTTGATGAAGTTGTTTTCTTTTGCTTCATCGGCAGTAAGCCAGGTTTCTTTGTTCATCATGTTCCCAATCACCGTTTCAGAAAGTCCAGTGGCTTTGGAATAGAACGCAGTTATTCGATCATTGAACTTTCTCATCATTCTCACGTAACTCTCCATCTCTTCTAAACTTCCCCAAGCTGCTCCTGACACATTATGAATCATAAACCAACTGTTCTCAGTCATTGCTGGCTTATCACCGCTCATCAAAATATATGTTGCAGCAGAAGCTACAATTCCGGTTCCCTTGGTATTGACGGTCACCCCGTCATTACGCAACTGCACATTCATATCATGGATGGCCATAGCGTCTCCAACGTGGCCGCCAGGGCTGTTGATGATGTAATTAATTGTTTTAGGATTCTTCCGTCTGATCTGGTCGCGAATAGATTTATAAGAGACTGATGTTTCATCTCCAAACCACCTGGACCAAGCTTCTTGAGTTTCTGCGTCCACTATTACTCCGTCTATATCGATATCCAATGTATCATCCGACTCATTGGTTACTTTATAGTTGAAAACGGAGATGGTGCGCTTCATGCACACAAAAGTGAAATGAAAAGTAATACATAGTATTACTTTTTGAAAGTAGCATCGGGAAAATTCAGACAGGAAATTATTATTGATTGCTGCCGCGCATGATCAGTTGATCAGAAACTTCGCATTTTTTACACCTATATTCAACTTGGTTTTTCGTCACGCTCAGCCTACTGGCAATTTGATTTATCGACTTGGATCTTGATCGCAGAATACACACCTTCGCCGATATAATTGCATCTTCGCCGACCAGCCTGACAAACGTCTCCCAGTCAACCAGGGCAAGCTGCTGCAGGTCTTTATCCAATTCGCTGAAGTATTTGTCTTTGCTACTCATATCGTTCCAATTGATTTTGCTTTCTTAATGCGATTGTTAGTGTCAGCAACCTCCTTTGCCACAACCTGCACCTGTATTTTGTCAATGCGCCGATTGGTTTGCATTGCAAGAGTATTGATGTTTGCGGTTTGCTGAGCAATCGCCTTATAAACGTCGTCAATAACTGCGGTATTTCCTGACGGATTGATGTATGTCTGCGGATTGATGTATGTCTGCGGATTGATCGGTGCATGCAAGTTTGCCCCTGGCATCTTATTGCTAAAGAAACCACCATCCGCAAGTTTAGTTAATGATGCACCAGGTGAGAAGTTCACACCGCCACCAACTGTGTTAACTGCCGATGCGATCTGCCGTGGGGTACCCGATACCGTTATTCTGCGGTTCAGAGCAGCTGAGCGTTTGTTGATGATATAAAGTTCTTTGCCCTCAGCCTCCGCGTTCGCATTGAAAGGAACGCCTCCCTGATCATGTGAAGGTCCCTGGATGTCGCCGCCGCCTTTTGGCATGCCGCCGAAAGCATATCTGCGAAGCAGACCACCCTTACCAAATAATCTTTTAAGTATGCCCCCTTTGGCAAACTGTGTATTTTCAGCCTGTGCGCGATTCGCCAGATAAAGCGCTGTTAGTCCTGCAACCGGAATCAGTGACCATGGGAACGGATAGGATGCTAACGTTTTTGCAACCGCCAGGCCAAATTCAATTGTCATCTGCGTAAGTGCCAGCTTCTTCCGCTGTTCAGCTGCCTGCTTTTCTTCCTGCTTACGCTTATACTCGTATTGCGAGCGGATAGATGATTTCTCATCTTCCGATTCAGCCAGGGCAAGTACCTGCTGCTCTTCGATATTCAGCCTTTCAATGGCAACTTCTTTTTCCCGCTCAATCTGATTTTCTTTACCTTGGAAATATGCACTGTATGCAACTTTTATCGCCTGGCTTACATTTGCTGCGGCTGCTTTTACAGCAGCATCAATTTCTTCTCGTGAAGCATTTATATCTTTATAGATGCCCTTGATATTCCGGAATGCGTCCTTGAACGAGTTTATTGTTTTTTGGATATAGCTCTGCTCAGTATCGAATATGTGCTTGCGCAAGGCCGCTTCAGACTCCCACAGTCTGGTCTGTGCGTCACTATAAGCAGCTTCGGTAATGAATCCTTGCTCAAATTGCTTCTTCTTTTCATCGAGGGAAATTTTATTCCGCGCAACCTCATTTGCCAAAATTGACCTTGTTCCTTCACGTTCCAGGTCTTTTAATTGCGACGCCTTGGTATTGTTGCCGGTTGTATTGTCCTCAAGTATTTCAATAGTGCGGGCCGCAACACGCTGTTTTACCTCATTGATTTGCTTTGTTGCCGATTCATCAATCTGGCGCAATGCCTCTTCCAGAGTCACTTTTTCAATATCCATGCGCAACTTGGCAAGAGCCAGAGCAATAGCCCTGATTGCTTCCGCACGTTTTTTTTCTTCGTCCACAGATCTGTCGCCACGATTTTTCTCCAGCTCATCCATACGATTATTGTAGGCTATCTGAGCCGTTAATGCAGCATCCTGGTATTCTTTCTCTGCATTTAATTTTTCCAATGGCAACGAAGTCGGATCATCAAGCACAACACGCCGCTCATCATCTGCAACCCGAAGAGCGGTTTGTAATTGCCGGTCGGCAGCAGCTTTACGGATTTCATAGATTTTATCTTCTGTTGCCTGGGTAATCTCCACTCGCTCCAGCATAAGATCAGCGATCAGCTTCCGCTCCGCAGCATTGCTGCCTTTCAATAATTCCAGCTTCGCGTCGATAGCGCCGATCTGGATATCACGCAGCTGCAATTGGTGATTTTCCTCACTCACCAGGTTAAGGAGACGATAACGCTTTTCTTCCGCCAGTTCCTGATCACGCTGCGCATCGATGTCGCGGAGAGCATCTTTGTTTTCTCCTGAAATACGAGAACCGCGCGAGCCTCTGTTTTTATTTAAAAGAGAATCCAGACGCTTTTGCAATTCATCACGCCGCTGGATAAGAGCAGTAAGATCTGCCTGTGAACCTTTGAAAACGTCAATCTGATCATTGAGCCCCTGCACCTCTTGTTTCAATTTGGCGATATCGATTTCATATTGGCTGATTGTAGATTGGATCGCGCCAGTGACAGCATCTGCACCTTGCTGTGCAAATTGGCTTTCCACTTCTATTTTAGCAGCTTCTGCACCTGTAGCTTTCTTCAATTGGGTTTCGATCTGTTTATTGATGAGATCCGCAAACACGTTTAGATCACTGCCCGAATAGGTAAAGCTTACACCAACTTTATCTCCCAGAAATTGGCCTATCTGACTGGCGGTCCTGCCTGTTTTTTGATAAAACGCATCAAGAAATTCCTGATCAAAGTTTTTAGTATCAATTTCACCCTTGGCGCGAATAGCCTGCGCGACGTCATACTGGTATTGATAAAGCCGTTGCAGCTTTTGGTTTTCACGTTGGGCAATTGCTGCAGCAGCTTCTAATTGCGCTTTTTTACTCAGTTCCAGATTGTAAGCTTTAAGGGCTTCAGTACCGCGATCAGTTAACACATTTTCCAGTGTTAATCCTTCCCCATACTTGCCCATAATATTGATCAAATTATTAAGGGCGCGTTGTCTTGTCTCATCAGCCAGCGTACGATCGCGGATGATTCCCAACAATGCTTCCTCTTTTGCGCGTGTCTCAGTAAGTGCACGTGCAGCCTGTTGTTGGGCTTCGGTTAAAAACTCTTGCGTTATCCGCAATTTATCCATACTCGGAATAACAGCATTCACTCCGTTTCCTAAAGCTTTTATTGCGACTATGGTACCGCCTATTGCAAGGGAAAAAATTCTAAAGATTGGATTCTGCATTGCTTTGCCCAGGAAGGCAACAGCTTTACCTGCCAATTCTGTAGCTATGGTATACGCTCGCATGGCGTTTGCCTGCCCACCTAAGAGCACGGTGAGGATTGGCAGTAGCGTACGCTGGAGGATCATTTGGGCATGAGTGAGAATGAGCTGGCGGTTTACCATGGCCCAGCCAGTTGCATATAATCCTAATATCACTATAAGCGCCGGAAGGTTTTGCAGAAGAAGCAACACTACGCCGGCAATGGCGTTCATAAGCGCAACAAACGTTTTGTTTGTTCCAACCAGTTCCAGCTGCTTTCCTATCTTATCAATTACTGCCGCAAAGTTTTCATTCTTCTTTTCGGCGCCGGCAATGATCGAATCGTTCTCTTTAAGCGCATTATTGGCAATAGCTATCTTTTCACGGAACTGATCGGTATTGGCTGCCAGCGTTCCCATTACAGCCTGCACACGCACACCGTTTGCCTCCAGTTGAGAAAAGTTTGCAGCGAATTCGGTAGCAGCTTTCGCATTACCTCGCAATCCTTCTGCTACACGCAAAAACGCCTCTCCAGGATTGGCATTCAACAAGTCTTCAAACGCCTGGCGCGTCATGCCGGCAATTTGCGCATACTTTTGTGTGTCGGTAAAAAGCTTAACAATGACTTGCGATGTAGCAGTAGCCGCAACTTCCGCACTGGCTCCATTTTCTTCAAATGCAGCGGCGAGACCGAGTACGCTTTGAATTTGGATATCAGTTACTCCTTCGATACCTGCCAGGCGCTGGGCAAAATCAACAATAAAACCAGCGCTTGCAACGCCAGCTTCATCAAGTTTTATAATTGCGTTGCCAAGTTTTTGCAAATTCTCTCCTGTCACTGGTGCGTTATCATTGAAAATTGTGTTGAGTTTTACCAGCGACTCAAATGTTTTTTCCGGATCACCCAGGCTTTTGCCTGCAACCAGGTATAGTTGATCAAGTGATTGAGCTACGCCCACAATTTCCTGCTTTGCTACATCTGCCTTCGCTGCGATATTGGCAAAATCAGCCAATTGCCTTAAGGAAGTCCTTGTATCAAGGCTTCGCAAATCATCGATAATATTTTCAAATTCCGCATCAGTTGCTTTC
>JBQCGX010000102.1:0-15308 GCA_051955255.1 Agriterribacter sp. | reverse complement strand
TGCTTCGGTGCTGCTGTAGTAGCAGGCAGGTGCTTCGGTGGCATCGGGCACACCGTCGTTGTCATCGTCTATATCGTTTACATCTCTCACACCATCTCCATCCGAATCGGTGCAGGCATTGATGGTTCTTTTAACAGCATAGTCGTTATAGCTTGAGTTGTAATTAATGCTGTCGCTTGTACCCTTTTGAACGACATCTATCAAACCGTTATTGTTGGCATCAGTGCCGCTGAACTGGTAGCTGGCAGTGGTGCTGGTAGTGGCGCCTGCTTCAAAAGCATCGCTGCAGCCATCGCCGTCGCTGTCGGTATCGAACTCGTTGAATACTCCGTCATTGTCGGTATCCCTCGAAAAGAAGGAAACGCTGTCAATCAGGTAAATTTCATCCACACCAAAATCTGCAGAATTACTAACCCCGGTATTTTCTTTTAAACACAGGGTTACCGTTGTACTTGAGCCGGAATTGAAACTCACTTCGTGGTTCACCCAACTGGAGGTAGTTGCAAAATTTGCCTGCTGAACGCCGTTTACCAAAAAGCCAACCTCGGCATAATTGCCCTGCCTTATTTTAGCGCCAAACCGGTAAATGGTATTGGGTTTTATGGTAATGGTCTGGCACCAGAAGTTACCATAAGGCGCCTCACAATCGGCATTGATGTCCATGTACAACCCCGACGGGTTGCAGGTGCCCGAAGCACTTGTCCATCCCGTGTTTACAATGCGATACCGGTTGCAACCGGAAGAACCACCGGTTTCAAATGTATAATCAGACCCGAAACCCTGGTTCCCTGCTTCAAAATCACCATTATTAACGAGGTTGTAGGCCTTCAAACCGAAGAACAGCTCGCAGGTATCTCTCAATATATACCCTTCCTGTACGTCTAAAACGCCATCATTATCATCGTCAATGTCTGCATCATTACAAACACCATCTCCGTCAAAATCATCGCCGGGTCCCGTTTGTCCAACAGTGCCGCTGCATTGCTGCAGGTTAAGTGGGTACGCTTCTAATCCCTCCAACGTATAGACATCTCCCACCTCCAGGGTCCAGTCTCCATCTTTGCCGGTAATATTATCCGAGGCAGACACAGGAAGGTTCAATGCCCGCTGCAGGTGGGCAACCGCAGCCCGTCCTTTCTCGCCCTTGCCAAATTCGCATCCGAATATCCTCACTGCTTTTATGCCGGGATGGATGTGTTGCCTGAGCCAGGCGACAAGCTGCCCGGTGTCTTTCCACTCGTGTGCAATCATTAATTCACCCGGTCTGCCATGGCTGAATACAAACAGGTCGTTCGGCGCTTTTTGCTGCAGATCGCCGGGCAGGTACTGCTGCAAGAAGGGTACATCTACGTAAATATGAATGGACTGCTTGTGAATGGCAAATAAAAAACCTGCGGTCAGCAGCAGCAATAGCAAATATTTATAGTGATATTTCATAGTAGCAACTTGCCATGTTATTCTTAATGGTAACTGGCAATAAAAAGCAGCAAGTATTGGCGAGGTTTTGCTGGTAGGGAAACGATTAATAACAGCGGTGCTGCCGATACAGCGAAGTTAGAAAGAAACAGGTGGAAGACCCGGTTAATCGAAAAAGTATGATAAGGGTTTGGCATAACATCCAGCTTTGAAACGTCATATTCTATGAGTTTCCGGCTAACAACCGCCATTCTTTATTGAAGCTTCATTAAAGCAAAGTTTTTACCTCCTGCGTTTACTCTATACAATCCGTTCATCAACAATGTTGTATTAATATAAAATACGCCATCAGCTAATTGTTTAACAGGCAACAAGCCTGTTATATTCCTGCCACGTTCGTCCCACACCGTTAGGTCTGACTGTTGTAAAGACGGCACAGCAACGATCGTATAGTTTTGAGCAGGATTGGGATATATTTTCGACAGCAGGATTGTTGCCACTTTTACGAGGCGTACCGCGGAGTAGCTATACTTTCCGTCAAAATCCCGTTGTTGAAGGCGATAATAGTTCGCTCCCGCTAAAGGATTGGCGTCGGCAAAGTCGTATTGGTATATGCCGGGGCTGTTTTTGCCTTTTACTTTTCCTATTGCCTGCCAGTAGGTTCCGTTCGCTGATCGCTCCACATCAAAATAATCGTTGTTGATCTCAGCCGTTGTTTTCCACCTGAGCATTACGGTGTTGCTTGCTTCCCAGGCAATAAACTCCAGCAGCCTCACAGGCAATACCTGGAAAAGCCCCTGGCCGCCGATATTCATAGTTACGTCAATCGCATAAGGATTATAGGTATAAGTACCATTGTATTTACCCGATTCGCTTTGTGTTTCAATACTGTTGGCGAACCCGTTGCCGCCGTAAGGCCCTCTTACCAGTGCATTGGTGGTGGTGGTTTGAGAACTAACCGTACCGTCGCTTCCATTCCTCAGCGTGCCTGCATCCATTGCAGGCGTGCCCGATGTATTGGCTACAGCGGCTTCAATGGCATCGCTGTAAACATCGCCATCGCTGTCGAGATCCTGGTGGTTTAAAAGACCATCATCATCCGTATCGTTGCTGCATGTATTCTTTGGGTTAGCCGACGAAACGAAATCATCGCGCAGCGTAGAGGTAATTTCGCCAATGGTATTGGACAACGCAAAAGCACCCGAAACCGTGCCTGTTTGTATCCGGTAGTATTTATACGCCTGCGTGGTGTTTATGGTAAACGTAACAGGGGTAGTGGTAATTAAGGTGGAGACACTCAACGCATCCGACCAGCTTGTACCATCGTTCGACCCCACCACTACGGCGTTGGCGTTGGCAGTACTGCTTATATTGTCGGACACAGACAAGCTGCCCAGTCGCACAGGTATGGTATAGGTTATGGTGAATATATTGCTGCCTTGCGGTGTAAGCGATGCGAGCCGGGCAACGAAATTGAATATTTTTTCATCATCGCCATCGTGCAGGATTTGAATGTCACCGTCTAACTGAAGATCGTCGGGACTGACAAACGAAGAAGTAATGGTGGAAATAACGTTCATTTCTGTTGCGGTGTAAAAGCAGCCAGGGCTTTCCACTTCATCCAACACACCATCGTTATCGTCATCAATATCCACATTGTTGCAAACCTCATCTCCATCAAAATCGTCGCCGGGGGCAGTGCCTCCCACTGCTCCATCAGGGCATTGCAGGTTGTAGTTATATTCCTCCAGCCCTTTAATGGTTACACAGGTTGCACCCACTTCCAGGAGCCAGTCGCCATTTTTACCCGTATTGTTGCCGGATGCGGCTATGGCCACTCCCAGCAATTGCTCCAGGTATTGCATGGCAAGCCATCCTTTTACGCCTTTTGCAAACGCACAACCCAAAATATTCAACTGCCTGATGTTGCCATGCATGAGTTGCCGCTGTTTGAAAAAAGCAACTATGCCTGCTGCATCTCGCCATTTTCCATCGAGATACAACGCCCCCGGCCGCCCGTGAGAGATCAGGCAAAACGACGATGACGATGTATGACCAACGTCGGGGAAATGACGCACAGATGCATCTACATACATTCCGGAATTCTGCATAGCATTTTTACCGGGAATGAACCTGAGAACCTCTAACACTTCAGTATCAGGCACTACCCCATGGCCAGACAGGAGACAGGCTACAGCAATGAATAGAAAATGGTGTTTCATTTGTTGGATTTTTATGCAAAACCTTTCATTGTGTTTGGTCTTGCACATGCGGCAAGGTCGATTGTTTGCAGGTAACCATTTGTAAGTACGTATTGAACTTTGGCTAAAAATATCAGGAGGGGTGCTATGGATACAACGATGCTGTTTTCATGTTAATCACTATAAAAAGCATGGCTGGCGCACACACCTTTGGCGAAAAAGTTCGAATGGTTGCTGCATTACCGGCATTACACCGTTCACAAAAGGAACATATAAACAAAAGGGGTGAGTGGCACAGTTACTCTCCCGGAAAACGGCATGGGATGTAAAGGACATTTACAGGACGATAAAAGATTAGCGCAACAGGACTTGCTGCGATTTACGGCCGCACTGCTTCAAATCGTGCAGCCAGGTAATATTATTTGCAATCTTTGTCAGGAAAGATTTACGTTGTATAGCTCCGTTAGTTTCTGAATATCGAAGATGTTATCGGTTCCCAGCTTTTTAAAGATGCGCGATTTATAGGTTGCCACCGTTTGCTGTGTTACCCCTAACTCGTAGGCTATTTCTTTTGTCCGGCTTCCCTTTAAGATCATTCCCAGCACTTTCAGTTCACTTACCGACAAACTTGTAAATATATTTTGCGCACCACGATCGCCGTCGGGAGTTTCGAAAGTTCCTTTTAGCTTTTTGCTTACAAAAATCCCGCCCTCCAAAAAAACTTTCAATGCCTGCACCACTTCTGTTTCGCTTGATTTTTTACTAAGAAAACCGGATATTTCGTATTGCATCAGCTTTTTACCAAATACCTCTTCCGATACCATGCTGTAAATTAAAATCAGCAGCCCGGGGTATTGCTGTTTGATCCCCGGCAAAACATCCATCGAGTTTCCATCGTCCAGGTTCAGATCAAGAATAAGATGCGTGTAAGTGTTTTGAGAAAGTTCTGTCATAAGCGACCGCAGGGAATGTACTTCGCCGATGTGCACACCTGTAAAATTCAATGTAATCAGGTAATACAATCCTCTGGATACAATGGTGTGATCGTCTGCAATCAATATCTTTTTAATACTCTCCATAGGTTGAGATAGCCGTTGGTGTCTGAAAGCTTCTTACAAATATAACTAAAACACGAGTGCAATTGGCATCACGGCGAAGAATAGTCTGTAATACTGTCGAATTCTTAAGACGTACGAGTGTATAAAGTAAGACAAAAAATCCCTTTGGGGGAGTGTACTTTTACAGTAACAAAACATCGCGAAAAATAAGAAAAGTTCAAAGCTGCTGATGAGAGGAATAGTAAAAGATGTGCAGTTGGTTTTGTTTTTACTGGTCCGTTTTTATCCAATTCTGAAAGACCCCGTACCTGTCTCCGAGCCCTCATGAAAACTAAGAGTAGCATTAACCAGGATACCAATATCCGTTTTGTAATGTTCCGTTTTGATCTGATTTCCTTAAAAACCACTATCCGCCCTTTGAGAAACCGTCCATGCTCTTTTGAAAGCTGAAAACAATATCTAAGAACCAACCGGACAGTTGTATTATGACCTGCAATTTTTATCTATTCCTTAATCCTGAGTTAAAAAGCATACTTATCCTTTGAAAAACCACCCCTTTGAAAACTGAAAAGCAGCGTGAAACAATTAGCAACACTAATTTGATCGGGCTGCTTTTTATTTGTCAATGCATCCGCCTCGCCTGTTGCCTTACGCCGTACAGTTGGTCTGCTACCCGGCATCTTTGTGCAACGCGGGCGGCACCAACAAAAATTCAATACTATGCAAATCTCAAATCCGCTCTCCTACCAATTGCCTGTAGAATTGTTAAGACGTGAAACAAGAAAACTAAGACAGAAACCCAGGCATGACAATTTTAGCTTTGTAACGCACGGCAACTTGCCGGGCCTGGGCATGCTCACTAAGAATGTCAAATGTTTTGCTGACCGCAAATGATCCGTCCGATATTCAGATCAATGCTGATTCGTACACTTTTCAATCGGATACCTATGCTAAAATCGCCTTTCAATAATAAATTTCTGAGCTGGTTTCAAAACGGTGTATGTGTTACACAGGAGCACATGCTCCTTCAAAGGGAAAAAGTTCTTAAAACCTTCAGCCTGCTGTCTACAGCATTGCTGATATTTTATTGTATTCTCTTCAGCAGCCTCCATTTTTTTCCTAAGGGACCCTGGTGCATCGTGGCAATCCTGTTGCCGGTATTCGTAAGCATCCTTTGTTCAATACTGGCTTTCGGGCGAAGAACCAATGCATCGCTGTTCATTATGACGTGGGCGTTGCCGCTGGTAATGGCGTTTGCATCGTGGTACGACCCTATATACAATTATTCCAAAGTAGTTATTATATATATGCTGGTAGTGTTCCTGGTGCATGACTTTGGAACGCAACAACTGGCCAGGCTCCTGCTTATTGCCATCACCTATTCGTGGATGCAGATCCGCTACGACAACAGCATCCTGAAAGACTTCTCCGACCACACTATGGTACTTGAGTTTACAACGATGCTGCTATTCTGTGTGACTCTTTTTTTTGTGTTCTCGAGGATAAAAAAAGAATTCATATTGTATCAAAAAGAATTCAGCACTCAGAAAGACCATCTCGAAAAAAGGAAGTCGAAGCTGGAGCATTTGGTATTCCTGATTAAAGAAAAAAGCAACGAGTTGAAACGATCTGTATTGTTCAAAGAAAAACTGATCTCGGTGGTTTCGCATGACGTGCGCACTCCCATCAATTCTTTCAAATTCATGATAGAAAGTTATGAGAAAGGATATATTACCCAGCAAATGTTAATTGATGCACTGCTGGAAACGAAAAACGATATTGTTAACCTCGACAAAATGGTGGTTGACCTGGTAAACTGGAAAAGAGAAGATGGTGATACTGGTGAGGCTGGCAAAACATCGTATAGCACCCTGGCGAACATGTTTGATTCAGTAAAATCGGTTTATAATTTAACGGCGAAGAACAAGCAACTGGATATTGTTGCCACGATAACCATGCAGCCATACATGACGCTGGCAATTCCAAGACGCGATGCAGAAATAATAATAAGGAACCTGCTTTCGAACGCCATTAAATTTTCACATCCCGGCGGTCAGGTCATCCTGAAATTGCGTGTATTCGATGGCGTGCGCCATCCGTCTGCCGTATTAACCGTTCGCGATTTTGGAACGGGAATGAGCGGAGAAACATTGAGCATGCTGAACAACAACAACGCTGTTTCTACCCGCGGAACGTTGGATGAGGCAGGACTTGGAATAGGGTTGAGCATTGTATTTGACATTGTTAATAAACACCGCCTCCAATACAAGATCAAAAGCGAGCGGGAAAAGGGCACCGCCTTCTATATAAAAATCCCTTTAATCGCCAGTGAGGCAGGTTTTGCAAATGAGCCGAAGCGTAACAGCAAAAAAGACGCAGAGCAAGGTAAATGTACCAATATATAAGCTTGTACACCTGCCTGCATTGCGAAGGGCTTGCCCTAACTGAACGGGAAAGCTTCTCAATGCCTCCAGCCTCACCTGCTGCGCCCGGAAGCATAACCCAACGGTACGCTGAAATTTTTACATATATTTATATCCGTTAGTCGCATCTGCTTATCAACCCGTTGCCAGGGTTCGTGTCTCACGAACCTTCAAATAATTACCTGGGATTCGTGAGACACGAATCCCGGCGAACGAGAAGAATGGCTTCCCTTTGTTAAAAAGCATACCAACGTGTAGTGATTAACGTTAGCGGCGGTTTTGGGCACGACATCTTTGCGCACAAACCTTACACATGAGTCACACTCCTGTAACAAACTCTTTACCCCGCGCCAGATGGCTGATGGTTTCGTTTGCTTTTATGGCAACGGTACTGAACTATATTGACCGGCTGGCGTTTAACTACCTCAGTGCCAACGGACCTTTGCGGGAGCTGATACCCAACGATGCTTTCGGATACATTGCTACTGCATTTTTTGTTGCCTATATGGCTTCGAACATGGTATCGGGATTTATTATAGACAGGCTGGGCACGCGGGTAGGCTATTCGCTTTGCATGGCCTTCTGGACAACGGCTTCTTTATTGCACGCAGTAGCCCGTTTGCCTTTTCATTTCAGCATTTGCCGCTTTCTGTTAGGGATAGGCGAAGCAGGAAACTGGCCGGCAGCTATTAAACTTACCAGCGAATGGTTTACACCCGAAGAGCGATCGACCGCCACCGGCATATTCAACAGCGGAGCGGCAGTAGGCGCAGTGGTGGCACCTCCGCTTATTGTTTGGCTGGGCACGCAATACGGCTGGCAGGCTACTTTCCTTATTATCGGGGGTGCAGGGTATATATGGCTTGCGTTGTTTTGGTTTACGTATTACACGCCCGCCAAAGCAGCAGAAGCGACTAAAGCCAAAGCCATTCCCCCACTAAAACTGATCAAAACAAAATTTGTAACATGGTTCACACTGTCTAAGGTTTTTATGGACCCGGTATGGTATTTCATCACCTTCTGGATAGGCAGATACCTGGTAGATGTGCATGGCTGGGGACTTGAGAAAATTGGCTGGTTTGCCATGTTTCCTTTTATTATAGCGGATATAGGAAATATATTGGGGGGACTGTTTACCCAATTCATTATAAAACGTGGCACCCCTGTACACAAAGCAAGAAAAATAAGCGTGGGCATTTTTGGCATCGCCCTCGCATTGACGCTTATATCCGGTCCCTTCGTAATTATTAACCCTACAACGGCACTGGTGGTACTGAGCATCGCCGGGTTTGCCTATGCAGCCTATACATCCAATACCATGGCATTTCCCGCCGATGTTGTTCCATTAAATGCCACCGCTTCTGTTTGGGGAGTGGCCAGTGTAGGCGCAGGATTAGGAGGCGCTGTTTTCCAGGCATTGTCGGGATATACCATTGAACAGGTGGCAAAAACGCACAACTACACATTTGCCTATCACTCGGTTTTTGTAGGCTACGGTATACTCGCTTTGCTGGCGGTGTGTATTATTCTGTTTTTTCTTGGACCATTGAAGAAGAACGAGACGCTGAAGATTTGAAATTTGAGATTTGAGATTTTGGGGCTCGTGATTGCTCACTGCTCAACACTGATAGTTTGCTTGTTTCTTGTTTTTTATTACTTTTTTTTTCTTGGATCTTGCTTCTTGGATCTTGTTATTTGTATTTTTATCCTCCAATGACTTCTCTTACCTACTTAAAAACAGATTCAGAAAATCCTGATTTCCGAAAGCTGGTTACCGAGCTTGATGCCGACCTTAAAATACGCGATGGCGAGGACCATGGCTTTTATTCGCAGTTTAACAAGATAGATGCAATTAAACATGTTGTTGTTGCTTACAACGCGGATGTGCCCGTTGGCTGTGGCGCTATTAAAGAATATACGCGCGACACAGCCGAAGTAAAAAGGATGTATGTGCCTCCCCACGAAAGAGGAAAAGGAATTGCCTCCGCTGTATTACGCCAACTGGAAAACTGGGCAGGTGAATTGGGATATACACGCTGCATTCTGGAAACCGGCAAAATGCAACCGGAAGCCATCAGTCTTTACAAAAAGAACCAATATATCGTCATTGCCAACTACGGACAATACGAAGGTGTAGAGAACAGTGTGTGTTTTGAGAAGATGCTTTGAGATAAGCTGTCAGCTTTGAGCTGTTAGCTATTAGCCGTCAGCTATCAGCTATCAGTGGAGAAGGTTGCCAGCTTTTTGAAAGTTGGAAACCTTTATCAAAAATCTTCCGCTTTCCTCTGTTAGTTTTTGGAGTTTCACTTAGTGTTAAGATGCCGCAACGTCCGCTGAGATGGTGTAAGGTGGCATGTCTGCATTCTGTTTGATAATGCAGATATATTTCCTTTCTTTGCTGCAGTCTTGTTTTCCCCAGAGATAACTGGAACACCAGCCCTTTTCGTGAGTTTATTGAACGCTAACCATTTTTTATGAAACTATTCAGCTACCGCCAAACACCAACCTATCAATTTAAAACTTCTGAAAGCCACATTGAAGTATTGAATTTCTGGAACGATGCAACGGGCAACGAATTGTGGATGCACCATTTTATCAGGTACCGACTGGGGTCTTTATTATCGAGGGAAAAAACATTGATGCTGGCTTCGGTGTTCGGGCCGCGCGAACACATCAGGCAAAGTCCTGCAACAGTAAAAATATTTTTTTCCGGCGAAAACACGCGACGCTTCAAAGCCTATAAGGATCATTGCCTGAAAGATGTTGACCTGTCTTTAGGAATGGAATATATTGACCACGAAAAATTTATCAGGTTTCCACTGTGGCTTACTTATTTTTTTCCCGCCAACTTCACTCAAAAAAAAGTTCAGCAAACGCTGGATGATATCATGTCTGGCATTCGCGCAAACCTTGCCTATAAACAAAAATTTTGTGCACTGATCTGTAGCCACGATAAAAATGGCATACGAAGCAAGATGATGAAAACCTTATCCAGCATTGAAGCAGTGGACAGTGCGGGCGGGTACAGGAACAATACAACCGATTTAAAAATAAAGTTCAACGACGACAAACATGCTTTTCTGCAGCAATACAAATTCAATATCTGTCCCGAAAATTCGGATGTGAACGGCTATGTAACAGAAAAAATATTCCAGGCCATTGGAGCAGGTAGCATTCCCGTTTACTGGGGCTGCAACAACAACCCGGAGCCGGAAGTATTAAATCAAAATGCGTTGCTGTTCTACCATAAAAGAAATGTGACGAGGCTTGTTCAACAAGTTACCGACTTGCACCAAAATCATAAACAGTACCTTGAATTTGCAGCACAAAACAGGTTTACACCACATGCAGCAGAATTTATTGCAGAGATTATGAACAGCGCAGCAGAAAAAATAAGGAAAGCACTAGGTTAGCAGTTTGAGGTTTTGCGTTTGTCGTTTATCGTTTGTGGTTATGAAAACTATAGACGCAACAGCTTTGAGCTATCAGTATTCAGATACAAAGGAATCTGGCGAAGTCGGTCAAACCACCCCGATATCCTACACACGCAGCTCGACCGGGGCGGGCCGACCGTAGCTGATGGCTGAAAGCTGATAGCTGACTGCCACCACTCACCTTATCAAATTCACCGGTAAAATAAACTCCCAGCGGTTGACATTGTTAGCGCCCGCAATGTTGTCGTCCAGCAGGCGGGAATAGCGTACTCCAAATGTAACCGGTTGCTGGTTCCACCATTTGGTATCGAAATAAATTTCGGCGCCGGTGCTGCGAAACGAAAATATGTTAAGCGTTCGCAGGTTCTGCGCCTGGGCATAATCAAAAAAAATGTTGCCGCGCACCCGCATAAAATACAGTATTTGTCCAAATCCCCAATCGGGATAAACAATCGGGAAATGATAGTTGGCAGCCCATTTCCACATGCGCGGTCCGTCAATGCCGTCATATCCTCTTGCAAACGGAAAGTTATTGGAAAAGCGGTATTGGTTAACGGTATCGCGTTGCTGAAATGCAGCAGTAATTACCAGGCTGTGGTTTACGCCCAAACCGGGAAAATACAGTGAGCCGCTGGCGAGAAACTGGTTGGCGGTATACTCATTTATAACGGTTCTGTAACGCAGCAGCAATGTCTGCGCAAAATGGGGATTGATATGCTGTGTGGCCTTTTGCACCTGGCTGCTCCAGTTTACAGAAAACTGCAGGTAGTTGAACAATGGACTGTTAATACTGTCTTTATACCTGCCGGTAACATTCAACTGCTCCACATTAAAGCTCGACGCGAGGGTGAGATTTTTATACCACCTGCCTTTAGAAAAATTCAATGGCACGCTCAAGCCAATATTCGCATTCAGCTCATTCCAGTAAATGGTTCGCACAGAATCCCTCACATTACGGTCAAAAGTATACGAAGCACCGCCGGTAATCCACGGAAACCATGCTCCGTATGTACCGCTGAAACCGGCTGCGTGGCTCGATTCGTTTTCGTTGTAATTGTAATATAGCTGCGATTGAAAAGTATTGAGTATGTTTTGACTATACAAGGTAAAGCTCCAGTCGGGCTGCTCGTAATAAGGGCGCCAGCTATGAAAATTGAAAAGCCGCGTTGCCTTTCCATATTTCGATACGGGATAATTGCCAGCAGGTAGCTCCGATAAAATATCTCCACCGGTTTGTCGCAAGGCATTGGGAATATACAGATCCTGCGATTGTATAACAGCCAACTGGTTCACCGATTGCCAGTCGTCAGCCCTCAATTGTTTTTGCTTTAGCTGGTAGCCTTCGGCAGTAAAACTGCTCCAAACCAGTTTGCCCGCATCGTTGATAGCTGGTCGATATGCTCCGAGATTTTCGTCTGTAAGTTTAAACACCTGCTTTGATGTAATACTAACCGCATAAACATCATCATAATAACCACCGGTAGCCGAAAAATAAACGGTGTCGCCTTTAATCATTGGATAGCCCTTTATTTCCTGGCTCCAGGGGGTGAGGTTTTCAATGGCATTGCTGCGCAGGTCTATCATAGCCACACTCATCAAACCCGCTTCATTGCGGATGCACGATACAAGGTGATCTTTGTCGTAAAATATTGGATAGGTGAACACAAGTCCGTTGCCCGGCACTTCGTGCAATACCTGTGCCGTTGCGGCATCCAGTATATGCAATGCTGTTTGCTGGCTGGGCAATGACGCTATGGCTGCTATTCTTTTTCCATCCGCTGCCATGTCGGGCGAAAAATATTTACTCTTTCGCGTCAACTGCTTCACCTGCTTAGTTTTCACGTCCAGTATTTTTATTACACTGTAATCTCTTTGCGCCCAACGCACGTCAGGCTCAAATGCGGTAAACACAATCTTTCCGTCGTGATAAGTATAATAATCATCCAGCCCTATATCTTTCGTTCGTATCTTTTCTTCTTTCCCGTTCACAATCCAGTACCACGCACCAATTTCGCGATAGGTTCTTTTAAATACCAGCAGCGAATCGCTGCCTGCAAACACGGGTAACGTATAGTTCGTTACAAACCTGTTGCTGGCTTTTGTCAGCAACGAACCCTCATCGGGGCTTTGCATTTCCTTTTCCTTCGTCGTATAGTAATCGAAGGCATCTCTCACAAACTCACGGTATGGAATACCCGCATGTTTTTTTACTGCCTTTTGCCAGGGGTAGAACAATCCCCTGAACCTCGCGGCATCGTCGGTAACTTTTGTCCAGAAAGTTTCTCCGAATTTTTCGCGGCCGTATCCTGCCAGCAGGTATCCAAGTGCGTAGTGGTCGGGAATATAGTCCTTCAGCGAACCATTGCGCAGCTTCATAAAGCTGTACTCCTTTTCGCCCGCCCACAACGATTTATAGGCATTGAAAAAATAAGGAATTCTTCCCCTGCCCTGACCCGTTACCGCCGTCTCCTGGAACACGGCATCGCCTTCAAAGAACCAGTTGGGAATAGCAGCATTGTTGGCTACCGCCTGTCCTTCTTCGCCCAAAACAATATATGCCAGCTTTGATAACCCTTTGCGGTAATTCATGTATTGCTGCACATGCCGGTATTCGTGCACCGCAAGATTATCGGCCCAGCGTAAACTTCCCAGTTGGAAGCTGTTGAATTGCGGGGTGAGAAAAAACTCACTGCGCCACGGCGCCAGTCCCACATACCCGTTCGATACAGTGGTTTGATTTTGCAATACAATGTTGATCTTCCGGAACCCTTTTCCTGCGGTAGCCCCTGTGCGTTGATGAAGCAGGGAAAAGATGGAAGCAATTCTCTGCGCCGTAGTGTCCAATCCGCGGGGAAAAATAACCCGGGCTTCAGCACTGTTTACCTGTCGCCATTTTACGGACGGCGGATTGCCGCCAAACTCCTGCGATGAAGCTGTTGTAACGCATACGAGTAAGATACCGATCAATTGCAATAAACGCATTTGGTGAGTTTATGGTTTGGGGTTACAAGTTACGGGTTACAGGTTACAAGTTGCAGGATGCAAGGGTGCAGGTTTCATGGTATATTAAATAGGTTACAGGCTACTTCCATGCAACATGAAACCTGCAACATGAAAACGACGATTTACTCAGGAAATTATCAGCCTTGAAGCCCTGTTGCGCATATCATTTTTTTATATGTTTTTTTGTCTAATATTACCATGACAGCACATGACAGCTTAACTATGGGTATACTCTACTTTTGAGCCACGGTTGTTTACATCCATCATGAAATAAGAAAGGAATGCAGGTAATTTTAGGAATAATCTATCATTTTATAGGAGGTTTTGCGTCAGGTAGTTTTTATATCCCTTACAAGAAAGTAAAAGGCTGGTCCTGGGAAAGTTACTGGATAATTGGCGGTCTTTTTTCATGGTTGATTGTTCCTCCGCTGGCAGCTTATCTTACCATACCCAATTTTTCGGCGATCATCGACAATACCGATGGAGGAATCCTGGGTTATACTTATCTTTTTGGCGTACTGTGGGGCATTGGCGGGCTTACTTACGGTTTGGGTGTACGTTACCTCGGTGTATCGCTCGGCAGCAGCATCATTCTCGGTCTTACCATGGTGCTGGGCGCTTTGATCCCCTCCGTTTATTACAACTTTTTTCCAAAGGAAGGAAAAGATACATTCTCTATGCTGGTGAGCACCCAGTGGGGATTGACCGTAATAGGGGGATTGCTGGTTTGTATACTCGGCATTATTTTATGCGGAAAGGCTGGCCACATGAAGGAGAAAGAGTTGAAAACCAGCGGAGTTGATCCTCATGGAGTAGCAGCCAAAACAGAATTCAAGTTTGGTCTCGGAATAGCGGTAGCCATTGTATCGGGTGTATTGAGTGCCTGTTTCAACTTTGGTATCGAAGCCGGCAAATCGATGGCAGAAACCGCCAACGAACTTTGGAAAGCCGCTAATCCCGGCGAAGGCGAATTTTTATTCCAGAATAATGTAACTTATGTTGTTATTCTGTGGGGAGGATTAACCACCAATTTCATATGGTGTATGTTGCTGAATGCCCGTAATAAAACTTTTGGAGATTATACCAACAGCAAAACGCCACTGTTACGCAATTATATATTTTCGGCCCTTGCAGGTACCACCTGGTTCATGCAGTTCTTTTTTTACGGAATGGGAGAAAGTAAAATGGGCAATGGTCCCAGTTCGTGGATATTGCACATGGCTTTCATTATTTTAGTAGCAAACATATGGGGCATTGCACTAAAGGAATGGAAGGGAGTAAGCTCAAAAACAAAAGCCACCGTTATTGCCGGCATCGTTACCATTATTATTTCTGTGCTGCTGGTAGGCTATGGCAATTCATTAAAACCTTAATTTTTTTTGATACACTAAATATTAGTTTATATGTCGTCTGTTACAACGAAAACCTTTAAGCACGTAAGTTACCTATGGGATGATGCAAAAGCCGCAGCCCTTGAAGGAGATGAAGTAGGATTATTGATCTATCGCTCAAATTTGCTGGGGGCAGATTTAAGGCTTACCAATTATGGTGGTGGCAACACATCCTGTAAGGTAATGGCAAAAGATCCGCTTACAGGAAAGGAAACAGAAGTGATGTGGGTAAAGGGTTCGGGCGGCGACCTTGGCACGCTTAAAAAAAGCGGTTTGGCTGCATTGTATGTAGACCGTTTGCGCAGCCTTAAAAATATTTATCGCGGACTGGAGTATGAAGATGAAATGGTGGAGCTGTTCAATCACTGCATTTTCGATCTTA
>JBQCGX010000101.1:0-86979 GCA_051955255.1 Agriterribacter sp. | reverse complement strand
AGCGGTTGAAGCTCAGTGTATCGCCTCACCCCAACCCTCTCCTCGCGGAGAGGGAGCAAAACCCGCTACAGCAAAGGGCTTCAGCGATTTTTTAAAATTTTAACCGGACAACAAAGATTTGAAATTTGAGATTTGAAGTCTCAAATCTCAAATTCTCAAGATTTGTTCTGTTCCCGAGCTGTAGCCTGCTCCTATAGGAAGGCTGATGTCATTGATCCAGACAAAGCTCTTGTCTATCCGCGTTACCTTTTCGTTGGCAACAATATACGATCTGTGGATACGCGTAAACCTGTCTGGCGAAAGCATTTCCTCTGCTTCGTTCATGGTTAGCCGTGATAATATTTTTTGATTCGTGAGAATGAAGTGAAGGTAGTTACCCGCACTCTGCACATATAATATATCGTTCATGTCCACTTTAATCTGTTCGTAGCCGCTTTTAATAAAAACAGTTTGCGGGTTACCTGTTTCCGGTTGATGGTTCTTCAGCCTGTGCAGTTCATATGCTTTGTTCGCCGCCTTTAAAAAACGCGCCAGCGAAAAAGGTTTTAAAAGATAATCCACCGCATCCAGCTCAAAACTTTCTACCGCATGTTCGCTATAAGCAGTGGTAAAAATGACCATTGGCGGCCGCGATACCGATTTCAGCCAGTCTATCCCTGTTATATCCGGCATTTTAATATCAAGAAAAATCAGGTCTATCTTTTCGTTTTTTACAAACGCCAGTGCATCAAAAGCATTGGTAAAGCAGGCAATCAGGTCAATAAACGGCACTTTTGCCGAAAGCGATTTTACCACTTCCAGTGCAATAGGCTCGTCGTCGATAGCAATAGTACGAAGCATGTTTTACTACAAACCGAAATTAAGGCGGTAAGTTAATGATTCTAAGCTTTTTTGAATTTGTATATTTTGTTTTGTTGAACTATCCGGCAGTGATCGTCTTTCATACACTGTTCACCTCCGCAGCAACGATGATCATTTTGCAAAAGCCGCATCCAGTTGCTCATGCAGCTTTTCGCGGCTGCTCGGATATTCAGCATTGGGCTTAATAATATTTCCCCTGGTATCGAACAATACAAAAGTAGGGTAGCGGTTGGTGGCTCCGCCTGCCTGCTCAATGTCCTTCCAGCAGCTTTGAATCTGTTCGTTGTTCAGGCGGTAGTGCTCTCCCTCCAACTGCTTCAGGTATACATATTCCTTCCAGGTCTGTTCTTTTTTATCATCGTCCATATCCAGGTAAAGAAATACGATGTTTTTGCCCGCATATTTCTTTTTCAGCGCCGGCATATATTCCATTTCGCTTTTGCAGGGGCCGCACCAGGTTCCCCAGATGTCCAGGAAAACAACTTTGCCGGCATACGGCGCCACCAGTTCCTTCAGCGATGTTATTTTTTTAGCAGCGTTCAATACGATCAATGGATTTTGCTTTTGTTTATCCAGTTGAGCCTGCAACTTTTTTACCTCCTGCGGTGCGGTTATCATATATTGACTGTAGGGATAATATTGCTGCAGCGTATCCAGCATCATGCTCGCAACGGCAATGTTATGATTGTCGGATGCCTCCATTATTTTATTGAATAAAAGCTTATCGTGTATGCCTGATGGCAGGTTGTACTTCGCGTATAACCACGGCAACACATATTTTTCTCCGTACTTTTCAATCTGCGCTGTAAGCGTGGCAAAAGGCGTATGAAGCGCCTGCTCAATGTTGTGTACTGCTGCAACAGAATCGGAGCGGAAGTTTTTTGCAAGCTCGTTCAGTTTTATTCTCGAATAATTGTCCAGCATCATATTGGCAAACAGCGAGCTTATCAATGTAGCGCTTCCGGGCAGCGGTGCAAAGTCAATTACTTTTTCCTGGAATTTTTCCCAATCTTTATTTTTATTCCAGCGCATGGTATTGCAGAAATCGTATAGGTAACATTGATAGCCATACCGCATTTCCTGCAGCAAAATGAACTGTTGCCGCTCCGGTATGCCGGAAAACGCAATCCTTTGCATCGCTGCATCCATATCGTCTTCCAATACATCCAGCACCTGCGTTTGGAGCGAATCCAGCGGCAGCCTGGCATATTTGTTTTCGTTCCATTCGCCCGCGGCAAAAAAGGGTGTGTTCCCTATTTGCAGCTTGTGCAGCAGGTTGTTTTCGCCGGCGGCCTCGCCCGATAATTTTATGCGGTCGGTGTTGTCGGTAGCATCAAAGCTCAATTGCAAATTCCTGCCGGAACTTAGCAGGAGCCGCTTTTCGCCCGAATCGAACTTCATCAGTACAAACAAGGGGTAAGGAATATCAATCTTCCTGCTAAAGCTGCCGTTGCTACTTACGGCAACGGATAGGGGCTGATTGCGAAAATGCGCACTGCCCTCTAAAAGATACAGTGTAATGACAGAATCTTTCAGGTTTTTTACGGTACCTGAAAATACAAGAGATTGCGCCGATGCGCTGCCGACGCAAACAAAAAACAGCAATACAAAAGCAAGTTGTTTCATGACTTAACAATTAACTGTGTAAACGATTTCACTTAACCCAATACTCTTCCTAGGGCAATAGCATAGCTATACCTGTAAATGGTAGTTCTCTGTTGTTTGATTTTTTTGATGGAGCGTAGGGCGATCTTCTGAGGATCATCCCGTTAATTCCTGCTGAAGTACAGCAGTCTCGATTTTATTCCTTCCCAGAACTGGCGCACCTTGCCGGGGTTTTGTTTCCATTGGTTAAATGCCTGCGCTGCTTCTTTCCTTCGCCATGCATCCATTTCTGCCATCATCTCCTGTTGCAGAAGTATATCGGTAGCGGCGGCTTTTTCAAAAAATTCTTTTTCTACTTCTTTCAAAGCGGCTTTTTCGTTGAGCCAGGCCAGCTTTTTTTCCTGTACGGCATCCTGCACTTTCTCTTCGTACAGCCCCGAAGGCATCATGAGCTTGGTGAGCAATGGCATCAGTTCAATCATCATGATCAGCATAATCACCAGCCGGTACCGGTATTTTACAGGAGGATGCGTAAGCATCAGGTCATCCAGCGTTTCTATACGTGTTAAAAACCCGTCGGACAAACCTTTTCCAAATTCGGCTATTCCTGACTGTATGGAGGCTTCTGTTCTTTTTTCGCGTAGCAAGGCAGAATCTAAGGCTGGCTGCGTATTTCTTTTCCACGCTATCAAATCTTCTTCGGCTTTGAGGTAAGCCATCTTTTTAACCCTGGCAATGGTATACTCGCCAATTTTGCCAGAGCCACCTGTGCCATCTGTTTCTCTTATATAGGCATTTTTCAGGTCCAGTATCTCTTGTTCCTTTGCCTTCTGCTCATTTCGGATGCGGTTTATTTCAGCCCTTGCATTTTGCAGCTCCACTTCATTTTCATCTCTTATCTGTTTGGTGTAGGCAATGATCTTTTTTTCTTTTACCACGGGCAAATGGGCATTGATGTCTTTTTCAAACAGCATGAGTACAACCGGCTGCGAAATAAAAAAGCCGATGGTCAGCGCCAGCACCAGCCTGAGCGAAAGCGACAGCCATTTGTTTTTGCCGCCCGTGCTGTTCAGCCCCGCAATCAATCCCCTGTCGATGGTAAGAATAACAAATCCAAAGAACAAAGCTGCCGGCAGCACAATCAAAATATCGTTAAAGAGCGTGGAAAAAAAGTATCCCCAGGCCAGTGTTGCAAATATCCAGGTAGCCATTACCGTATAGCCAATCACAGAATAGCGGAACTTATCAGGTCCGCAATCCTTCATTAGTTGCGGGTCGGCAGCAGCCATCCACCACAAAAATCTCTCCCATGCCGATGGCTGTTCCTCAGAGCTTGAGGGTGAGGTGGACGAAGAATTCACTGTTCGTTGATCTGATATGTAGTTCATGTTGATTAGGATAAATTAATTGTAAACGTTGTTTAACATTTTCCAGTCCTATGCCAGACCGGTCTCGCTCAGGGTCGCCTTCTTTTTTGGGGTGAACGCTGTTATAAACATCAAAATACAGGTGCTCAGTATCACACGAAATGTTAATCTTTATCCAGGATTTTTCCTGCAGGCTGATGCCATGTTTAAAAGCATTTTCAACAAAGGGTATCAGCAGCATGGGCGCTATCTGCTGGTGACAGTTGGCCGTCTTTTCAATGAAAGAAATGTCTATATCCTTAGATACTTCCGTGCGCAGTTTTTGCAGCGCTATATAGTTTGTTAAATATTCAATTTCTTTACTGATAGAGATCCTGTCCTGCTGGTTATCCTGCAACATAAATCGCATCATATCACCCAGGCGCTGCACGCCCTCGGCAGTACGCTCGGCGCTTTCCTGCAAAGCAGTGCCATAAATGGTATTGAGGGCGTTGAACAAAAAATGCGGATTGATCTGCGACCGGAGAAACTGCAGGTCGGCAGAAGTTTTACCCAGGCTTTTTTGCAGGGTTAAAATGGATTGCAGTTTTTGCCGCTGCTGGTTAAAGATGAGCCACGATATGGGGGTGGTGATAAAGGTAAGTATAGACCACACTGCCATAGCAAATTCGGGACCTGAACGTGCGCCGCCAATTATAAAAACCAGCCAGAAAGCGATGCTGAGCGAAACCGGCGCAATCATCAGCCATCCAATCAGTTTTTTAAAAGGAATTTTATTGCGTTGCTGCCAGGGAAACAACCAGTATACATTGATAAAACACAGTAAAATGGAAGGCAGCAGGAAGAAGAAATAAAAAATGTTGAACCCCTCGCCGGTTGCCAGCCTGAAGATATGGAAGAAGGCAAACACAGTTAAAAAAACGAACAGCACACTGGTGGCGTGATTGGTAAGCAATACCCGGAAGGGCTGGTTGCCTCCTTCTTTAGCGATCCATTTAATGACCAGCTCGCGCAGGTAAACGTAAATGGCGTAAAAAATAAATGTGGCGGCAGACAGGGACGTGCCGTATTGTATGGACCGGATATGAAGCGATTCTGCCGAATTGCTGATAACAGTATAAAAATCTTCCTGGTAATATGCTGCTGCAAAAATCATTAACAGCAAAAACCAGATGCCAATGCTGAGCAGGATGGTAAGGATAACAAATCGTTTGCGCAATATTAATACCGGTACGATGTAGAGGTTGATGAGGAGAAATAAAATATAAATAACAATAAGCGGGCTAAGCCTGGGAATAAAATAGTGTTTAATGAAATAGGTGAATACAATACCCCAGCCTGCATCTTCAATACCACGCATATGCAGGTGATGCTGCGAATCGCTCATCTTATCAAAGAAGAACTGGATGGCAAAGAAAATACCGCTGAGGGTAACAAAAATAATTTCGTGCTGCCGCCACTTGATCTTCATGCAGGTAATAATTTCTGCAAGAATATTACAAGCCTGGCATTGTTTGCAACAAATGTGATAAAACGGTGTATTGTTGTGATGAAATGAAAATGCGTGTTACCTGTGTTACTCCATTGGGTAAAATTCCTGCAGGCCTTTTATAAAAGTGAGCGTGGCAACGTCCATATGCCCGAGATTATTGTACACTTTGTAATTCGTTTTAATACCCGGAACCGAGGTTAACGTTTGACCGAATTGTTGTAAAGGCTTAAGATTCCATGTTGAATCTTCCTCTCCGCCAACAGAAAGAAAAACCTGGCATTGATCTTTGATATCCGCGTTTTTGATTTCACCCGGAAGACCATTCAACAGAAAGTTGTGGTACCACAAGGAAGGACTGGCTGCAATGAAATTTTTGAAAAAATACTGCTGGTTTTTCACCTGGTTCGAAAGGGAGTGCAGTGTAAAATATCCGCCGAAGGAATGTCCCGAAAGTGTTCGTTGCGTTGTGTCGGTGCGATAACGCTGATCTATATACGCTATTAATTGCTGCTTGATAAAATCGTCGAATTGGTTAGCGCCGGCTGCGGTAGTTAATTCATCGGACGGAAGCGCTTCGGGATACAGGTAATCCCTTACCCGTAAAGAATCCATCAGTTGAAAGGAGCCATAACCAATGCCCACAAGAATAAGCGGTGGAAGCAATCCGCCCTTTTCATATTGCGCCATCATTGCTGCCAGCATGGGAAAGTGGAAATTTCCGTCGAGCGTATATACAACAGGAAAACGTTTGTCCGGTTCCGTTAGGTATGCTTCCGGTAATTGCACAGAAATATAAAAAGAGTCTTTTATCGCTGAAGAATACAATACAGTATCGTTCGCCGGCATGGCAGGAGTAGCCGGCTTTTTGGCGGAACAGGCAAATACGAACAGCGATGCAACCAATAAAACAACGGAGTAGGATTGTTTCATGCAGGTAGTGTTAAATTGATATAATGCTGTTCAAATTATGGTAATACTGTCGTAGCTCCTGTTAGCCATGGGAATTTTAAGGATATTTTATAGGCTTTCAGCGCTCAGCAATGCTATCAGCCGGCTTCCGGTTACACAAATTCGGGTTGGGTGCATTTACCTTCGGTGAGAAGGTTCAAATTGTCGCAGGCAGGTGTCGACGCTCGTCTGTAGAGCACATGTTACGGGCTATGATTGAGGTGCCGCATAATTGATAACTACATTCACCATGCCGTCAGGAGTTGATTGATGTGAAGGCAGATGCTTTCTTCGTCAGTATGACAAGCAGTGGAATAAAAGTGGGCTATGGTACATATGCTCAACATTGTACCCCTGCTTGTCACGCTGAGGTACGAAGCGTCTGCCTGCAAGGGCTATATTGCCTGATATTAAGGTTAAACTAGTAAGTGGAATTTACGGCGGCGAAACAGTCTGCGTGTGCAGGTAAACCTGTTATTTTGAAATAGAACGCCGTTGCTTTTAAAACGTTTCGAAAGTTGAAAACAGGTTAAGTTGACAGCTACGGCGTCTTCATCGACGCGAAAAATATAATGTTTGATAGTTTGCACTTTCTCACCGAAGGTAAATTCAAACTTCGGTTTTGAAACTGTCGATCCTAAAAACTAAATTTGTAATAAACAGGTAGCTATGACAACAACAGCGATACGAAAGAAACTGGCAAACTATATGAAGGTAGCTGACGAAAAAAAAGTAAAGGCTGTATATGCGCTATTGGAGGATGAAATCAGGCAAAATGAGAGGATGAGTATTGAAGAATACAATAGGGAGCTTGATGAAGCGGAAAACGAGTTCAAAAATGGAGACTATATAACTCACGAAGCAATGAAGAAGAAAGTAAAGCAATGGTAAAAAAGCGCTACAAAATTGTTTGGACAAAGCGTTCACAACAACATTTAGCTGCTGCCTATGAATACATTAGTAAAGATTCAGAAAAAAGCGCTCGAAAGGTTGTGAATGCTATTGTGAACGCCATGGACCGTACCATTGAAAATCCTGATTATTATGCTCTCGATAAATACAAAATAGATAATGATGGTAGTTACCGGTATTTCGAAAAACATCATTATAGAGTTGCATATAGATTTACCGGCTCAGTTATCCGTGTTTTAAGGGTAAGACATACAAAAATGAATCCCCAAAAGTATTGATGACTGCACAAAAAAGTACCATGAGAAGCTCACCTTGCTCCTGCAACCTGTACCCTGTACCTGCCCTATACCTCACACCCTACACCTTTCACCTTTTTCCCGATTGTTAATAAAAAATGCGCCTGATGCAAGTTCTGGTACAGTACTTGTAATATTGTTCATACCTGTTCTTCTTCCCTGGTTTTTTTCAGAATCTTAAATTTTTTTGTATGAAAACTACACGGATTGCATTGGCAGCCCTTACTACGGTTGCTGCAGGTTTATTTGCATTTAACGTAATGGTGGCCGGCTCTGTAAAGGGAACCATTACTCCGGCAGACGGTGGCACAAAAGCATGGGCTATATCGGCTACCGACACATTCAGCACCGACATCAGCAATGGCGCTTTTGAAATAGGTAATGTAAAGCCCGGTACCTATAATATTACCATTGAAGGCAAAGCGCCTTATAAAAATGCTACAAAAGAAGGTGTGGAAGTGAAAGAAGGAGAAGCCACCGATGTGGGCGAAATTAAGCTGGAGCAATAAAAGCGGATCACCTGCCACTGAATGGAAGCAATACACGAAGTGTGTTGCTTTTTTTTGTTTTGAGCATTAGCGGGACCGCCACCCGCCCAGGTTCGTGTCTCACCAGCCTTCGGCGGCTTAAACCTGGCTCGTGAGACATACTGTGCAATCTGGTTGTATAAGCAGGAATGTGTATATTGACCCAATATTCACCCCCCAAAATGCTAAAATAATATAACCGGGGTGTTGAGTAGGCAGGCAGTAAGAACATCTCTGCTGAAGTAACATCCCATTGATTGCTTAAAAAGTCATCTATGTCAGAACAGAAAAAAAAATCCAGAAGAAATTTCCTTAAAAACGCAGCCATTGGCGCTGCAGGCGTAATGATCGTACCCCGCAATGTGCTCGGCGGATCCGGCTACCTTGCTCCCAGCGATAAACTGATCGTAGCGGGGGTAGGAGTAGGGGGTAAAGGACGCTCTGATTTATCTAATTTTTACAAAAGCGGCAAAGCAGAAATTGGATTTTTGTGCGATGTAGATGACCGCATGGCCCAAGAGTCGCGCAAGAATTTTCCTAAAGCAAAGTATTATAAAGACTGGAGGGAGCTATTTGACAAGGAAGCCAAATCATTCGACGCGGTGTCTGTATCTACTCCCGACCATACCCATGCTGTAGTAGCAATGGCGGCTATGCGCAGGAAAAAACATGTGTATGTGCAAAAGCCGCTTACCCACGATATATACGAAGCAAGGATGCTGACCGAAGCTGCCGAAAAATACAAAGTAGTTACTCAGATGGGCAACCAGGGCGCATCGGGCGATGGTGTGCGCCAGTTACAGGAGTGGTACGATGCCGGCATTATAGGCGATGTGCATTCTGTATACATCTTTACCAATCGCCCCATATGGCCGCAGGGCATTGCCTGGCCGTCGGCAAAGCCGCCCGTACCGCAGGGTTTAGACTGGGACCTCTGGTTAGGTACAGCCCCTTATAAAGATTATGTAGACAACCTGATACCGGGTAGCTGGCGCGGATGGTGGGATTATGGCACCGGGGCGTTGGGCGATCTGGGTTGCCACCTGATGGAAGCGCCGTTTCGTGTATTGGGTTTACAATATGCATTGGATGTTCAGGCTTCTGTAACCAGCGTATTCACTGCATTTGGCAACCGCGGGTATTTTCCCGAAAGTTTTCCCCCTTCAAGCCACGCCACGCTTACCTTCCCCAAAACAAGCAAAACCCAGGGGCAGGTGATCATGCACTGGATGGACGGCGGTATTAAACCCGAGCGCCCCGAAGAACTGGGCGCCAACGAGGTGTTTGGCGATGGCAACAGCGGCATTTTGTTCGTGGGAACCAAGGGCAAAATGATGGCGAGCGAATATGCTGCCAATCCGCGCTTACTCCCGCTTTCACGAAACAACGAAGTAAAAGTACCTCAAACCATTAAGCGTGTTCCGGGCAGTGCAGACGGTCACTATGCTCAATGGGTAGAAGGTTGTATAGCCGGTTATGGCAATATGGAATTGAGCGCACCGTTCTCAAAATCGGGCCCGCTTACCGAGGCAATACTCATGGCAAACCTGGGCATAAGGGCAGCAGATACGCCCAAGCCTCGTGCCAACGGAAAAGGCAACGACTATCCAGGTGCCAATATGAAACTGTTGTGGGACTACAAAAACATGCGGGTTACCAACCTGGAAGATGTAAACCAGTTTGTAAAACGTGAGTACCGCAAAGGGTGGACGTTGGATTTTTAGTTCTCGTTTGTAAAAATAAATAACCAGGCCACTGCACTTGCAGTGGCTTTTTTTGTCTGAAAATATCATTCAGTAAAAGCATGATGTAAAGTTCATTCTGGCCGCAGATGTGCAGATAAGAGATTAATCTGCACACCTGCGGCTCAATGTTTTATCCATGCAGTTTGCAGCCTGTAATTGGTTAACGCCTCGTTATTGAACAAGCATTATTGATTGCCGGGAGGTAAATTTGCGTTTCCTGTTTAAGGCTTCGCCTCAAAAACATTGTATGATCAAAACCCTATTCACCTTATTCGCAATATTGAACCTCAGTATAGCTACCGCTCAATATACCGATTCCATTACCATACAAAAAATCAACAACGAAAAAGCGCACGGGGCGTTACATTATGCCGGTTATGCTATACCGGTAGGAATGATAGCCTATGGTTTCCTGGGTCTTGACGAAGACGGGGGAGTGAAACAGTTAAACCTGTCAACACGAACAGAAGTGAAAGAAGACCATCCCCGGTTCAGGAACCGCACGGACGATATTCTGCAGTTCAGCCCATATGCTGCTACCTATATTTTGAAGGCGGCAGGTGTTAAAGGCACAAGGAGCTATAAAGATCAAACATTCGTTACCCTCATCAGCAGCGCCATTACCACTGCTGCGGTTTTTTCAATAAAAAATATTACACACAGCCAGCGCCCCGACGGATCGAGCTATAATTCTTTCCCCAGCGGACATACAGCTAATGCATTTACCGGGGCCGAGCTTATGCGCCAGCAGTTCAGCAATCAGCCCATTTGGTTGCGCTACAGCGGTTATGGATTGGCAAGTGCCACCGGCGCCATGCGGGTATACAACAACAGGCATTGGGTGTCGGATGTGGTGGCTGGAGCAGCCATTGGTATTCTCTCAGCCAAGGCGGGCGACTTTATTTACAAAAAACTCCAACGCAAGAAGGGGCACGGTTTAGCTGCAGCATTGGATTAAAATCCAATGCCGTTTAGTTAAGCCGATCAAGCTTGGAGATTTTAAATAATTATAGTAATAAGCTGCAGTTTGCAGATGAGCTTTCATTTGCGAACTGCGGCAAAAATGAGTTTTCACTAACTAAATAATGACACCGGATTTTAATCGAATGCCGTTTTGATAAATTGAAACGTTTACATTTTTGTCGGTCAGACCGCCGGCCGCGCTCAATACCTGTTCGGGCGGGCCGACCGGCTTTCCCATCGGCCCGCCCAAAGGGCGGTCTGATGGATGGTGTTGTAGCAAGAGCCATCGGCTTGGTCACATTTTGTAAGGACGGATTTAAATCCGTCCGCAACGAGCACATTTTGTAAGCCCCCATCACCACAGGGGTAACAAATCTTTTCCTTCCTGTTATAATAGTACAAAGGTTTTTCAAGGATATTGGATTAAAAAGAGCGGGGTGTATTTTTATACACCCTTTTTTGTGCTGCATTTCCTTGTCCTGATGCCATACAGGACAGCAAATTTTGAAGACTTGCTTAATTTTCAGGTTTCAGCTTGCCATTCCATGAATATAAAACCTAAAAAAACAGGCAGTATATCAACCCTTGTGCCCCCTCTCCGGTACGCTGCTGCCTCTGTGCTATACATACAACAGTTTTGTTCACCCTCTAAATTATGCACAACGGTTTGCCATGTACCAGCAATGTACTGATGAAGAACTGCAGCAATTGCTGGTAAAGGGCGATTTGAATGCGTTTGATGAAATATACAGGCGTTATTGGGAGCCCCTGTCACGATATGCCTACAACCTTACAGCCTCGCCGGCCGAAGTTTGCGATATTGTGCAGGATGTTTTTGTTTCGCTGTGGAAAAGGCGGAACGAATTTGTTCCTTGCGGCCCGTTGCGCCCTTACCTGTATAAATGCGTTCGGAACCTGAGCCTCCGCTACCTGCAAAAAAACATGCACCAGGAGCGCTACCTGCAATCGCTCAATGCCATTGCTCAACGCATAGACGCAGATGCTATGCAGGCAGTTGAAACCCGCGATCTTGAAATAAAAATAAACTGGGCCGTTGAAAAGCTGCCCGAAAAAATGAGAGACGTATTCCTCCTGAGCCGCAGGCAGCATCTTTCTTACCGCGAAATTGCAGAACAGTTAGGCATAGCCGAAACTACGGTGAAAAAGCAGGTAAACAATGCCCTCAGGTTTTTAAAAAACGAAGTACGCGAACTGGACGTGTTGATCTTTTGCGGACTCATAACAGGTGCTACCCATTTCTTTTTCTAAATATTTTTTTATCCTGTCTACTACCTCGCACCGTTTCAAGGAAGATATATATGGTGCCCGATCCAATCCGGATACCAACACTAGCATTATATGAACATTGATGAGGCAAAAGAATTGCTCGGCAAATACCAGGCAGGGCTGTGCTCCGAACAGGAAAAGCTGCTCGTGGAGCAATGGCTCGACTCGCTGGAAGCAGAAGATGCGGGGAACTGGATGGGCAATAAAGATGAATTTCAAAAGTCATTACATCAACGCATACACGCTGCAATAGCGGCAAACGACCCCATACCTGCCTTACCACGCAAACGCTTTACCTGGTGGCATATGGTGGCGGCCTTTTTTATAGTAATGCTTGTTACCACTGCGTTGTATTACTCATTTAATAACAATAAGGAGGAAAAGATTCTCGCTGAAGAAAAACCTGCATCCCCTGTTTCAAACGAAATTTTACCGGGCAGCCAGGGGGCTGTGCTAACATTGGGCGACGGAAGGCAAATTGTACTGGACAGCGCCGGCAACGGCGATCTGGCAATGCAGTCTGATGTGGCCGTAAAGCACATCAACGGACAACTGGTGTACGATGGAGGCAATACCGGAAAAGCAGCAGTGGTATACAATACAGTAACCACTCCGTTAGGTCGTCAATTCAGGCTGCAACTTTCCGATGGTACGCACGTGTGGCTAAATGCAGGATCCTCCATCCGTTACCCGGCAAAGTTCAGCGATACGTTGCGGATGGTTGAAATATCAGGCGAAGCCTATTTTGAAGTAGAAACGCTTCAGACTGCCAATGAAAAATCAAAAACGCCTTTCATTGTCCGCATCATGAATCATAAAACCGAAGCCGGGCAGGTAAAAGTTACCGGAACAGCTTTCAACATCAATGCCTACCCCGACGAAGTATCTACGAAAACAACGTTGCTGGAAGGCAGTATTGTCTTTAAGGCAAACGGGCAATCGCGCACCATTATACCTGGACAACAAGTGCAGTTAAAGCCGCAAGGCAGCATGCAGGTCGTTTCCAGAGTAAATGTGTCGGCAGAGACTGCCTGGAAAAACGGTTTCTTTTTTTGCGACGAAACAACCAGCATAGAAGCCGTCATGCGGCAACTGTCGCGCTGGTACAATATAGAAGTAAGTTACCTGAACGGGAAGATACCCGATGAAAAATACTGGGGCGAAATTCCCCGCTCCGCATCGCTGCAAACGGTTTTAAAAGTACTGGAAATGAGCGGCGTAAAATTCAGGATAGAAGGAAGAAATGTAATAGTGATCGATCAATGAAGCGTTGCTCCTTACCGAAAAATACCAACAGATCAAAGCAAGACATTATCCAGAAAAATCAGGAAGTGTTGGAACCACTTCCTGATGGCAACCTCCGGTGGAAGGAAAGTTGCAGCCTGGGTAACCTATTCATAAAGCAAATGAATCTGCCTTTTAACAGGCAGGTATTGTATCACCCAAACTAAAACAAAGTTATGTATTCATCAACGATTCGCCGAACCCATTTGTTACGGGCGATCCTCAGTGAAAAACAATTGCTTATGCAGGTTAAACTCACAGCCATTATTCTTTTTATGGTTTGTATGCAGGTGAACGCCGAAGGCTATGCGCAAAAGATTACTTTCTCCGGCAAGAATGTTCCCCTGCAAACACTGTTCTCCGAAATTAAAAAGCAAACCGGCTATACCGTGTTTTGTAATTACACCATTTTGCAAAATGCGCAAAAGGTAAACATCCACGTTCGCAATGCCGCCCTGGAAGAAGTGCTTGACCTTGCGCTGAAAAATCAGCAACTCAATTTTAGTATTGTAGATAAAACCATTGTTATTGAACCCCGCAAAATTCCTGCGCCTGAACCCGCTCCCGTTGCTGCTCCGCAAGCGCAGATCAGCGGAAAGGTGGTAGACAAAAGCGGCAACCCAATGGAAGGGGTATCCGTAACCGTAAGTGGCACGGGCAATGGCACCACCACAGGACCCGACGGCAGTTTTTCGCTCACCGTTGCATCCACGCAAGGACTGGTGCTTGAAGTAACCTATGTAGGCTTTGAGTCGCAAAAAGTTACTGTGGGACAGCAAACCAATATACAGATTGTAATGGAAGCCACTGTTGCAGGATTGGAAGATATTGTGGTAGTAGGGTATGGCACACAAAAGAAAAAAGACCTGACCGGGTCGGTTGCTTCGGTTGATGGAAAAGACATTGTAAAATCTTCGGCAACCAATGTTACCAATGGTTTGGTTGGACGCCTGCCGGGGCTCACCGCCGTTAACGGAAACGGCAAGCCCGGCTCGGGATCTCAGATCACCATCAGGGGCGTAAGCACTTTTGGCGATAACAGCGCTTTGATTGTGGTGGATGGCATTGTGCGCAGTTTTGACCAGATCGATCCTAATGAAATTGAAAGCGTTTCTGTATTGAAGGATGCTTCTGCTACCGCAGTATACGGCTCACGCGCAGCCAACGGCGTAATATTGGTGACTACCAAACGTGGCAGAAAAGGAAAACCTACCGTGAATTACAATGGGTTTGCCGGTATCCAAAATCCCACGATGTATCCCAAGCTGATGAATGGATTGGAATATGCGCTCACCAAAAATGTGGCCCGTCAAAATATGGGATTGCAGCCTGCCTTTACCGACCAGGATATTGAAGACATAAAATCCGGCAGGAAAAAAGAAACCAACTGGTACGATCTTACGTTGCGTAAAAATGCCTTTCAAACGCAGCAAAATGTAAGCGTAAGCGGTGGCAGTGATGCTGTAAAATATTTTACAGCAGTAGGCTATCTCGACCAGGAAGGTTTGTACGAAAACCTGAACTACAAAAGATACTCTGTACGATCAAACGTTGATGCCAGCATCAACAAAAACTTTACCGTATCGGTTGACCTGGATGCCAGCCGCAGGAAAAGTAACGGAAGTTCCTACTCGCCGGAAGCGATCTTCAGCGATATTATGGCAGCTTACCCCTTCGATCTCACCAATAATCCCGACGGAACCATTTACTACACCCGCGAGCAGCACCCGGTGGAAGAGATCAGAACCGGTTACCAGCGCGATGTAATGGACATTTTGCAGGCAACGATTTCGCTCAAACATGAATTGCCTTTTATTAAAGGACTGTTTGCATTAGGTCGTGCATCGTTCGGCAAAGAAGCCATTACTTCTAAATATTACCAGGTTCCTATTTTAATGAACCGCCAGGATGCCGATGGCAACACGCTTGAAATTTATCCTTACGGTGGCTGGAATGGCAAAACCGCCCTCACTGAAAGTTACAGCGAGTACAATACCAGCACCGTTAATTTAAGTCTTAACTACAAACGCTCCATAGGCGAGCACGACATCAGCGCCATCGCCTTATTTGAGCAGTTCGACGCCAGAGCAAAAAACTTCTACGCCTTCAGAACCAATTTTCCGGCCAACGGGTTGGATGAATTGTTGTATGGCGGACAGGTTCAGAAAGATGCCAACGGCGGATCGTTTAACGACGGACGCAGGAGCTTTGTAGCAAGGGTAGATTATGCGTTTAAGCATCGTTACCTGCTCGAAGGCTCTTTCAGGGCAGATGGTTCGGTTGCTTTTCCTACTTCAAAAAAATACGGCTATTTTCCTGCGGTATCGGCCGGCTGGAGAATTTCGGAAGAGCCGTTTTTTGTGAAAAGCCAGGCTTTGCAGTTTGTAGACAATCTTAAGCTGAGAGCATCTTATGGCTTGGTAGGCAACGACCGCAACGTATATTCAAGTGCGGGACGCGTGCCAACTTTCCAGTACCAGCAGGTATTTAACCTCTCATCCACCATCATTTCGGGAACCAATGCATTTACCAGCATTGCTCCCGGCGTATTGCCCAACCCGTTAGTGACCTGGGAAAGTGCAGCCATTACCGATATAGGATTAGATGGATCGTTGTTTACCGGCAAGCTGCAGTTTGAAATAGATTACTTCTACAAACGTACCTCCAACATCCTGTTGAGCCGCATCAGGTCCATTCCCGGAACCATTGGTGCAACACTGCCTGCTGAGAACTATGCGAAAGTAGACAACCGTGGCATAGAAGTGACATTGTCTCATCAAAACAAAATAGGTGCCTTGAATTATTTTGTAAGAGCCAATGCATCGTTTGCCAACAGCAAAGTTGTTTTGTTGGATGAGCCTGCCAATATTCCGGATTACCTGTTGCAAACCGGTCGCCCGCTCAATTTTATTGTAGGTTACCAGGCGCTTGGCTTTTTCCAGACAGATGAGGAAGTTTCAAAGTATTATCCACAGTTCAACGGTGGACAAAAAGCGGGTGATGTAAAATATGCTGACATCAATGGCGATGAAAAAGTAGATGCCAATGATCGCACCATCATTTCAATGGACAATAACATTCCAAAAGTTATTGCGGGGCTTTCGTTTGGCGGTTCGTTCAAAGGATTCGACCTGAACATCCTGTTCCAGGGCGCAACAAGAATGAAAAAAATGCTTGCCGGACGCTCGATGACCTTCTTCAATGGCGGATCGCACAACAACTTCCGCGACCTGCTGGATTACTGGACACCGGAAAATCCGGATGCAAAATATCCACGTCCGTGGGAATACAATCATCCCAACAACTCACTCGGTTCCAGTTTGTATTTACGGGATGCCAGTTACATCAGGCTGAAATCGGTGGACTTCGGTTATACGTTCCCGAAACGAATTTCGGCCAAAATAGGAGCGGAAACATTGCGTCTCTATTTTTCGGGAGCTAATATATTCCTGTTCGACAAAATGAAAATGTTCGATCCCGAAATTGAAAATACAGATGGAGCCTACTATCCACAACAGCGTACTTTGAACTTTGGTATTAATCTCACTTTCTAAACCGGACAATCATGCGTCAATCAAACTTAATTATACTACTTATTATATTTTCTTTGGCCAGCGGATCATGCAATAAAGATTTCCTCGACAGGCAGGCCACCAGTTCCATACCTGAGGAAGATGTTTTCAACGATCCCGCACTGATACAGCTTTTTGTGAACAACATGTATGCCGATGTGCCTGCATTTGATCATGACCTGTACGATAATATTACAGACGAGTCAAGGAATTTCTGGGGTGGTGCACCCCGCAACGTGGTGCAGGGACAATGGTTTGCCGATAACAACCCGATGGAGTATTGGGCTTACACACAGGTGCGTAAAACCAATATGTTCCTCGAAAAAGTGGATGGATCGGTATTGGAAGAAGATGAAAAAGCGTCGTTGAAAGGACAGGTGAAATTCCTGCGCGCCAAATTGTACTTCGATATGGTAAAACGCTATGGCGGCGTGCCGCTCATTACTGTGCCGCAGCAATTATCAGACGATCTGTTTGTAGCAAGAGCATCTACCGACGAATGTTTTCAATTCATTATAGATGAAATGGAAGGGGCAATAGAGCTTTTACCCGAAACTTACGGCGACCGTGGAGTAGATGTGGGAAAGATCAACAAACATTCGGCACGTGCATTTTTGGGAAGAGTGTGGCTGTTTTGGGCGAGTCCCCTTTACAACCCTTCCAACGATCAAGGCCGCTGGGAGCAGGCGGCAGAGATCAACCGGCAGGTAATAGATGCCAATGTTTATAACCTGCATCCAGACTTCAGAAGGATCATGCTCGATAAAAACAACGAAGAAGAAGTGTTCAGCGTGCAATTCCTGAAAACATTGCGTGAGCATGGATGGGATTCATGGGCAATGCCCGATTCGCGTTCGCGCCAGGACGCTTCGCGCCGCTCGCCCGTGCAGGAGCTGGTAGATGCTTTTGAAATGAAAAACGGGAAAGGCATCAATGAACCCGGTTCTGGTTACGATGCTACTGATCCTTATGTTAACCGCGACCCGCGGTTTGATGCTACGCTTATTGTTAACGGCTCTACGTTCGGCTACCAGGGACTGCCGGTATATACGTATGTAGGCGGCGCAGATGGTATAAACATCCCTTACCAGACAGTAACAGGATACCTTATGCGAAAAGGAACCGATGAAAGCAACAAGGATTATTACGGCGGTGCCGGCAGCGATCAGAACTGGCAGGAGCTGCGCTATGCCGAAGTGTTGCTGAACTACGCTGAAGCACAAAACGAAGCCCTGGCAACGCCCGACCAAAGCGTATACGATGCGGTAGAACAAATACGGGAAAGGGCTGGACTGAATCCTTATCAGTTACCGGCTGGTTTAACCAAAGCACAAATGCGCGAAAAAATACAACACGAACGATATATTGAGCTGGCGTTTGAGCAAAAACGTTATTGGGATTTGAGAAGATGGAAAATTGCCGAGGAGGTACTGGATGGTAAAAAGTTCAGCGCAATGTATATTACGAAGCAAAACGATGGTTCGTATACGTATGAGGTAAAGCCGGTAGATGGCGTACCCTGTGTATTCCAGGAGAAAATGTACTTTATGCCCATCCCGCAACGCGAGATGGAGAAGAACCCCGAACTGGTTCAGAATGAAGACTGGTGATGGTGGTTCGTGGGACACGAACCACGGCGAAGGCGTAAGTAGGGCAATGGGTTGCGGCGTAGTTAGAACATATTTTTTGAAATGTATGTTCATCGCCCGGAGGCGACAAAAGAACTGTGCGAGGCGAAAACGCCTCGCACAGCAATTGATGATTAACACCTATGATGATGATACTGCTAACCGCTGATAGCTCATAGCTGATGGCTGATAGCTGACAGCCCATAGCTGACGCCATTTCGATAGACAAAATTTATAAATAACAGCGTATGGTAAGGACAGGATTTTTGTTCGTTTCTTTATTTGTTGGATTATTAGTATGGTCGGGTTGCTCTCAAAAAAACAATGTTGTACACCAGCTCGATCCCGCGGCTGGCAGTCATATTGTTTTTATCGGGAACACTTTTGCCGAACGGTTGCAGAATTATAATTATTTCGAGCCGCTGCTATACAGCAGCTTTCCCGATCGCAACCTCGTTGTGAGAAACCTGGGATGGAGTGCGGATGAGATCAATATGCAATCGCGCCCCATGAACTTTCCGTCGCTCGATGAACAGCTTGCAAAACAGAAAGCGCAGATCATTTTTGCCTGCTATGGATTGAATGAAGCGTTCAAAGGGAAAGACAGTGTGCAGTCGTTTAAACAACAGCTAACACAATACCTGCAGCACCTGCGCGGGCAGAAGTACGATGGCGTTAATAACCCACAGATCATACTTGTTTCGCCTATCGCTCATGAAAAGCTGGGAGGTTTTTTGCCCGACCCATCGGCACATAACAAAAATCTTGAGTTGTATACCGAAGCCATGAGCGAAGTGAGCGACGCGTTACAAATTCCTTTTATCGACCTGTTAAGCGTAACCCGAAAACTGGAGGACGGCGCAGATTCTGTTACCATTAATGGCATTCATTTGAATGATAAAGGGTACAGAGCCGTGAGTGAAGCAATGGCTTCGGCATTGGGATTGCCTGTGGCTGACTGGTCGCCGAGTCAGCATGCGTTGAACCTCAAGAAGCTGATAGATGAAAAAAACCAGCAATTCTTTTACCTGTATCGCGCTGTGAACAGCGAATACATTGTTGGCAGGCGCAAAGAACCGTGGGTGCAGCCGCCGGGTGGACCGATCTCTTATCCCGGAGAGCTGGCGAAACTTAATACCATGGTAACAAGGCTCGACAGCCTGGTATGGGCCGAAGCCAAACAGGATGATGAACAGCATTTTGCCAAAGCCGGCAGCATTATTAAGGATACCGCACAGTTTGTGCCGCTTGATAAATCGAAACTACAGAAGCCTGATCCGGCTTTGCTGGCATTGCCCGAAGGGTACCAGGCAAACCTGTTTGCATCTGAGGTAGATTTTGATCTTGCCAACCCTGTAAAAATTGTATTCGATACAAAAGGGCGGTTATGGGTGGCCGATATGGCCTCATACCCGCAATATCTGCCAGGCGCACCGCCCAATGATAAAATACTGGTACTGGAAGATACCGATGAGGACGGACAGGCCGATAAGCAAACTATTTTCGCCGACAGCCTGTATATGCCTAACGGGTTTGAATTTGGTAACGGCGGCATATATGTGAGCCAGCCGCCCAATCTATGGTTCATGAAAGATACAGACGGCGACGGCAAGGCTGACTGGCGGGAGATTGTGTTGCATGGTTTTGGTACAGAAGATATACATCATACGCTCAATACACACACCTGGGGCCCCGATGGTGCCTTGTACTGGCATATGGGAACGTTTTTGCATACACAGGTAGAAACACCTTATGGCCCGGTGCGGAACGATTATGGAACTACCTTCCGCTATGAGCCGCTTACGCAAAAGCTAGAAACCCATGTGTCTTACGGTTATGCTAATCCGTGGGGACATGTATTTACCCGGAATGGCACGGAGATCATCAGCGATGTGTCTACCGGCATGAACTATTTTGCGCCGCCGCTCACCGTTGCCATCGACTATCCTGCCAAGCATGCGGGCATGAAAGATTTTCTTACCACCAACATTAAACCTAAAACCTGCGGTACGGAAATCATTTCAAGCAGGCAGTTCCCTGAGGAGGCGCAAGGCAATGTGCTGTTCAATACCTTCATCGGTTTCCTCGGCATCAAACAGCACCGGGTAACCGAAGATGGAAGTGGCATTATTGGCCATGAAATAGAGCCGCTGCTGCAGGCAAAAGATCCCAACTTCCGCCCGGTAGATCTGAGGTTTGGCCCAGATGGTGCATTATACGTGGTGGATTGGTATAACCCCATCATCAGCCATGGCGAAAGAGCGCTGCGCGATACCTTGCGCGATCATACACATGGAAGAATATGGCGCATTACCTATAAAGGCAGGGACCTGCTGAAGCCTGTTGATTTTACAAAGCTTTCTGTTGAACAATTGCTGGACGAATTAAAAGTGTACGAAGATCGCCACCGGTACACAGCATACACACAACTCAGGCAATTACCGGCAGCAACTGTGTTGCCTGCACTGAGCAAATGGGTAAAGGCACTGGATAAAAATGACAAAGATTTTGAGCAAAACAAGCTCGAAGCCTTGTGGGTGTCGCAGCAATTCAATCAGCCCGATAAGGAGTTGCTGGAAGAATTGCTGAACAGCAGCAACGAGCACATACGCACTGCGGCTACGAGAGTGTTGTTTTATATGAGGGATCATATAGCCGATGCCGAAAAAAAATTAATTCGTATGTCGGAAGACAGTTCAGCAAAAGTGCGCTTGCAGGCAATTATTTCGTTAAGCTATTTCAATACAGAATCTGCAGTGAATGCTTTGCTGGCAGCGGGTGCAAAACCCAAAGATTACTATATAGACTATGCGCTGAAGGAATCTTTTCGCCAGTTAAAGCCTGTATGGCTGGCTATGTTTAAAAAAGACAAAAACTTTTTAGCGAACGATTCGTCGGCAGCCTCTTACTTACTGGGATCGGTAGCCGATGCAAAAGCAATGGAAGCGCCTGCATTTATAAGGGAAGATCCCGATTGGAAAAAGTATAACAGGGCAGCATTGTCTGATAAGGATTACGACGATCTGAAAGAGGCTGTGGCTGTTACCCGCTTCAGGAATAGTTTGGTAACGGCAGTGGCAGAAGAAAAACCCAAAGAGCAGCCTGTTAATATCCCCGGCCGAACAGTCATTAATTTGGGCACGGTGCCAGCCAAAATGATCTTTGACAAAACAGAGATCAGCATAAAGGCTGGCGATGAAATTACCATACTGTTTCAGAACCCCGACGGTATGCCGCACAATATGGTGATAGCTAAGCCTGGCAGTATTGAAAAGGTGGGTAAAGCCGCCGATGCGATGGCTGCTCAGAAAGATGGTTACGAAAAAAGTTTTGTTCCATCCATGCCCGAAGTTTTATTTTATACGCCCTTGGTGCAAAGCGGTAAAACATACAGGCTCGATTTCAAAGCGCCTCAAAAAACAGGCGACTATCCTTTCGTGTGTACCTTCCCCGGTCACTGGCAAACAATGAAGGGGGTGATAAAAGTGGTAAGTGGTAAGTAGTAGGGTAAGGTGTAGGGCGTAAGGAGGAAGGAGCGTGCGATAGGTGATGTATTAAGAATGCTGTACATCCGATGTTTTATCAGTATCGGGTGTACGGCATTTTTTTCGTTTATTTATCAGCGATAGACAAAGCACCGGTAGGGCATTTAGCCACCTGCGCTCTGATGATTTCTGCATCGGCGCCGTTTACATTTATCCACGGGTGTGCCTTTACGTTAAATACTTCTGGCAACTGGTTTACGCAACGGCCGGAATGTTTGCACAAATCCGGTTTCCACTCTACTGTAACCTGTTCGTTTTTGTAATCAATTTTTTTGGCTACCGGCTCGTCGTGATAGGCATAGGTGCGTACTTTGGTATTGCCTTCCAGGATTTTTGAAATGGGGCAATTGCCTGCAATTTCCACCAGGCGGTTTTTTTGTTCGGTATCCAATTCAGCGCCGGGGAAATGAATATCGCGGTCTATAAAATAATTAACCGTTTCGCCGGTCTTTGTCTGAAACATGTTGGCCTTTACCATTATTTCCGGCACATTCCATTGCTTTCTGTCAATGTACATTCGCAGGGTAACCAGCGTACACACCGCCAGCGACGAGAGCAGCAAGCTATGCGGGTCGGGGCCGGTATCTTTGCCGCCAATATTTTCAGGTTCATCTGCAATGAATGTTCCATTGCGCCACTGCACTTTGCAGGCGTATTTTTCGGTGCCGATGGTTCCTGTAATGGGCTGTTTTAATTTGTACTGCATAATCATATTTTTATATTGTTTTGCTTCCCGCCCCTTCCGTTCCTTATTTGGTTTAATCGGCTAAAACGCCAAATTTTCCTGCGTTGTATTCTTCAATCGCTTCTCTTATTTCGTCCTGTGTATTCATTACAAAAGGACCGTAAGAAGCAATGGACTCGTTTAAAGGGCGACCGCTCAAAACCAGTACGATAGCATCTTCCAACGCTTCTATGGTAAAGGTTTCGCCTTCTTTTTTAAACATGGCGAAATGATCCTGCAAAACGGTATCGCTGTCGTTTACTTTTGCGCTGCCCTCAATCATCAGCATTGCAGTGGTATAATCACCAGGAAAACTGAATTCGCTTTTAATACCTTTTTTCAACCGTACGTTATATAAATGTACCGGAGAAAATGTGGAGGCTGCACCTTTGTGGCCGTCATACATTCCTGCTATTACCTCTACCTCGCCTGCACCGTTGGCAATGGAAACTTTCGTAATGTTTTTATTAGAAAGATTCTGGTATTTTGGCGGACTTTTTTTGTCTTTGGCCGGAAGGTTTACCCACAACTGAACCATTTGAAATTCGCCGCCTTTTTTGCTCCACTCTCTTTCGTGAAACTCTTTGTGCAGGATGCCGCTTGCGGCTGTCATCCATTGCACGTCGCCTTCGTGTATAACACCACCGCTGCCGGTACTATCGCCATGCTCTACCTTTCCTTTGTATGCAATGGTAACGGTTTCAAAACCTTTGTGCGGATGCACCCCTACACCGCGTGGAATTTCGCTCGGTCCAAAATTGTATTTGCTGTTATAGTCCAGCATAATAAAAGGGTCCATCTCCTTCATTGTAGAAGTGCCGGGTATAAAATTATGTACCCTGAAACCATCGCCAACAAAATGAGGCGCTCCCGGTTTGGTAATTTTTTCTATTTTTTTTGTGCTCATTGTTAGTCCTTTTTAAATTTGAAACAAAAGTACGCTGTGGCTATAGTGACTTCCATTGATGTAGGATAAGAACCACTTTTTAAACGCGTTTCGCGTAAGCCACCTGGCGTCGCCATAAATGGTTTTGCCATCAGCATCAGTTTGCTTTATACGATAGTACCACTTCCCTTGCAGGAGAGATTCGTTAACGATTCAAGGCACGGAGGAGCTCATGCTAAAAATAAAAACCCAGGTTGAAATTGGTGATGAATTTCTTTCGCTGTGTATCCATTCCTGCCGAAACAGAAATAGGACCTGCAATACTCATATAACCTAACGATACGCCATATCCTAAACGCCATAACTTATCGTCGAGCAGATCGCCTGAAATTTCGTACTTCTTAAACAACCAATCCATCGGGTATTTGATATTGATGTAATCAATGCCCGCTGTTCCAAAAAAATGTTTTGCAAACATATATTGCACATTCAACCTGCCCAATGCGTACGACGTTACACCGTAATCGTAGTTGCGTGCACCGTAAAAAGAATAAGAGTGTATGATCCTCGGTCTGAAGCCACCAAAAAAGCTATAGCCCAGTATTCCGCCAAACGTGTTGTTCAGCAAAGAGAAGGAAGCAGCAGTACTGGCCGAGAGTGTTAAACGCCTTGTGACGGGAAAAAGCTTGTTGTAGCTCACATTTGCCTGCAGGATATCGTCGATAGGAACCTTGTCTGATAATTGCAGTGAATCGCTTTTTAATTTGAGTTTGCTGTGCCCGCTAAATAAATAAGATGCTGAAACATCCAATCGCCAGCCCCTGGTAGGGTAGTAACGTTGATTGTGGCTGTTATGCTGGTAGTAAAGCTCAAGGGTGCCCGTTCTGTCTCTCGCATAGCGAAGGCTGTTTATAAACTGGTCGCTGGTGATTCTTGGCCTGAGTGTAACGTCGTTGTAAATAATATTCAGTCCAACGCTGCCGTTTACGGCAGCCGTAGTAAATAAGGAGCCTTTTGCTTTAAACTGGTGAATGGCATACAGATCGCTTCTGTTGTAGCTGGAATTGAATATGCGCGCCTGGAAGCCTTCGTAAGTAATATCTGCGGCAGCAGCAAGCCGTTGATAGGGACCGGCATATTTGAGATAATTAATATTGGCGCGTGGATACTCCGAAAGGTCAATTTCGGTTACCAGCCGGGAGTTGGAGAGCAGCGCATTTCGCAACGTATAGTTGAGGTTGATGCCGGCTTTGTTTTCGGTATCATAGTGCACAGCGGCTTTGAATTTGGCAGGGGTGGTTTCTTTTACATCCACCAGCAGGTGATCGCCTGCTTCATCTGTTTTAACCCTGTATCGCACATGATCAAAATGGCCGGTGCCATATACCAGGCTTACTTTTTCTTCTATAGACGCCGCATTGATTTTTTCACCCTTTTTTATTTTCATTTTGCCTTTTATAAGATCGGCGGGTATGCGCTTATTGCCATGTACTGATACGTTGCTGATGGTATAATGATCGGGTTGTTTGAGGACAACGGGCACAGGAGCCGGACCGATATTGTTTAATGAATCTGCCAGTTTTTTAAAAACCGGGAAATAGGCTTTGCCGCTTTCTATTCCGCGTTGTATAATATCTTCCGAAGCGTCGAAACTGGCAGAGCTAAAACCCTCGAGGTTGGGCTGAATGTAATAGTCAGCTTTTTTCTTTTGCCTTTCACTATCCTCACTGCTTAGTACAAACGAAGATTGCAGCAGGATTAAAAGAAGATTGTTCAGCTTGTCTTTTTTCAACAGCTCTGTGCTTACAAATACTCCTATTACAATGTCGGCGCCCATGTCAATCACTTCCTGCACCGGGAAGTTGCGCACCAGTCCGCCATCTACCAGCAGTGTATCGTTAATGACCACAGGCGTAAACACTGCCGGAATGGCCATGCTGGCGCGGATGCTGGCTGCAATATCGCCTTTGCGTAACACAACAGGCGTGCCGGTGGCAATATCGGTGGCAACGCAGGCAAATGGTATGGGAAACTGGCTGAACTCTTCTATGTTGTGCACGCGGCGGGTAAGATCGGAAAGCAACTCCTGCAACTTTTCACCTTCAATCATTCCCCCCGGCAGCGAAGGCTGAAACGGGCGTTTGGCAGGCAGTTCTATAAGGTATCTTCCATACCAGGGTTTTTCTTCAATGGCAACTTTGTCCCAGCTAATCCGGTTGCCCAGTATTTCATCCCAGTGTACAGTTGAAATTATTTTTTCCAACTCATCGGCAGAGTATCCAATGGAGTAGAGCCCGCCAATAATACTGCCCATACTCGTTCCCGTAATGTAGTCGGGTCTTAGTCCTGCTTCTTCCATGGCTTTCAGCACGCCTATATGCGCCATGCCCCTTGCGCCGCCACCACTCAATACCAGCCCTATTTTGGGTCGTTTTGCCTGACTGTATACATATGCAGGCAAAGTAAACACGAATAATAAAAACGCTGTCAATACCCTTTTATTCATAAGCATGTTTGCAGGCTGCTGTTATTGAATTGTTTGGAAAAAAGATAGAGTAAATATACTAACACATGGCTAACCGAAGATGGTCCATTTACCTTCGGTGAGAAAGTTCAAAGTTTCGCTGGCGGGTCGCCTTCTATATTATGTACCTAATTCCATCAGACCGCCTGCGGCGTGCCGATGGGGGAAACCGGTCGGCACGCCGTGACGCCTGGCGTTGTGCTCGGGCGGACGGACCGAGGAGCCGTGAACGTGCGTGAAAAAGACTCAGTAGTTTGTCGTTGACTAAACGATAGTAAGAAGACAGCCGCTGATTCGCAGATGATTCTATGCTGTACAATGTCTCTGACGACAAGTGTTCGAAACTTCTGCATTGTGTATCTATTTCCATCAGACCGCCTGCGGCGTGCCGATGGGGAAAACCGGTCGGCACGCCATGGAGCCTGGCGTTGTGTTCCGACGGGCGATCTGACCGGGGAGCCGTGAACGTGCGTGAAAAAGACTCAATAGTTTGTCGTTGACTAAACGATAGTAAGAAGACAGCCGCTGATTCGCAGATGATTCTATGCTGTACACTGTCTCTGACGACAAGTGTTCGAAACTTCTGCATTGTGTATCTATTTCCATCAGACCGCCTGCGGCGTGCCGATGGGGGAAACCGGTCGGCACGCCGTGGCGCCTGGCGTTGTGTTCAGGTGGGCGGTCTGACCGGGGAGACGTGAACGTGCGTGAAAAAGACTCAATAGTTTGTCGTTAACTAAACGATAGTAAGAAGACAGCCGCTGATTCGCAGATTGTTTCTATACAAAAGAACTGCAAATACTTACAATTAATCATCTGCGAATTCGCGGCAATTCCTAACGATATTCAATCCATCCGCCATTCCGGGCACGTGCTAAATATTCGCACCAACAGGCTGCCTGTCAGGCCGCACCACTTTTTTTTCGGGATTTGAAACAATCAGTGTTTGAGTAGGATAAGCAAAGTCGATGCCTTCTTTTTCGAATGCTTCTGCAATGCCAAGCAATACCAGTTGCCGGCGATCCATATGCTCCAGGAAATCGGAGCTTAACGCATAATAAACGATTTCGAAATTCAAACTGAAATCTCCAAAGCTTGAAAAATGCGCTCGGTCAAACTCAATGCCTTCCACATTGTCAACAATATTTTTTACGAGCACGGGAATTTTCCGGAGCTTTTCTGCCGGTGTTTCATATGTTACTCCCACAGCAAACACAGATCTTCTTTTTTCCATGCGCTTGAAGTTTTGCACACGCGAGTTGGTAAGGTCTGTGTTGGAAATGATCAGTTGTTCACCGTCCAGCGTTCTGAGCCTTGTTGTTTTAATGCCCACATGCTCTACCACGCCCGATTTATCGCCCACCACTATAAAATCGCCGCTTTCGAAAGGTTTGTCAAAAAATATAACTAGGTAGCTGAAAAGATCGCCCAGTATTGCCTGTGCTGCCAGCGCAATGGCAATACCGCCTATACCCAGACCCGTTATAATGGTGGTGATATCGTATCCAAGATTGTCGACCAGGAAAATAATGCCGGCTATCCACAAAATAATTTTAACGATCAGCAGCATGCCTTTTGCCTGTTTAGCTTTTGAAGCATTGGCGCCGTTGTTGCTGGCAAACTGTTGAAAGAAATAACCTATAAATGCAGAAATGATCTTGATAACGTACCAGGTTGCAATAGTGAGCATTGCTATCTGCAGAATGCGGTTAACCTTTTCAGGAAAATGCAGGTACTTCAATCCAAAGAAGAAAGACATAGCATATAAAAACGGTGTAATGGATCTGCGAAGCACCGTTATAAGAAAGTCGTCGAAGGAAGAGCTGGTTTTTTCTGCCAGCGCCTGCATCTTTTTAATAATGATTTCCCGGATGATGCGAAAGGCCAGCGATGCGACTATAATAATGCCGATAGTAATCATCCAGTCTTTAACAGTATTTCCTAACAGTGCGGTGTTCCAAAACGAATTCATAGTCTCACGTTTTTATTGCTGAATAAAAGCCACAAGATCGCCTGCTGGTATTACGGCCCGATTAGCGTGAGGTTAAAATTATATTAGAGGATGGATGCTACCGGTAGTTCTATCGTAAATATGGTGCCTTTGCCCGGAGTTGAATCTACCCGTATCGATCCTTTGTGCAGCTTGATGATCTGTGAGGTTAACGCAAGCCCCAGTCCAAATCCTTTTACGGTGCCGTTATTTTCAATGCGGTAAAATGGCTGAAAAATATTCTGCAATTCTTTTTCTTCCATTCCTATCCCGTTGTCCTCAACGGTAATAATGAATTTACTGTCTGATGGATACAGCCCGATCACAGCATGATGATCGTTGGAATATTTGCAGGCATTCGCTGCCACATTGCGGATGGCAGTAAACAACAGTTCTTCGTTGCCAAGCACCAGCATCGCCTCTTCCTGTTCCGGTAATTGCTCAAAATGAAGGGTGATCCTATACGCTTTATCCTGTTTTTGTATTTCGGCCGGCAACCGCATCAATACTTCGTCAATCCGCACCAGGTCAATATTCAACCCACCAGGGTTACCAGAGGCCGTAGCAAATTTCAGCAAGGTTTGCACAAGGTTGTTCATGTGCGCAACATCCTGCATAATGGAGCGCATGGCGGTACGGTATTCTGCTTCACTTCGGTTACGCTGCAATGTTATTTCGAGCTGGGTGCCTATCAATGTTAACGGTGTCGACAGTTCGTGCGAGGCATTGGCAATGAAACGCCGCTGCATATCGAAACTGTTCTTAAGCCGGTCGAGCAGGTTGTTTAGTGTAGAGGAAAGGTCAAACCATTCGTCGCGGCTGTTTCCTGTGCGGATGCGGCGTTCGATATTGTATGCAGAAATATCATTTACATCGTTGGTGATCTTAATAATGGGCTGAAGCAGTTTTCTTGAAAAGAAGAAGCCCCCGGCAAATGCACAGCATACGCCGCCGGTAAAGCTGATGAGTAATATTTGACGCAGTCCCTCCAGCGTATTACTGCCGTCTTCATCTTCGGCGGCCGATATGATGATATAGCCCCGCCGGTCCGTAATGTCAAAAAAAGCTACGGCGTCTTTTGCGTGGCTGTTGAAATATACAATGCCCTTCTCTCTTACATCCGAAAATAATTTCGGATCAATCACAACACTGTCATTGTATTGGTCGGAGTAGTGATAAATGCGTTTGCCACTCTGATCATATGCTTCCACCAGTTTGTTTTTGAGTGAAAGCGTTGTAAGCGAATCGATGCGGTGTACGAGCTGCGCATCAAATATTTCCGACTGGCGCAAAAATTTTGCAGTGGTGATAGCCCGGTTGGTTAGTCTTTTTTTGATGGTTAATTCTCTCGACGAAGCAAAGAAATAATACGCCGATAGGCAAACAATGCCCAGTATAAGAAATACTGCCAGCGTAAACAGTAATGTTATGCGTAAACGTATAGGCATTGGCTCAATTTTCGCGTAAAACATAACCCATGCCTACTTGTGTATGGATCAGCTTCTCTTCAAACGGTTTGTCAATTTTATTGCGTACATAACTGATGTATACATCAATGATGTTGGAATTGCTGTCGAAGTCGATGTCCCAAACATTAATGGCAATGTCTGCCCTCGAAACCACCCTGTTTTTATTGCGCAGCAGGTATTCGAGCAGTTGAAATTCTTTTGATGTAAGGTTGATGGTAACGCCTTCTCTTTCTACCTGTTTCGAATCGAGGTTCATGCGCAGGGTGCCCGCACGCAACAAATTTCCAACAGGAATATTGGTATCGGCGCTGCGCCTGATCAGCACCCGTATCTTCATCAGCAGTTCGCGGAACTCAAACGGCTTGCTGATATAATCATCTGCGCCCGCATCATAGCCTTCAATCTTATCTTCCAGTGTGCTCATGGCTGTGAGCATGATAATGGGGAGATTTTTATCTTCAATACGCACCATCTTGCACAGTTCATACCCGTTGATGCCGGGAAGATTGATGTCGAGTATCACCAGGTCGAACTGCCTGTTTTTAAGCAGCCGGTACCCCATGGTGCCATCGTAGGCTACCTGCACGCCGTAGCCGTTCTCCGAAAGACCAATGCGCAAGGTGTCGGCAATTCGCGGCTCATCTTCAATCAGTAAAATACTCGTTTCTTCCATGCGGATGTGCTGAATAGTAGTTTGCAAGTTACGTACATTGGGTGAAGTAGTTAAGTAAGTTGAATAGGTTAATTGAGTTAAGTTAGTTAAGCAGGTTAAGTAAGTGGAATGAGTTAAATGAGCTGACTACTCAACCAATCAACTATTCAACCCACTCAACCAACCAGCCTCATACCATTTTCTAATTATTTTCTAATTTCCAATTAATAGCAGCCTAAGGAGCCATCATTATATTTGGCAATGGCGGCTACTTTTACCAGTATACTAATCCCGGTTGATTTTTCCATCAATACAGACATTGCTTTGGAAAAAGCCCTCTCTCTCTGCCATGCGCATTCCTGCATCCACCTGCTGCATGTGCAGCAAATACCGCTTGGCTCCCTGGGAACCAGGCTTATGCAGTATGTAAATGGCTATTCGGTAAGTGAGCTGTACCGCAAAAGAGAAAAGCTTGTTCACGCGCTGAATGAAATGCGGATAAATGTGCTGGAGCAGCATCCAACAGTAAGGATTTGTACGTGGATAGGATTTGGTCAGAAAGTAGAAGATGCGATCATACGGCAGGCGAGGAGAGTATATGCCGACCTGGTGGTTATTGGCAAGCGGTCGAACCACTCATTCCTGCCTTTTTTAAACAAAGTGTCGCCTGCAAAGGTTGCTTCGAAAAGCGGTGTGGCCGTGCTTACTGCCAAACCTGGTTCCCTGCACAGCGCCATTAAAACCATTGTGATACCGGTGGGAAACAAGTTTCCTTCGGTTAAGCTCGAACACCTCGAAGCCATGCGCAAAAAAAGCAGCGTACGGGTTCGGCTGGTAAGCTTTTTAAATGGCGCAAGCGAGCCTGCAGGAAAACAGTCAATGATCAATACTTTCAGAACCTTGAAAAATTTTGCCAACCTGCCAGTTGAGTGCGATGTGCTTGCCGGCAACAATAAGTCGCGCGAATTACTGCATTACTGTGAGCGGGTAGGGGCCAATTTGCTGATCGTTAATCCCGATACCGATACGAACCGCGGAGGTCTTATTAAAAGAAGCATTGCTGATATGCTGCCCGCCAGCTCTGCCATGCAGGTGCTGACCGTGCGACCTCAATTCTAATTGTTTTCTAATGCAGCATTAATCCCAGACTTTGGTTGGTCGGGTATTTTTGTTGCTACTGTCCATTGCGGGCATTGCCCTGCTTCCTGTAAAAGCCAATCTTATTCGTGAATCTAAATTGTTATCATAGCAATCAGGTTAATAAAGCGTGTAAATGTTATTAGCAACCGACCTTGACGGAGCATTTCCCGACGAACAGAGTTCCCGAAAGCAACAGTTATACCGTTTGCTGCGGGCTAATCTCAATGTTCGTCTTGTTTTTGTAACAGGCAGAGCACTCGAATCTGTCATTCCCATTCTCAATGATCCTGGTTTACCCAATCCCGATTATATCATATGTGATGCTGGCGCCACTATTGTGAACGGACATACCCTCGAACCTATATATCCCCTACAACTGGAAATAGAAAAGAAGTGGCCCGGTCACATTCAGGTTATCAATGCCCTCAAAGATGTTGAGGGCATTCTTTACCAGCAAGTGCCGCAGCAGCGGCGTTGCTCGTATCTTATGAAGGACGAATGGTCGTTGGCAGCAGTGCGGTTAAGACTGGAAAGCTTTAACTGCGAAATAGTGCATGCTGCCGGCCAGTTTCTCGACATACTTCCTGCGGGTGTTAACAAAGGATCGTCGCTAAAAAAACTGGTAAGTTTTTTAGCAGTAAAAGAAAGCGACGTACTGGTGGCGAGCGACAGGTTGCATGATTTTTCTGTGTACGAGTACGGCTTCAAAGGGGTAGTGGTGGGCAATGTGGAGCGGCATCTGACGGAGTTAACACAGAAACCCGGTAATATTTGTTATGCAGAATCGCCGGGGGCTGGCGGTATACTTGAAGCAATTGCCCATTTTCCGGGGTTTGCCAAATTGCTGCATACACCTGCGTTTCAGCAGTGGCGCGAAATGGAAGAATCTTCTGCAGCAACCATACAACCCTTGCAAGGAAAGGAATAATGTTGGACACAAAGGGGCTTTGTTAGTAAAAGGCGTGGCAAAGAATACTGGCTTTGAGGAATTTTTGGTGACTTGCCCCGGTTCCGGGAAAGGTAAACCGATCCATTATTTGCACTCAGTACCTTAAAGGCATGAAATTTATATTGATATAAAGCGACAGCCGGAGCAGGATCAATAAAAAGTATCCCGGGGGTTAAGCAAACGCCTGTGTGCTTTTTTTTGTAAGACTGCCTTTTGAAGAAATAGTAGTATATTATGGTGTGGAAGCTGTTGCAGGAAATGTGGTGTGATGTTTAAACGAATGCTATTGATTTTTGCTACGATAACTTTACCAGGCAAGCCCTATTGATGAGTTGCTAACTGATCCGCCGGCAGCAGCTATAGTGGCGTGCCCAAAAAATATAGGAATGAAACCCAACATGTCTATTAATGCGTACCGTGAGAAACTTCTCAACAAAATTCTTAAGGCATCCTCTGCTTACGAAGTGGAACGGTACATTCAAACTGCAATAAAAGCCTTTAATGCCAGCAAGGTAAATGGCTATATTACCAGCAGGTTCATTGATAAAACGCTGTACGAAATTGCTTTGCTGCAACGGCAGGAGGCGGGAACCCAGGCAGAAAAAAACCTGGGCATGGCCATTGAAGCACTGCAGATGATTAAAAAGCAGGTGTTTGAAAGCGTGAAATGAGATAAAGTGATAAAATGGCAGGTAGTAAGTGATAAGAACAATGGATTGCTGTTTCAATCAATCTCCCGGCCAATTATATCTTCTCCGCCCATACTGTTTCTTTAAAAAAATATAAGTCTACTTGTTTGGTAGACTAAATACCTTATATTTGCCCTGGAAACCTATTAAAGACTTACCACTTTTTTGATTGTAGCCGTGTAAGTTTTTAAATTAAAACTATGCTGTTTAATTTTCGGTTGTTACATTCAGCAACAAATTCATCTCTTCACTTTACTGCTGTTACCAGCACGCAATACTGTTGTTGCTGCTGTATTTGCTAAGTTGCTTCCCTGGCTTATACCCTTCATTTTGTTTGTCAATTGCCTATTTATCAATCTTAATAACTATTGAATGATGAAATCAATTTTTGTTTGCTCCAGGGATGGTCCCCACAAAAGCAAACGCAACTATTTATAAAAAAATAGCCGGCATCGTTGCAGCGATAACCGGCCGTATAAAAAGGCTGATGTCAATCTTAGCGGGAGAGCAGTAATGCTTTCCTGCCGCCTTATTATTGGATCGAATATAAACAAATAAGTATGAAATGTAAGTGGCTCTTATGCCTCAGTATCTTTTTTTTGTTTTCAACAACCCTTACCGCACAAACAAACGATCTTAAAGAAATAGAAGGAGAAGTAAAATCAGAAAATGGCGAACCACTGGAAGGCGTAAGCATTACAGTAAAAGGCGCTGAAAACGGAACTTCAACCAACAATGCAGGACTTTTTAAAATAGCATTACCGGCTGGCAGCAATGCATTGATTTTTTCTTTTACCGGTTTTGCCAGGCAGGAAGTAAAAATTGGCACTACTAAAACAATTTCGGTGGTATTGAAGCAGGATGTGGGTCAATTGGATGAAGTGGTAGTAACGGCAGTAGGTATCAAGAATACAAAACGATCCATCAACTACTCCATACAACATCTTAAAACAGCAGAAATAACCTCTACCAAAGAACCCAACGTCGTTTCGGCACTGAGCGGAAAAATTTCGGGTGTGCAAATCAACAACAGCAGCGGGCAGCCGGGAGCATCTGCTACCATCCGCATACGCGGCAGTGCATCGGCGTTGGGCGATAACTCACCGTTATTCATACTCGATGGCATGCCCATTGATAATTCCAACACCGGGCTGGCTATACAAAATGCCAACCAGATCGTCAACCAGTCCAACCGCGTGGTCGATCTCAATCCAAACGACATTGAAAGCATTTCCGTATTAAAAGGTCCTGCCGCTGCTGCTTTATACGGAATAAGAGCGTCGAACGGAGCAGTGATCATTACAAGCAAAAAAGGCTCGTATGGCAAGGAGCGTCAAAAGCTGAAAGTATCATTGTACAGCAGCTTTTCGTTTGAAAGTATTTCTCGCAGATTGCAGCCGGCGCAAACCAAATTCGGGCAGGGAGTAAACGGCAAATATGTAACACCGGGGCAAAACGGGTCTGAAGACAGTTGGGGACCGTTGCTTGATACGCTTACCTACAGCACCACGCCCAGCAAATGGGATAAGAACGGGGCAATAGTAGGGCAGAGCGATCCTACTTCTAATGGCATACCGGTAAACAGGTACGACAACATTGGTAACTTTTTTGAAAGAGGTTATACCAACGACAACTCTGTTAGTGTAACCGGCAATACCGAAAAGTTTGACTATTACTTTTCGTTCGGCAGGCTTTTTCAAAAAGGGATTGTGCCCACCACCGATTTTTTCCGCAATACGGTGCGGTTTGGAGCCACATTCCAGGCTACCGACAAACTTGACTTTAACGTATCGGTTAATTATTTCAATTCAGGCGCTGGTAACAGGATGCTGCCGGGCGGTGCACCTGCGGGCACGTTGCGCAGCCTGATCAACACGCCGGCAAATTTTGATATTACCAACGGCTTGAAAGCCCCCGCTGATAATAAAGGCTCTTATACTTTTGAAGATGGAACCCAACGCGCTTATGCAGGTGGCACACGAGGTTTCGATAGTCCGTTCTGGTCGCTCAACAATAACCCGCATCCCGATAATATCAATCGCGTAGTGTTGGTGGAAGAAACCAATTATAAGATACTCGACTGGCTAACGGCAACGTTCAGGCTGGGAACAGACGTATCGTTTGAGAAAAGAATGTCTTTATTCAACAAAGGATCGGTTGCTTTTCCCGCAGGGGTGTTGGTGAACTATAATTTCTTCAATCGTGATATCAATACGGATGTATACCTCACCGCCAACAAAAAATTGTCTGACGACTTTAACCTGAAAGTAATTGCAGGTCATAACTATTTCGATCACCATCTCAATGCCACCTTAAACCAGGGCAACAACCTTAACCTGCCCGGGTTTGAGAACATCAGCAACGCCTCTACCTTCAATATCCAGCAAAATATCATAAAACGCAGACTGGTAGCGGGATATGCCAGCGCCGAACTGGATTATAAAAAATGGCTGATACTGAATATTACCGGCAGGAACGAATGGACTTCTACGTTGGCAAAAGGACAAAATTCATTTTTCTATCCCTCTGCGAGTTTAGGATGGATTGTGAACGAGTCGCTCAACTGGTATGCTCCGTGGCTCGACTACCTGAAGCTGAGAACTTCGTTTGCGCGTGTGGGTAATGATGCATCGCCTTATTCACTGGCAACCTATTATTCGTCTACTACGTTGGGCGGGTCCGTGCAGGGGCAAACGCTGAATTTTCCGTTTAACGGACTGGCGGGCTACAGCATCAACAGCAGCTTGGGCAACATCAATTTAAAGCCCGAGCAAATAACTTCGTATGAAGGTGGTGTGGAGGCCTGGTTGTTCAAAAATCGTTTGGGCATAGACGTTTCGGTATACAAAAATGAAAGCCGCGACCAGATACTGCCCGTAAGCATTCCTACATCAACAGGTTTTAACAGCTTTATTACCAACGCAGGGTTGATTACCAACCAGGGTGTGGAAGCCATTGTAACGGGCGTGCTGGTAAACAAGCCATCTTTCAGGTGGACAACCATCCTCAACTTTGCGCACAACCAGAGCAAGGTACATTCCTTAACAGAAGGCAGCAGCATTATTTCGCTGATGAGTACTAACGGTGGAACGCAGGTGATTATGGCGGGACAACCTTTCAGTGTTATTTATGGACGTGCACTCACTACCAACGAAGCCGGTAAAGTGCTGATAGACGACAGGCAAACCATCAACGGCGCACCTAATGCTAATTACGGATTGCCATTGGCCGACGCTACACCCAGTGTGATTGGTGACCCCAACCCATTGTGGAATGCAGGCTTAAGAAATACGTTGAGCTATAAAAACTTTACACTCTCATTCCTGTTCGACAATCGCTACAAATTTGATGTATACAACAGCACGCTGGCGCAAATGGTGAGCAATGGCGTAGCAAAAGTTACAGAAAACAGGTACGACCAGGTGGTGTTTGAAGGGGTTGGATCAACCAGTGGTAAAGTAAACGATATACAGGTAGTGCCGGGAGAAGCCTGGTACAGAAGTACCATCAACTATGGCTCGGTATACATTGAAAAAGACCTGTGGTGGATACGCCTGCGCGACGTAAACCTCAGCTATAGCCTGCCCAAAACCTGGCTCGAAAAAATACGTTTGTCGGAATTGGAATTGACCTTAACAGGAAGAAACCTGTTTTTGTTTACCAACTATTCCGGCAGCGATCCCGATGTGAACCTGCGTGGCGGATCGACCAATGGTTTTGGTTCCGACTTTTTCAATTATCCCACCACCAAAAGTTATGGCATCGCATTGCGTGCTTCATTCTAAAAAACTCACACAAAATAATTCAGTATGATATCGAGGTATATAAAAGGATGGGTGATAGTAACCGCGATGCCTGTTCTGTTTTCGTGCGGCAAACTGCTCGAAAATACCAACGACAATAAAAACAATCCGTCAGATATTCCATTGTCAGGCCTATTGCCTTCGGCAGAAGTAGCAGTAACCTATAACAATGCCGCCGATTTTGCCATTCGTTCTTCCATATTTGTACAACACATCAGTGGCATCGGTGGCTTTGCGGTAAACGACGACAAATACGATTTTTCCACCAGCAATTTCGACGGCGCCTGGGCAAATGCCTATGGCAAATCGTTGAACAATCTTGCGCAGATCATTAAGAAAGCAGAAACAACAGGCGCGCCGCGCTATGCAGGCATTGCAAAAGTGCTCACTGCTTTTTCGCTGGGTACCTTAACCGATGCATACGGAGATGTGCCTTATTCAGAAGCACTGAATCCTGAAATCTTAGCACCGTCTTATGAAAGCCAGGAGTCGGTGTATGGAAAAATGCAGGCCTTGCTGGAAAGCGCGGTGACCGATCTGCAACAGACAACAGGTGTAGCACCGGGCAACGACGATGTAATATTCAAAGGCAATACAGCCAAGTGGATTGCAGCAGCATGGACGTTGCGGGCAAGATATGCGCTGCATTTAAGTGCTCGCAATCCCCAGCAGGCAGCGCAGCAGGCATTGGGCTTTTTATACGACGGCAGCACCTACCGCGGCATTAAAGACAACGATGGCGACATTGCCATTACCTTCGGCACTTCTAACAACCAGGCCTCGCCCTGGTTTACGCAAGATGCCGGACGTCCCGGCTGGTATGGAATGGGTGGATACCTGGTTGACCTGTTGAATGGCAACCCACCTGCCGTTCCGGTAGATCCGCGCAGAGCCGCATTTGCTGCACCACGTCCGTCGCCAGCACCACCCGATACCTATGTTGGTGCAAAGCCAGGTGTGCCGGTAGCAGCCTCTAATATTGTAGGCGAGAAAACCTATTACGGAAGGAACAGTTCGCCGGTATCGCTGGTAAGTTTTGCCGAATCGAAATTGATAGAGGCGGAAGCAAGACTGCTGTTAGATGAAAATGATCCGCTTGTTCAAACCGCGCTGGAAACAGCCGTGAAGGCTTCGTTTAACAAGGTAACATCGGCAACCGATCCTTTTGCCAGCGAGCAGAACAGGGAGGATTACATTCAGAAAAGAGTGCAGTTAAGTGGCGATGCTGAGCAAAAGCTTGAAACCATCATCACACAAAAATACATTGCCTTGTACTTAAATCCCGAAGCGTGGACAGACTACCGGCGTACCGGTTATCCGAACCTCACGCCGGCAACGGGCGGAGCCACTGCGATTAACCCTAACGGTGAGATTCCGCGCCGCTTTGCCTATCCCAACAGCGAAGCCAATCTTAACCCGAAACTGCCGGTAAAAAATTCTGATTTGCAGCAACCGAAGTTGTGGTGGGATGAGTAAAAGGTGGAGGTGAAAGGTGTAGGGTGGAAGGTATAGGGTATAAGGTGGAAGGAATACAAATCAAAAGAACCAAGACACAAGAAACAAAGAACAACAGGGAAATTGAAGGGAGATTCTCCCCGTCCGAATGGCTTCAGCCGGGCGGGCTTCGTCGAAATGAAGGAACCCAAAAGCAATCAAAAATCAATAAATCAGAAATCAAAAATCCCTGTGCTCCTCCGTGTCTTCGTGTCTTCGTGGTTCCATGGTTCAACAACCAAGAAACAAAAGACAGAAAATATAAAAAATTTCAAATGAATGCTAAAAGAAATAAGCGATACATTGCATATACTGCATACATATTAATACTGTCGCTCCACAGTATTGGCAACAATGCTTTTTCGCAACAGATTGATACAGCCTACAAAGGAAAAATTGGCAAAACAGTCAAAGAGTCGGTAGAGTGGTGGCCCGAAAAAAAGAAAGCGCCTGCTGGTGCGCCCAATGTCATTGTATTTTTAATTGACGATGCGGGCTTTGGCACTTCCAGCGCTTTTGGCGGACTGATGCAAACGCCGGTGCTTGACAGCCTGGCAAATAACGGTTTGCGATACACGAACTTTCACACCACGGGAGTTTGTTCGCCTACCCGGGCAGCCCTGCTTACCGGGCGCAATCATCACTCCGTGCACATGGCTTATCTGAATTACAGCTCGTTAGGCTATCCCGGCTACGATGCAGTAATGCCGGGCAATAAAGCCACCATTGCAGAAATACTCAAAGAGAACAATTACAACACCTATATCGTAGGGAAATATCACGTGGCACCCGTGCCGGAAATTACCTCTGTAGGCCCTTTTGATCGTTGGCCATTGGGCAGAGGATTTGACCACTTTTTTGGCTGGCACCTGGGGCATACCGATCAATACCATCCCAATTTGTACGAAGACAACCAGGTTGCTAACATCGAGCCTAACACTACGCATGTAACCACTTTGTTTGCTGACAAAGCCATTAAGTATCTGGCAAACCAACGGTCATTGTCACCCGATAATCCTTTCTTTCTCTACTTTTCTGTAGGCGCCATTCATTCGCCGCACCAGGTAGATAAAAAGTGGAGCGATCTGTACAAAGGAAAATTCGATAAGGGGTGGGATTGGTATCGGGAAGAAGTGTTTGCGAGGCAAAAAAAGCTGGGCATACTGCCACCCAATGCCGTATTGCCAGATCGCGACCCAACCGTTGAAGCCTGGGACAAATTAACGCCAGAAGCTAAAAAGCTCTATGCGCGTTACATGGAAGTGTATGCGGGCTTTATGACGCATACCGACTATGAATTTGGACGAATACTCAACTACCTGAAAGAAACAGGCACGTTCGATAATACAGTTATTATCACCATTATTGGCGACAACGGTTCCAGCCACAGTTCGCAACACGGTAACATCAACGGCTTTGTGCGCAGTCAACCGACCGACAAGCAGGTAGCGGAAGCAACAAAGATCATCGACCGGTTTGGTACCGAACACTCCGATATGGATGCACCAATGGGATGGACGCAGGCAACCAACACGCCGTTCAGGCTTTGGAAAACCGATGCCAACGCCGAAGGTGGTACGCACAACCCCATGATCGTTTTCTATCCTAAAGGCATAAACGAAAAAGGTGGCATACGTAACCAATACAGTCATGTAATAGATGTAGCACCCACCATTATTGAGCTTACCGGAGCTAAGGTTCCAGAAGTAATAAAAGGTTACCAGCAAAAACCGATTGAAGGAACGAGCCTGGTATACTCTTTAAACAATGCGGCAGCGCCAGATAAACACACGGTGCAATATTATGAGCTGAGGGGCAAACGCGCCATTTACAAAGAGGGCTGGAAAGCATCTGTATACCACGAAAGCGGAACCGACTTTGCCAATGATGTTTGGGAACTGTACAACCTGAAAGAAGATTTCAACGAACGCATCGACCTTGCTGCCAAAAATCCTGACAAAGTAAAGGAGCTACAAGCAGTGTTTGATGAAGAAGCCTGGAAGTACAACGTGTATCCATTGGTAGATGGAACGGAAGGAAGAGCCGCAGGTACAAGAGAAAGAAGCGCTTTCGGTCTTGCTAAAAAAATTGTATTGTATCCTGGCGTTGATCAGTTGCTCACCATGAGCGGACCACAGTTCCACTCACAATCTTTTTCTATTACTGCAGAAGTGGAAACAGGCGCTACGCCGGAGAATGGTGTATTGTTTGCAACGGGTAACGAATTTGAAGGGTTGAGCCTGTTCATTAAAGATGGAAAATTCCAGGTTGCTCACAATACCGGCACCGTTGTAAGACACCTTGAGTCGTCGAAAAAACTCAGCGCCGGCAAGCACCAGCTACGGTTTGAGCTGAACTATACCGGGCCTAAGCAACTTACTGCTGCAGCTTTTCAGCGTGGAGAAAAAAAGCCGGATGTGGATGGCGGTACAGAATCTATTTTTATTGATGGCGAGAAAGCAGGGGAGCACACCATCAAAGTATCGGAAGCGCGCTATATTGGTTTTTATAAAGATGGGGTAGATGTGGGGCAGGATCTTAATTCGCCGGTAAGCGATCGCTATCAGTCGCCCTACAAGTATAAAGGAAAGTTGAAACACGTGGTGATTGAGTATAAGGAGTAGGGAGGCGGCACACGCACTGGATTAAAATCCAGTGTTACAGTATGCGACCGAGCCTACGGCTCTTGCTTCTTTCCAGCAACTCTTGCGGTTGTAAAGAAGGTTGGCAACCTTTAGCTCTGCGACCGGTAACATGTTATAATGAAGGTTGGAAATTTTAAATAATTATATTAACAAGCCGCAGATTCGCAGATCATCCTTCATCTGCGAATCTGCGGCAAAAAATAAACTTTTATTTTTACTGGTGAATGTCTTCACGCACCAGCGTGAGTCGGCTACAATTTCGGTGGTGCAGACACCCACCGATAAGAGGAGTAGAGGATGACACTGGATTAAAATCCAGTGTTACAGTATGAGACGGATCCGATGGCTCTGTTTTACCACAAACAGCCAGAGCCGTAGGCTCGGTAGCATATTGTAAGGATGGATTTCAATCCATCCGCATAGCCCGCATTTCACCATGTTTCTTATCTTGCATCACTACTAACTATATTTTTTTAGCAACGTATCACTAACATGAAAAAACTATTGCCCGTTATTATTGGATTTTTTTTGCTAACTGTGTGTGCGGTTCATACACACGCGCAGCATAGTGCCCAGCGCCCAAACATTGTTTTTATTTTTTCAGACGATCATGCCTACCAGGCCATCAGCGCTTATGGCAGCAAGCTGGCTACTACGCCTAACATAGACAGGATTGCAAAAGAAGGTGCTTTGTTTAAAAACACTTTTATTACCAATTCTATTTGCGGACCAAGCCGCGCCTGCTTATTAACCGGTAAATACAGTCACATCAACGGCTATAAATTCAATGAAAGAACTTTCGACGAAAACCAGCAGATATTCCCGGAGCTGCTACAGCAGGCTGGCTACCAAACAGCATGGATTGGCAAACTGCACCTGAAACCTGTTCCTAAAGGATTCGATTACTGGAACGTGCTGCCGGGGCAAGGACATTATTACAATCCTGATTTTATCAAAATGGGATACGATACCAGCCGCTTTACCGGCTATGTAACCGATCTCATCACCGATTTTTCTCTCGACTGGATCAATAACAGGGACCAATCGAAGCCTTTCTTTTTAGTGATTGGTCAAAAGGCAACGCACCGCGAATGGCTGCCCGCGCTGGAAGACCTGGGCGCATATGATTCGGTTGACTTTCCGCTGCCGCCTACATTTTACGATGATTACAAAGGCAGGCTGGCAGCCGAAAAGCAGGACATGACGATCGATAAAACCATGACGCTGGCAATGGACCTGAAAGTGCATGCCGATTACGCGAAAGCCCGCGACTACAGCAGGCTTAACCCCGAACAAAAAAAGATATTTTACGACTATTATGAAAACAAGATCAGCAAAGAGTTCGACGAAAAAAAGCTGAGCGGCGATGCGCTCGTTCGCTGGAAATATCAGCGCTATCTGAAGGATTATCTTTCAACTGCAAAATCGCTGGACAGGAATATTGGTCGTGTACTGGATTATCTTGATAAGAACGGCTTGTCAGAAAATACGATTGTGATCTATGCTTCCGACCAGGGTTTTTATACCGGCGAACATGGCTGGTTCGACAAGCGATTTATATATGAAGAATCGTTGCGAACGCCGTTTGTGATGCGTTATCCGGGAGTGATAAAACCCGGCACCACTATCAATCAGTTTGCATTAGGCATCGATTGGGCGCCCACGTTTCTTGATATAGCCAAAGCAAACATTCCGGGAGCCATTCAGGGCAAATCGCTATTGCCACTTTTAAAAGCCGGCAATAAAGCTGTTCCTTCCTGGAGAAAAGAGATGTATTACCACTATTACGAATTTCCGCAACCACACCATGTGTATCCTCATTTCGGTATCCGTACCGAAAGGTACAAACTGGTAAGATTTTACGGCGGTATCGACTCGTGGGAGTTGTTTGATTTAACAAAAGATCCCAACGAGCTTAACAACATTTACAACGATAAAAAAAATTCGGCGCTTGTAACTACGCTCAAAGCTTCTTTGAAAAAATTAATTGTTGAATACAAAGATGATGAAGCATTGAAGCTGATGGAAAATTAATCGCAAGGTTTCCAACCTTCCGAAGGTTGGAACCTGAGTACAAAAAGAAGAAACGATGATGATGACGAAAAACAATGTGTATACCAATTTTATAAAGCTCCCTGTTGCCTTTGCAATCATCCTGTCGGGTTGCAACCAGCAACCCAAAAATGCAGCAGCAACGGCTACAGACAGTCTTGTTAAGCAGGCCAAGTGCTGTGTGGCGCCACCCTCGCGGCTGGCAGCTTTTAAGCAAACAGATTCGGCCAGCAATGCAGGCGGGAAAGATTCCGTTAAAATGTTGTGGATACCCGGTGGAACTTTCCAGATGGGAAGCGAAGATTTTCCCGATGCAAAGCCGGTACATAAAGTAACAGTATCGGGCTTTTGGATGGATGAGCATGAGGTAACCAACGCACAATATGAAGCTTTTGTAAAAGCAACCGGTTATAAAACGGTAGCCGAACGTCCCCTCAATCCTGCCGATTTCCCCGGCGTGCCAGCCGATAAACTGGTGCCCGGTTCCGCAGTGTTTACGCCGCCTGCGCATAAAGTAAGCCTCGATAATCCTTTGCAATGGTGGCAATATGTAAACCATGCAAGCTGGCAGCATCCGGAAGGACCGTCGAGCAATATCGACAAAAGAAAAAATGAACCAGCGGTGCATATCAGTTACGAAGATGCAGCGGCATATGCCAAATGGGCCGGCAAACGTTTGCCCACAGAGGCAGAATGGGAGTTTGCTGCAAGAGGCGGCAAACAATATGCACGCTATTACTGGGGCGAAGAATTAAAACCCGGCGGCAAATGGATCGCCAATATTTTCCAGGGCAGCTTTCCCGAAGGCAATACGAAAGAAGACGGTTTTGCCGGCGTAGCGCCTGTTAAAACATTTGCTCCCAACAATTACGGCTTGTACGATATGGATGGCAATGTGTGGGAATGGTGCGAAGATTATTACCGGCCTGATTATTATAAAAACAGTCCCGCGCAAAATCCTACCGGCCCGTCAGACAGTTTTGATCCTGATGAACCCGGCACCGTGAAGCGTGTTCAAAGAGGCGGCTCCTTTTTATGCAGCGACCAGTATTGCATTCGCTACCGCGCTGGCAGCAGGGGCAAAGGCGAAATAAGCAGCGGCAGCAATAACCTGGGGTTCAGGTGTGTGAGGAGTAAGTAGTGATAAGTGATAGGTGGTAAGGGGTAGGAAGAACAAAAGACAAGAACCAAGATACAAGGGGCCCAAAAAGCTATCAACAGTTGGTTCCTTTGGGTTTGTTGTTTATCGTTTATTGTTTTTTTGCCCAATAGCTAACCAGCAACATTCCCCCCAAATCAGAAATCCATCAATCAGAAATCAGAAATCTCCGTGTACCTCCGTGTCTTGGTGTCTCCGTGGTTCATAAAGCAAGAACCAAAACACAAGATCCAAGAACCAAAAAGAAGCTTTCAGCTATCAGCCCAATCAGAAATCCCCCAATCAGAAATCAAAAATCTCTATACACCTACCTCTCTTTCGCTTTTTGCTTTGCGTATAGGAATCCCTGCGTTGGAATGCATATCAGGCAATACAACTTTTACTTTTGCAGGTTTAAGTCTTATCAGCCGGGCAAAGTGCAGTCCGCGCATAATCTGGAAGGTGAGGTCAAATTCAAACCAACGCATGGCAAAGTTGGCGCTGTTCTTGGCGTGGTGGTGGTTGTTCTGAAACAACTCACCCATCAGCAGTATTCCCCAGGGCGAAGAATTTTTTGAATGATCGCCATTGTTGTAGTTGCTATAGCCGTATTTATGTCCGCACCAGTTTACAATGGCGCCCTGTATAGGTCCCATTAAAAAATGAATGGGCAACAACAAAAACCACCAGGCGTTCGGAGCGAAAATTACGTACACCGCGGTATATGCCACACCAAACGCAATCCTGGTAGCCATGTGATGACCAAATTTGTCGAGGCTCTTCCAAACAGGTAAATATTCGGCAGTAAATTGCGGCTCAGGAATATTTTTGCCTGTATTGAAAGCGCTGTATATTTTGGCAGTATGCCACATCATTTGCCATATATCTTTAAAAAAATGCGGCGAATGAGGATCTTTTTCACTGTCGCTGTAAGTATGATGCATCCGGTGCATAACAGCATAAGCCCGTGGCACCAGGTACGATGAACCCTGCATTAACCACGTAAGAAAATAAATGATTTTTTCGCCCCTTCTGCTGGTAGTGTACATTTGGTGGGACGCGAACCGGTGAAGAAAAAAAGAATGGAAAAAAAGCGATAAAAACCAATGCAAAAAAAAGAACGCCAGGATAACATACATAATCTCTTCGTTAGAATAAAAGGTGCAAAGATACTGGTATAATTGCTGACACTTTCAATTATTTCAACATGCAGGATATATTAACATGGCGGAGCAGAGCGATAAATGACTGATGGTAAGTGGTAACACAGAAAAATAACGCTATTTTTCCTCCGGAGCATATGCTATTTACACCTTACCATAATTTTTCGAGATATTGCTTCAATACCACGGCGTTGTTATAATCTTCACTTTTAGCAGCATATAGCAAAGTGATCTTCTTTTTATCGTGATATTTTTTAACAAATTCCGCTACTTCCTCGTTGGCCTTCAGTTCTGCGGTATATTTCCTGCGGAATTCCGGCCACAATTCGCTGCTGTGGTCAAACCATTTTCTTAATTCTGTGGTGGGCGCCAGGTTTTTTGCCCATTCATCCACGGCAGCATTTTCTTTAGAGAGTCCACGCGGCCAAAGCCGGTCAACCAGTATCCGGGCACCATCTGTTTTTAATGGTTCCTCGTAAATTCTGCGGATGTTGATAATGGTATTCATGAGCGATCAGCTTTCCGTGAGCAATCAGCCTTCGGTTATGAGTTGGCCGACTGGTTAACAAAGATACCCGATTCAGGTTGTACACGCTAAGGCGCTGGCATTATAAAAAGGTTGACAACTTTTTGTAAGTGGTCAACCTTCGCTGATCGCTGAAAGCTGATGGCCGTCATTTTATCCTTGTCGGTCAGACCGCCCCGGTATGCTGCCCACATAGCTCACAGGCGGGCCGACCGGGGCAGCTTTCCCATCGGCACGCCGCAGGCGGTCTGATGGAATAATAAAAAAGGTTGACTGCTTTTTTGTAAGTGGTCAACCTTTCTCGTTGATCGCTCTTCATAGTATAAAATAGAGGACACTCGCATTAATGCATTTTCACTTTTCTCATTTTATCCTTGTCGATCAGACCGCCCTGGTATGCTGCCCACATAGCTCACAGGCGGGCCGACCGGGGCAGCTTTCCCATCGGCACGCCGCAGGCGGTCTGATGGAATAAACAAAAAAGGTTGACAACCTTCTAAAAGTTGTCAACCTCCACTGATCGCTGATCGCTGAAAGCTGATGGCTGATAGCCCAAAGTCTTCAGCTACCTACGCGTTACGGTTAATACAATTCAGATCGTCAAAAGCAATCTCCAGTCTTTTAATAAAAGTCTCTTCACCTTTGCGCAACCATACGCGCGGATCGTAATACTTTTTATTCGGTTTATCTTCTCCCTCAGGATTGCCCAATTGTCCCTGCAGGTAGGCTTCATTCTTTTTGTAAAAGCCCAGCACACCTTCCCAGAAAGCCCATTGCAGATCGGTATCAATATTCATTTTAATAGCGCCATAACCGATTGCTTCGCGAATCTGGTGCTGGGGCGATCCACTGCCGCCATGAAATACAAAGTATACCGGCTTGGGGGCGGTTTTCAATTCCTTTTCAATAAAGAGCTGGCTGTTGTTCAAAATTTCAGGGCGCAGCTCCACATTGCCAGGCTTGTATACACCGTGCACGTTTCCAAAAGCAGCAGCTACTGTAAACATGCGGCCAACTTTGCTCAGCTCGGTATATGCATAGGCAACATGTTGCGGTTGTGTATACAATTTATCATTTTCCACATCGCTGTTGTCCACTCCATCTTCTTCGCCACCGGTAACACCTAGTTCAATTTCTATGCTCATGCCCAGCGGCGCCATTCTTTTGTAAAACTCAACCGAGGTATGTATGTTCTCTTCAATGGGTTCTTCGCTTAAATCGAGCATGTGAGAGCTGAATAAAGGTTGTCCTTTCTCTTTAAAAAATTGCTCGCCTGCATCTATCAGCCCGCTTACCCACGGCAACCATTTTTTGGCTGCGTGGTCGGTGTGCAATACCACAGGCACGCCATAATATTTTGCTACGTTGTGTATATGAAGAGCGCCGGAAATACCGCCTGAAATGTTTGCCTGCAACTGATCGTTAGGCATGCCTTTACCGGCAATAAACTGCGCCCCACCGTTTGAAAACTGGATGATAACAGGAGAGTTTACCTTTGCTGCGGTTTCCAGCACGGCATTAATAGTATTGGTACCAATGGTATTTACGGCAGGCAAAGCAAACTTATTTTCTTTAGCATCTTTATATAAAGCTTCGAGTTCTTCGCCGAACAGCACACCAGGTTTGTACTTTTTCATCCCTATATTTTTTTGTTTTTTAATGATTTGATGAAACGTTGCATCTGCTTTCCTCAATCAAAAACATGCCCCGTTCTATCTTTTGTTTCTTGAATAGTTAGTAATGATCAACACTTAGGTTTGAGTATAAGTGTTTTTTGAGCGGTGCGAAGATACTATACTTCGTCATCTTATAAAATTTCTTATGTATAGTAAAACTGCTATTGTTCAGATCGTTTTATACCATATCCCAATTAAAAACAGTAAATTATATCTGTCTTAGCCTTAACTTCGTAAAAGGTGAAAATTTATTTTTGATTTCACTCAACATTTTACTCAAAACCATTGTCCTATAAAATACATAAACTAAACTGATATGCTTTTTCCGGGAAAAGACCGTATAGCTTCTAACTGCTATTTTTTTACTTCGCAGAAGCTATCTTTTTTACTTGCAGTTTTTTTACTATTGGGAGTATCAGTAAAAGCGCGTACGCCTGAGCGTCCGGTTCCTTCATTCAACAACACACAGGATACTGTGAGGCTGAGAGGCAAAGTCACCGACGCCGACGAAAAGACCCCTTTGTCGGGCGTATCGGTAGAGAACCTGCGAACCAACCAGGGATCGATGACAGACAACGAAGGTATATTTACCATTTGGGTGCAGGTGGGCGACCAGTTGCAGTTTACCTATATTGGCAAAGCGCCCAAAACCATTATTTTCAGGGGCGAAACCTTTTTGCCGGTTGAACTGGCAAAAGCCGATGGTGCGCTTTCGGAAGTAGTTGTTACAGGGTTTCAGAATCTTGATAAAAAGAAATTTTCCGGTGCTGCGGCTTCGCTAAAAGCAGCCGATGTAAAAATAGATGGCATTGCCGATGTGAGCCGCATGCTGGAGGGAAGGGCAGCCGGCGTATCGGTACAAAACGTTTCGGGAGCGTTTGGCGCTGCCCCTAAAATCCGCATCCGCGGTGCTACTTCTATTAATGGCGATAACAAACCTTTGTGGGTGGTAGACGGAGTGGTGCTGGAAGACATTGTAAATATCTCGAACGATCAGCTTTCCAGCGGCGACCCTACCACGTTGCTCGGCTCTTCGGTAGCAGGCATTAACGTAAATGATATTGAAAGCTTCGATATTTTAAAAGATGCTGCCGCCACCGCCTTGTATGGTGCCAGGGCAATGAACGGGGTAGTGGTAATTACTACTAAAAAAGGACGTGCGGGAAGACAGGTGATCAACTACACCGGCAATTACAGCACACAGTTTAAACCGCTGTACTCAGACTATAACATTATGAACTCTGTGGAGCAAATGTCTGTATTGTCTGAGCTGGATCGCAAGGGATGGCTCACCACCAGCATTCTTTCGGGTGGTAATTACGGCGTTTATGGCAAATACTTCGACCTGGTGAATACAGTGCTGCCCGATGGCAGCTTTGCCCTGCCCAATACGGTAGAAGCAAAGAGGGATTATTTGTTGCGCTACGCCAAATCAAATACGGACTGGTTCGATCTGTTGTTCCGTCAATCCTTCATGCAGGAACATTCGCTGAGCATATCGTCGGGAACAGACAGGCTGCAGTCTTTTTTCTCTACCAGCTTTTATAACGACAATGGCTGGACGCTGGCAGATAATGTAAAACGGTATACGCTTAACTTCCGCAACAATTATACACTTTCCGATAAATTCACCGTTGGTTTCCTTACCACAGGATCGTATCGCCAGCAGGAAGCACCGGGCACCGTTAACCGGAGCGAGAACCCGGTGGCAGGAAGCTTTGAAAGAGACTTTGATATCAACCCCTTCAGCTATGCTTTAAATTCAAGCAGGGCATTAACGGCGTTTGATGAAAACGGCGAGCGCGAATATTTTACCCGCAACTGGGCTCCCTTCAATATTTTAACCGAACTGGAAAACAACAAGCTTAAAATAAATGTAATTGATTTAAAGCTGCAAGGTGAAGCCGGTTATAAGTTAACGCCCAGCCTGAAATATGAATTTATCGGCGCCATCCGCTATGTGCGTTCTACCCGCGAACAGGAAGTGACCGAAAACGCGAACATGGCAAATGCCTATCGCGCAGCCGACAATGCGGAAATGAGGCGCAACAACAGGTTCTTGTACCAGGACCCTGAAAACCTGGCTGCTGAAAAGGTGGTGGTGCTGCCTTACGGTGGTTTTTATAACAGGACGGAAGACCAGTTGCTGAATTTTGATGTAAGAAACAGCTTAAACTTTACCAAAACCATTGCCGACAAACACGATATTGGTGTATTGGTGGGTCAGCAGATCAAATATGCCGACCGGCAAAATGCTTCCAATACAGGATATGGTTATCAATACGACAATGGGGGAGTAGCTACTCCTGATTTCCGCATATTGAAGCAAATGATCGAAAGGAATTTTCCTTATTATGGCATGAGTAAGGACTTTGACAGGTTTGCTGCTTTTTACCTGAATGCTCAATATACTTACAACGACAAATACAACTTTTACGGCACTGTGCGGTACGATGGTTCCAACAGGCTGGGCGCATCGCGCACCGCGCGTTGGTTACCTACCTGGAGCTTTGGCGGCGCATGGAATATAGACCGCGAAGATTTTATGCGCGATATTGCCGTGATTGATTTCCTGAAGCTGAGAGCCAGCTACGGTTTAACTGCCAGCATGGGTCCGGCCACCAACTCCAACATTGTATTGCGCAACATCAACGCTCACCGTCCCTATTTGTCAGACGTTGAAACGATCATATACATTGCCAATCTTGCCAACACAGAGCTTACCTGGGAAAAGAACTATACTACCAACGTTGGTTTAGACGCGGCACTGTTCCGTGGGAGGCTGACGGCGAGCATCGACTGGTACCAGCGTAAAAGCTTCGACCTGATTGCGCTGATCAGAACATCGGGCATTGGCGGCGAATCGTTAAAAGCGGCCAACTATGCCGATATGAGTTCGCACGGGGTGGAAGTGCTGTTAGGCGCTACCCCGGTAAGCGGCAAAAACTGGAGCTGGAAAACGAATTTTACGTTTGGCTACAATACCACAAAAATCACCAACTCCGAATACCTGCCCCGCATTTTCGACCTGGTAAAAGCCGAAGGAGGCAACCTGCAGGGATATCCTGTAAATGGTTTGTTTTCTATACAATTTGCCGGGCTGAATCCGTTTACAGGAGTACCAGAGTTTGTAGACGACAAGGGGCAGCGCTCGTCGGGCGTTTACCTGCAATCAGACAGTACCCGCAACCTCAAGTTCGAGGGCTCTGTTGATCCGAGGTTTACCGGCGGCTGGAACAATACATTCACTTACAAAGCATTTTCATTGAACATTTTTGTTACCTACCAGGCGGGCAACAAAATCAGGCTCTACCCGGCCTTCAAAAACAGTTACAGCGAACTGGATGCAACGCCTAAAGAATTTTACGACAGGTGGGTAATGCCGGGTGACCAGGATGTGACCAACATTCCTTCGATTATGGATTATTACGAAAACAACCTGAACGTAAACGCCAATTCGGTTTACCCGTATAATAATTACAACTATTCAACCGAAAGAGTGGCTAAGGGTGATTTTGTGCGATTGAAGTCGGTATCGCTTACCTACCAGCTTCCCTCAAGCTTTATACAACGGAGTGGATTTATTAAAACAACGGCGCTTACACTGGCAGCCATCAACCCATGGCTGATTTATTCTGATAAAAAATTACAAGGACAGGATCCTGAATTCTTTAATGCGGGTGGTGTGGCACAACCCATTCAAAAGCAACTTACCCTTTCGTTAAAAGCAGGATTTTAATCGATATAATATGAAGAATATTCTCATCATATCTGTTGTAGGTGTTGGTATGGCACTGTCGGGCTGCAAAAAATATCTTGAAAAAGAACCCGACAACCGGGCAAAATTATCCAGCCCCGAAAAAGTAGCGCAATTGCTGGCAAGCGCCTACCCGCAGGCCAGTTATATGGCTTTTGCAGAATCCATGTCTGACAATGTTTCGGACAAGGGCATGGGCGAGGTAGACGAAAACCTCCGCAACCCGTATTATTTTGAAAATGTTCAGAACCCCGAGCAGGATTCACCCGACTATTTCTGGAATAGCTGTTACACAGCCATTGCTGCTGCCAACCAGGCGTTGCAGGCTTGCGAAACGGCTGCCAACCCCGAAGAATACAGCGAGCAAAAAGGGGAAGCACTTGTGGCAAGGGCCTATGCACATTTTATGCTGGTGCAGTTTTATGCAAAGCCTTATAACCAGGCAACCGCTGGCAGTAACCCGGGCGTGCCCTATGTTACAGAACCTGAAGATGTGGTGGTTAAACAATACAGCCGCAACACGGTAGCGTATGTGTATGAAATGATTGAAAAAGATTTACAGGAAGGACTGCCTTTGCTGAACGATGCGGCGTATACGGTACCCCGTTATCATTTTAACCGTGCTGCCGCCAATGCCTTTGCCTCCAGGTTTTACCTCCATAAAAAAGATTATGCAAAAACCGTTCAGTATGCTACTGCTTCGGTGCCCGATCTTTTACCCAACCTGCGCGCCTGGAACACCACTTATCAAACCTTTGGCATCAACAACCTACCGGCAGAATACCAGAGAACTACTGAATCTGCCAACCTGTTGCTGGTTACGGTGCCTTCTACCTACGCATATGGACTTCTTTACGCACGTTCCCGCTATGGCGTAACGCAGGCCAAACTCGACGAAATACTGGATACGCCTATTGAAGTGACCGGAGGTTCATGGTCGTTCATTACCGGCACGGTAGGCGCGCAAGACAATGTGGCCGTTCCCAAGCTGAACTATCTCGACTTCCAGGAAGATTTTCCCGGCGCTGATTATGGACTGGCTTACGGAACCGTTTCGCTGTTTACGGCCGAAGAAGTGTTGTTTAACAAAGCAGAGGCAAATGTGTACCTCGGAAACAATGCCGACGCCATTGACGATCTTAATACTTACATGAGTACGCGCATTACCGGTGCAACTCCGGGTAACCTGGCAAGCAACCGGCGCATTACAGAAGCGAAGGTGAGAGCGCATTACAACAATGCCTTCAATGCAAAAGAAGCATTGATACTGTATATACTGGAACTAAGGCGCGCAGAATTTATACACGAAGGCATGCGCTGGCTGGATATTTTGCGCTACGACATACCGGTAACGCACGAATTTGTGGGACCGGGCAATGTGCCCATTGGTTCTATTACAGTGGAAGCCGATGATAAGCTGCGACAATTGAAACTGCCCGATGGCGTTAAATTATCGGGAATTGAAGACCTTAACCGATAAATGAAATAATTATGAGACGATCCATTCATATCATTTATTTACTGGTGTTTGCGGGGATATGTTTTACATCCTGCAAAAAAGAAAAAATCAACCCGCAGGATGCCGAGAACATCAACGGGCTGGGAGGCGATACCTGGGTAAAGGGACCTATTGACAACTGGATCAAAGACTCTTTGACCACTCCCTACAACATTGATGTAAAATACAAATGGAACCAGTTTGAAGACCTGGCGGATATTACCGCCATATTGGTGCCGCCCAAAGAAGAGATCATTGTTCCCTTGCTCAGCAGCATTAATAAAGCCTGGATTCAAACCTATTCGGCAGAAGGCGGAACCGAGTTCTTTAAAAAGATTGTACCGAAAAATGTGTACATGGTAGGCAGCCCGGCATTTAATCCCAACGGAACGATCAAACAAGGCGTAGCCGAGGGCGGCAGGAAGATCATTTTGCTGGATGTGAACATGGTTACGGTAAAAGGCATGCCCGGTTATTCTTCGGCAGACTCCGGCTATTTCAAACGCATGTTGTGGATCATTCAACATGAATTTGCGCACATTTTGCACCAGAGCGTATTGTATCCGCAGGATTTTAAAAATGTGAATCCCAGCCTTATTACCTCTAACTGGGCCGATTATACAGATGCCCAGGCTTTAAGGGATGGATTTGTGACCAACTATGCGATGAACGTAAGCGACGACGATTTTGTTGAAACCATTACGTATATGCTCATTGAAGGCAGGTCGGGTTTTGAACAGTTGATTGCCTCTATACCGGAAGGTGTGTCGGACCGGGGCACCACGCGCGACCAGGCCGTGGCAAGGCTGAGAACCAAAGAATCGATTATAGTAAACTATTACAAGCAGGTTTGGAATATTGATTTTTACAAGCTGCAAACAAGGGTACGCGCTGCCGTTACTTCTTTGATCAATTAGAACTTATTATATGACACAGTTTTGCTCGAAAGTTCAATACATTATTGGGGTGATTGCAATAACAGCACTCACTTTTACCTCGTGTAAAAAAGATGATACGCGCGTATTCGATCAGTCTGCCGACGAACGGCTTACCCAACGGCTGGAGCAATACCAGCAGGCGCTCCTCAGCGCTGCCGATGGCTGGAACGCCGTGTATTCTCCGGCTGCCGGCGGTACCTATAATTTCTACTTCAGGTTCAATGCCGAAAATCGCGTTTTCATGTATTCCGATTTTGATACGGCTACGGCAAAAAATGAAAAAGAAAGCAGCTATCGCCTGAAAGGGTTGCAGCAACCCGCGCTTATTTTCGATACCTATTCCTATATTCATTTGCTGGCAGATCCAGATGGCAGCATCAACGGCGGTGAAGATGGACAGGGGTTATTGGCAGACTTTGAATTTGCCATCGATTCTGTATTTGCCGACAGCATCACCTTAACGGGCAGGGTTAACCGCACAAAGCTCACCTTGCAAAAAGCCACTGCTCAGGATCGTGCTGCCTGGGATGATGGCGACTGGGCAGGTGCATTGTTGTTTACAAACATCAGCCTCATCCAGAATTATTTCAAAACACTTACACTGAATGGTGTAAAGTATGAAGTTCGCCTGGACCCTGTTACCAAGACGGTTACTTTTTTGTGGCTCAGCGGAGGTACATTGCAGCAGCATACCACCACTTATTCGTTTGAATCGGGAGGCGTTGTGCTGGATGAGCCGGTGGTGAACGGAAGCCAGACGATCAGCGGCTTTACGGATATTTCCTGGAATGATGGCGCTATGACATTGGGCGTAAAAGCGGGCAACTTAACCGGTACAATAGCCGGCGATATCAAACCTTTAAAAACGGACCTGGCTGCTGCAGAACGCTGGTGGCAGTTTTCGGTAGATAACGGATACTGGGAATCTATTTTCGGCTTTCATGCAAATGGTGTAGACGATGCTTTTAATATAACAAGCTTAGGCCGTTATTATCGCCTGATATATTGGTCTGAATACGATCCCGGCAACGATCTTTTCGCGCCGCTTTTTGTAAATGCCGCCGGAACGGGCCTGGAGTTGAAGTATGGTGCTGCTCCCGGTAAACCAACTGTTACTCCCGACGGCAGAGCCGTGTTCTCATTGCTAGGCGTTTATGGTACTTATCCAACAAGTGGTCCTGCTTATGAAACATTGTTGCAACTGCTCATTCCTGAAGGGTATTATTTTATTCAAACGGGAGAGACGACGTATGATATGGTGAGTGCGGACGACGCCAAAACCTGGCTTACCTGGCAGTTTTAACGCCTTGCTGTTGGTAGCCCGGTCGGTCCGCCGCAAAAGGCGGTCTGACCGATCAACCTGACGTTGTTGCCTCTCTTCTATGGGCTCAAATACTCTCAATCATACGCGCCATTAAAAACTGTATGTCTACCGATCGTAAACGGTAGTACATTGTTTCCGGCAGTTTATATAGTTGCTTGTAAAAGTGCAGCCGCCCATCGCAAATTCATGAACTAACTATTCATTATTTCACTATTTTTAGAATTATAAACCAAAATAGTTACTTTATGAAGAAGTTGACCCTGAGATCTGTTGCCGCTTTGCTGGTGGCGACGCTAATGCTTTTTTCATCCTGCTCAAAAGAAGGACCCGAAGGACCGCAGGGACCACAAGGCGCGCAAGGGCCGCAGGGCACACAGGGGCCGGAAGGGGATCCCGGAACAGCGAATGTTATTTACTCAGATTGGTTAGATGTAGGATATGCGGCAGATACCGTTCATGACGGAGCTACAATAGATACCATAGGCTTTTACACAGCAATTGAGGCGCCCGATTTGGACAATGCGATTTTAACCAACGGAGAAATTAAAGTGTATGTCAATCTTGGTACTGCCGACGAGCCCGTTATAGCTCCCTTACCTTACTTCAGTATTTTTGATGGTGTAAGCATAGAGCCGATTTATTATCTGAATACGGTAGACCTCTATTCAAACATTGATGCATCAACAGTGTTGGATAACAATAACAATAAGCGCAGGCAATACCGCTATATTCTAATTCCCGGAGGAACAGCAGCTTCCGCACGAAAATCAGGTGTGTCGATTGACTGGAATGATTACAATGCCGTTAAAAAATACCTTAATCTGAAGGATTAATATATTTCAGGTTTCCATCCGCCTGTAAGAGAAACAATCATTACCCATAACGCATATGGTTGTGTTTCTTACAGGTTTTTTTATCTAAAAAGCCCGGCGATCAGTCCGGTTTTCTGCAGGGTTTACGATATTTGTAAAATAAACCCTCACCATTGTCATGAAAGCTTTGTTGAACTTTGTCCTTATTTGTATTTTTTCTGCAGTCTTATTTTCCTGCCAGAAAGAACTGTCGTTTGAAATCCCGGTTCCCGGCACAAACCCGGGAGGCAATGATACCACCACCAATCCCGCAGATAATAAATTGATTGGCACCTGGAAGTTTATCAATTTCGAAATAAATGCGGAGTCCCGAACCCAGGCTACTATTTTAGGCGAAACCCTGGGCAGTACTGCCAAATACAGCACAGTTACCATTAATAATACGGGTACACTTACATTTGATGCCAACAACTCCAAAGCAACCGATATTGGCTATGACATTGATACGGAAATAAATGTGAGATCCTTTGGAGGAGGTGTGCCACCCGAAGATCTTACACTGCCCTTCCAGTTTTCGTTAGCTCCTTATGATGCTTCTGCCAAGTATAAGATAATCGGAACCGATTCTATATACTTTCCCGAAGGCACGCTTTTTGATATGCCGGATGCAAACGGCCAGCCTGCCAACGCTTCTCAACCAATGGGAGGTAAGTTTTCAATCAACGGCAATACACTCATCATTACTTCATCAGTTGCGAGAGATACTGCAATTTATCAGCAAGGCTTATTGTACGATGTGAGCCAAAGAGGTACTGGCAAAATTAAACTTGAAAGACAGTAAACTTGCGACTTGGGTTCGGTGTGGTGATCGTGTTGTTTACTTAACCCAGGATCAAAGGTGGCTTTTTACAGCAAAAACAGGTTTATAGGTAAACTTGCAACTCAAATTCTCAATCCTTCCACTTTATTCAAGGTAGGTCTACAGCATGTCCGCCAGCATACGTGCATTTTCCCGGTTGTTGAAGCATTCCGGTAACAACTTTTCACGATCTTTTATATGCGACAGCGAAAAATCACTACTCATACATTGTAAGATCGCATTTATAAAACCTGGAGCAGCATCGGCAACAATACAAATGTCTGCTAACCCAGTGCCTTGCACCATTTCGGGATTCACCACACAAAACCGCCCGCAAAAAAGAGCATTCAATAGTTTTAGTTTTATTCCGCTGTTGGTAAAAGAAGGCAGGAGGTGAATATGCGCTTCTGCGATCAGTTGCTCCATTTCTGTTGGGGAAGGATTGGCAATAAGTGTGACATCGTGGTGTAAACCTACCGCTTCCAAAAGTCTGTCCGACGGATTTTTACCTGCAATAATAAACCGGATACCCGGGAGAGCGACAAAAACCGACTTCAGCAACCACAATGCAGCTTTTTCATTTTCTGCCACACCCAGGTTTCCATGATACAGGCAGTAGTTGCCTTTACCTTCTTTTGAAACAACCGCATTCCACGGAAGAAATACCGGTAAAAAATGTACATGATTCATCTGGTGTTGCTGCCACCAGTCCATATCTTTTTCAGACACTGCCAGAGCGGTTGTTGCTTTGGCTATCGCCAGCGGTTCATATTGCCTCAGCAACCGGCTTTCCCAGCGGTAATACCATCTTTTTAAAATGTTTGTTTCTGCTGCTGCCAATTGTCGGTAATACTCCCATTCAATATTGTGCAGCCGCAATATTACTTTCCTGTTTTTTAAAATGCCTTTGTGCAGCAGCCACGTGCAATGTATGCCTTCCAGCAACACGGGGTGATTATCGGCAATCAATGCGCTTTCCAATGCTTTACTGATCCTTGAACTTACGATGTAGGGAATATTCCATCTCAAAGCAGTAATTCCCTTCACGCGTTTGTAATAATGCACGGAGGCACAGTATTGCAGCAATTCTTTTTGTTCTCCACGTCCGTATTCAAAACAGTGCAAATGAATGGTTACACCCAGTTCGTGCAGGTATTTAAGTTTCCAGAATAGATCTACCACACCGCCGTAATCGGGCGGATAGGGAACCTGCAAACAAACGATATGTACGGTTTTATTCAATTACGAAAACAGTTGATGATAAAATGCCAGCAGTTTTTTTTCTTCCTCCTGCCAGTTGTAAACCTTCCGCGCTTCCAGGCAATTGGCGCGAAGCCTGTTGTACAAAGCTTCATCGTTCAGCAATTGATTGCAGGCATTGACAATGCTTTGTTCATCAGCTTCCGCTATTAACAATGCTACTTCATATGCATGATTGATCTTTTCATACTCCGGGTAAAGCATGGTTACCTGCGGAACACCGGCGTGCATATAGTCGAAAAATTTGTTGGCAAGCGAGTAATATTGGTTCAGTCCCGTATTTTCAACCAGGTTAATGCCAATATAGGTACCGGCTGTTATTGCTTTTAACTTTTCCGGTGTAACCGTGCCGTGCAATATTACTTTATCAGCCAGTCCATACCTGTCGATCAGCGCTTTTGTTTCGTCTTCAAAGTTTCCTTTACCGTATATATGCAGTGTGGCAGTTATAAATCGCATAGCCGGTACCAGGTTTTCAATACAACGGGCATGGTTTACCGCACCCTGGTAAATAATTATTTTTTGAACAGGACCGGGATAGGAAGCCTCTTCCAAAACCGGTACATTCCTGATCACTTCAAAACTTTTTTGATACCGCTCCTTAAACACATTGGCAATACCGGCCGACACAGTATAACCATGCCGGAACCGCGGCAAAGCAAACCGTTCAATGTCCAGCCATATTTTTTTTATGCCCGAACGACTGATCACTTCTTTCATTTCGGTAAACAACTCATGCGCATCGTATATTCTTTCAATACCTTTTAGTTTCGAAATACAATAGCAGGGTAAAATGGTATCAAGATCTACCGCACAAACAGCGTCCATTCTCCTGAACAGCAGGAAGAAAAAAAGGCGAATGTTCCACTCTGCATACGAAATACTTCCCGTGGTAAACCAGCAAAAAATACGCACCTGCTTAAAAGGATGCTCCTCCAGCGGCGGCGCGTTCCGGTATCGTCGCCCCACCAATACAACCTTGTAATTGTTTTTTGCCAGCGAACGGCATATTCTTATCATCCGCTGGTCGTATACCAGTTCGCTGATAGCTGTGAAATAAATTGTTTTCAAAAAATCAGTCCTTAAGTAAAAGCATGAATTTCCGGGAAATTATAAAACAAGATACAAGAAACAAGAAGCAAGAACCAAAAAACGGTCAACCTTATTTAGGAATCGCCGAATAACAAGAGTATTTATTTCAGTTCAATGCTGTTATTTTTTCTTCCAGCGAAAAAAGTGGACATGTCAACCAGCACAACATCAAAATAATTGATTACAATTGTGAAACTAAAATCAACTTATATGGAAGAACTGTTTACACCTTCACCGGGGGAACCTGTTAAGCCTAAGCGGCCAACATTTCTTACAGTATTATGTATTCTTACATTTATTGGTAGTGGGTGGGGCATTATAAGCGGTGTTAGCAGCTATATTACTGCCAATGCCACAGCAGGTATGGCGCAGGCTGCCATGGAAGATGCGAAAGAGGATATACAAAATGAAGATTCCAATGCAGGCACCCAGATGGCAGAAAAAATGCTGTCGGGTATGAGCGATATGCTGAAACCGGAAAACATTAAAAAGAATGCATTGTTCAGCACGGTAGCTTCTGTTTTTACACTGCTGGGCGGCATACTGATGTTTGGCTTGAAAAAAACCGGTTACTGGGTGTATATACTGGGAACGCTTATAGGTATCATTGGTCCTTTTATAGTGTTTGGCGGCGGTAATTTCATATCAATCTTATCATCCTCCATGATGGCGTTTGTAGGGATATTGTTTGTGGTGTTGTATGGCTTAAATTTTAAATACCTCAGATAACCTCCATATCAAGTCTTTATCAAAAAGACCTGGCTACATTAAAAGCCCGGTCTTTTTCTTATTCCAGCCCAAAAAAATATCTTTTTTAATAATGTTTTACTACCTTTGCGGCCAAATAAGCAGAATATAAATTTTGGGATGCACTAAAAAAAATTGAGATGTCAACATTATCAGCAGAAAAAAAATCACAAATTTTCGCAGACTTTGGTGGAGCTGCCACTAATACTGGTTCTATCGAAGGACAGATCGCTTTGTTAACAGAGCGTATTTCACATATTTCTCAACATCTTCAGCAAAATAAAAAAGATTTCTCTTCTAACAGGGGTCTTTTACAACTGGTTGGCGAAAGGAAAAGGTTATTAACTTATCTCAGCAAACATAACCTGCAGGGGTACCGCGCACTGATTGAAAAGCTCGGAATCAGGAAATAACTCACTTTATTGATACACACTATTCCCAACAGGTTGATTGTTGGGAATAGTAGTTTTATAGGTGTTCGTCTTTTATTTTAACTACCCGCTTGCAACGCAGTATCTAATCCCTCTCTATATACTGTGCTAAAAGCCAAAAATTCAAATCATTATATGCTCTCTCAACCATTAAGCGTATCATTCGACCTGGGCGGTGACCGAGTGGTTCACATAGAAACAGGCAAATTAGCCCGCCAGGCCGACGGTTCTGTTACCGTGCGCCAGGGAAATTGTATTATTATGGCTACTGCGGTAGCTAACAAAGAGCCTAAGCCGGGACAAGACTTTTTTCCATTGAGCGTTGACTACATGGAGAAATTCTCATCTGCCGGTCGTATTCCCGGTTCATTTTTTAAGCGCGAAGGCAAACTCAGCGATTACGAGGTATTGATCAGCCGTTTGGTAGACCGCGCCTTGCGTCCATTATTCCCCGAAGATTATTATTGTGAGGTTCAGGTAATTATATCACTTATTTCGAGCGACAGCGAAGTAATGCCCGATGCGTTGGCATGTTTGGCTGCCTCTGCGGCACTGGCTGTGTCGGATATTCCCATTAAAGAAGTTATTTCCGAAGTTCGTGTTGCCAGGGTAGAAGGTGAATATATTGTAAATCCTTCCCGCACCCAGCTTGGCAAAGCCGATATGGATTTCATCATCGGCGCCACCGAAAAGAACCTGATGATGGTGGAAGGTGAGTCGAAGGAATGTACAGAAGAAGAGCTGGTAAAAGCGCTTGGCATTGCACACGAAGCCATCAAAATACAGATCAAAGCACAACAGGAGTTGCGCGATAAAAAAGGTGTTGCAGGCAAAAGAGAATATACAAAGCCTGAGGTGAACGAAGTCATCAAACAAAAAGTGCATGAATTTGCCAACACCAAACTGCTTGAAATTTCAAGATCTGGTGTAGCCAAACATGAAAGAGGAGACGCTTACTCCAAGCTGAAAGAAGAACTGGTGGCCAGTTTTGGTGAAGAACCAAATGAGGACGAAGTAAAGCTCGCTAAAAAATATTTTGAAGACCTGTTGTGGGAAGTGGTGCGCAACATGATCCTCGACGAGCGCAGACGCCTCGACGGTCGTAAGCTCGATGAGGTTCGCCCGCTGAACATGGAAACAGATGTGCTGCCTACTCCTCACGGATCGGCTTTGTTTACACGCGGTGAAACTCAGTCGCTTACAACGGTTACTTTAGGAACTCCTTTAGATGAATTGCTGGTGGAAAGCGCTGCCAAATCAGACTATACCAAGTTTATCCTTCACTATAATTTCCCTCCGTTCTCTACTGGTGAAATCAAGTTTTTGAGAGCACCCGGCAGGAGGGAAGTAGGGCATGGTAACCTGGCAATGCGCTCCTTAAAGCAAATGATGCCTGGTAACGATTATCCCTATACTGTTCGAGTGGTAAGCGATATCCTGGAGTCGAATGGTTCGTCTTCTATGGCTACTGTTTGCGCCGGTTCATTGGCGTTGATGGATGCCGGCGTTCCCTTCCCCAAGCATGTGAGCGGAGTGGCAATGGGATTGATTACCCGTGCTTCTGACAACAAATATGCGATCCTTACCGATATTTTGGGCGATGAAGACCATTTGGGCGACATGGACTTTAAAGTAACCGGCACCCGCGAAGGTATTTGCGGCGTACAAATGGATATAAAGATAGACGGGTTGAGCATGGATACCATGCGCGAAGCATTGGAGCAGGCGCGTAAAGGAAGGTTGCATATACTCGACGCTATGTACGACTGTGTGGCTGCAGCCAGGGAGGAAGTGAAGCCGCATGCGCCAAGAATGGAAAAACTCTTCATCGACAAAGAATTTATTGGTGCTGTGATAGGGCCCCAGGGCAAAGTGATCCAGGAAATTCAACGTACTACCGGTACCACCATCAATATTGAAGAAATTGGCAACGTAGGAGAAGTAAGCATCTTCTCGCCCGCTAAAGAAGGGTTGGACAAAGCGGTGGCATGGATAAAGGGTATTGTTGCTGTTCCTTCGGTGGGCGAAGTATACGAAGCCACAGTAAAAGGAATTAAGGAATTTGGTGCATTTGTTGAGTTCCTGCCCGGTAAGCAAGGCTTGCTCCACATCAGCGAAATAAGCTGGAAGCGCCTCGAAAGCATGGAAGGTGTGTTGAAGGAAGGCGATACAGTAAAAGTGAAACTGATAGGGGTAGACCAAAAGACCGGCAAGTTCAAACTGAGCCGCAAGGCATTGATGCCTAAACCGGAATTTGGGCCTAAACCTCCGCGTCCTCAACAGGAAAGGAGTGAAGAACCCAAAGCAGAATAACTTTTCTTTTAAATTTCTTATAATCAGCTATCCGCCCCGGCGGGTAGCTTTTTAATTTTATATAATGAGCGATAAATACATTAAAATCAGCGTACTGTCTGATGATAAAAATTTAATTGAAGTGTTGAATGCAATGATCGTCAATGAGTTGAATATCGACGGCATTGAAGAGCATTCAGACGGACTGTTCATATATACCACACGCGATAAGCTGGACGAATCCACACTTAAAAATATTTGTGATATAAATGCTGTAAATTATTCTATATCAGAAATAAAAGAAACAAATTGGAATGCCGAATGGGAAAAAAACTTTGAGCCGGTAGTGGTGGAAGATTTTGTTTCCATCCTGGCAGACTTTCACGATAAAATTCCCGGTGTTGAGCACGAAATTTTAATAACTCCGAAAATGAGTTTCGGCACCGGGCATCACGCCACTACTTATATGATGGTGGCAATGATGAGGGTGTATGGATGCACCAGCCTGGAGGTGGTAGATTTTGGAACCGGTACCGGTATATTGGCCATACTGGCCGAAAAAATGGGCGCCCGGCATATTACAGCTATTGACTACGACGACTGGAGCATTGAGAACGCGGCTGAAAATATTGAAAGGAACAATTGCAAAATGATTGAACTGGTAAAGGCTGACCACTTTACCGCACAGCAGGAGGCTGACCTTATTTTGGCTAACATCAACCTGCATGTTATTTTAGAAAACCTTGACGCTGTTTCGGCGGGACTGCGAAAAGATGGAATGGTTATTTTTAGTGGTATTCTTACGACAGACATAGAGGAAATTACGAAACAGGCTGTTGACAGAAAGTTGCTAAAATTGAAGACAATGGAAAAAAATAATTGGGCATGTATAGCGTTTAAAAAAGGTTAGAGCATTTAGTTTTAATTACTTGAAAAGTTTATATTTGTATACCTCACTTCAACCTGTATATAGCATGAATGAATTTATATTGATCATATTGGCTTACCTCATCGGCTCTATTCCTACGGCCGTTTGGATAAGCAGATATTTCTTTGATATAGATATCCGTGACTATGGCAGTGGCAATTCAGGCGCTAACAACACATACAGGGTGCTTGGCACCAAATGGGGTACGATTGTAATGGTACTCGATATGCTGAAAGGCTTTGCAGCAGTGAAGCTGGCATACCTGCTTCCATTTTATGTGGGCGACGAATTTGCCAGGACAAACTTTCAGATAGGCCTGGGATTATGCGCTGTGCTTGGGCATATATTTCCCATATGGGCTCAGTTCAGGGGAGGAAAGGGCGTTGCTACGCTGTTTGGATTAGTGCTTGCCGTGTCGCCCTGGACCGCTTTGTGCTGTGTAGGTGTGTTTTTATTAGTGCTGTATCTTACCCGGTTCGTTTCCTTGAGTTCTATTCTTGCCAGCATGGCTTTTCCTATTTTTATTCTCATCATCTTTAATGTAGACAATCACGCTTATCGCATTTTTGCAGTGGCAGTAGCGCTGCTGGTGATACTCACGCATCAAAAAAACATTTCCCGTCTTTTAAAAGGCAGTGAAAGCAAGGCGCCCATTCTCAAATACAGGGATCGCCGCAAAGTCCGCAGAACGCATCTGTAGCACTATAAGCCTGGTGTATTGTGGAACGCGCTTTCATTGGCACAACAATTGTTTTTTAGCTAATATAAATTTACTAGAATGACCGTAAAAAGATTCCTCCTGGGTGGTGCTATCATAGCATCAGTAATATCGTGCTCTCAAAATGCCATTACCGGACGCAAGCAGCTCAGCTTATTGCCTGAATCGGAACTGCAGGCAATGGCTAAAACGGAATATCAAACCTTTCTTTCGCAAAATAAAATAGTGAATACCAGTGTTAGCAAAGACGCTGAAATGGTTACGAGGGTTGGAAAAAGGATTGCTGCAGCAATTACCAGCTACTATACCAAAGAAGGGAAAGGAGATGTGTTGCAAGGCTACCAATGGGAGTTTAACCTTGTAGATTCGAAGGAAGTAAATGCATGGTGTATGCCCGGCGGAAAAGTGGTGGTGTATACAGGTATATTGCCAGTTACGCAGAACGAGGCAGCACTGGCGGTGGTAATGGGACACGAAATTGCACATGCCATTGCCCAACATGGTAATGAAAGAATGAGCCAGGAAATGCTTGCCCAGGGACTTGGTACTGTTGGCAGCGTGTTAACCTCCGGCAATGCCACTGTAGCCAATATTTTCAATACAGTTTATGCTCCGGGCGCTCAGGTGGGCGTATTGTTGCCCAATTCGCGCAAGCAGGAGTTGGAAGCAGATAAATTCGGGTTGATATTCGCAGCCATGGCAGGATACAATCCTAATGAAGCAGCTCCCTTCTGGGAAAGAATGTCGAAGATTGGTGGCGGACAGAAACCTCCGGAATTCCTTAGCACGCACCCATCCGATCAAACACGTATACAAAAAGTGCAGGAGTATGCTAAGGAGGCGTTGAAATACTATCAACCAATTAAAAAATAGTAAGCATAAGCACAAAAAGTTTGATGATATTATAAGAACTGGCAAGTTTTTTACGTTTTTAGCGCGCAAAAGTTGCTGCTGAGCGAATATTTCGTTAGCTTTGCACCTCTTTTGCACGTTAAAAATCCTGTTGAAGCATGATGCAGACAATGTTTGAGAAACTTCAACTTACTGAAGAAAAGAATCTACTCATTCAAGGGCTACCTTCCTCAATCGAAAAACAATTCGCTAAAATTTCGTTTGCCAAAAATGTAACTCCGTTGTTAAAATCGAGGAGAATTGATTTTGCGTTGGTGTTTGCCATCAACCAGAACCAGTTGAACGGAATTTTAAAAGAAGTATTGCCGGCGCTTGACGAAGGCGGTAAACTGTGGGTAGCATATCCCAAAACCACCTCTAAAATTGTAAGCGATCTCAACCGCGATTGCAGTTGGCAGCTTTTAAACCAAAGCGGTTACGAAAGCGAAGACCAGGTTACATTAGACCATGTTTGGACTGCCCAACGCTTTATTAAGCCAGAATGTAGTAAAGTAGGAGAAACGAGGTTTATTAAAGAGCCTGCACAAACCGACATTGCAGGCATTGATAACAAAGCCCGTACTGTAACTCCTTCGGCCGATTTACAGGCACTTTTCCAGAAAAACAAAAAGGCTGCCCAATTCTTTGACAAGCTTTCTTTTACCAATAAGAAAGAGTATATTAAATGGATTGAGTCTGCAACTGCCAAAGCCAGGACCGAAAGACTGGAAGCCATGATTGAAAAATTGTTGGCAGGAAAAAAGAATCCGTCAGAAAAATAGCGTTTAGCAAATACCGTTTGTTGTTTATCGTTTATGGTTTTACGTTATAAGCCGTAAACGATAAACTTCAAATATACCTTCTACCTTGCACCCTATACCTTCCTTCCCCCTTACTTAAATATCACCGTTCCCAAACTCCTTATAAGTTCTATTTCAAGCTGTTTAAGATGTTGGTGTGTCTGGAGCAGTGTTAGCTGTTCTTCCGGGGAATGAGATTTTTCCAGGTCGCGCTGGTTTTCATCAATCAGCCGTTTTATTTTTCTAAGTTTCAGGTAATTAAGTGTGGATGATACTTCTTCCTTATATAGCTCTTCGCGCGTTGGCATAGGACCATCATAATGCTCCTTCCAGTTCTGGCTCAGTTCATACCGGGTATCCATCAAGCCCACCACCAAAGTGCTCAGCTCAATATTTTCGTGGTACAGGAAATTTTTCGGCGAAGGATCAATGCCATTGTCCACCCAGCTTTTGTAGGTTTCAATAATCAGCAACATTTGCTTGTTATCGATCAGTTCGTTCAAGCCATTCTCTTCAAACTCAACAAAAATATAATCATGTACTTTTTGAGCTTCGTTCCACTCGTAAGTGCCAAACTCCAGCAGCGCCCTGGTTATGTTTCGCTCAACCAGCTCATCTTTATTTAATAAACTTAAAGTGTCATCATCTGTTAAAACCGATCCATCGTCAATAGCATCCGGTTGTGCAGCGTCTTCTGCTGCCTGAGCTTTATTTTCCTGCTTGGTTACACGATCGCGGATAAATTTATTTACCAAAGCATTCAAACCAGCTTCGTCTATATGCAGCAAGCCCGCACACTGGCGTATATAATCCTGCTGCTTTGTAAAATCTTCTGTTTTATTAAGCTTGGAAATAGTTTCGGCTATCCGGTTTACCACTGCCGATTTCTTTACAGAATCGTTGCCGGCATCCTTCAGCGATACTTCTAACTGAAACAGTACAAAATCTTTTTTGTTCTGAGCAATGAAATTTCTGAATGCCTCGCTTCCTACTTTGTTTACATAGCTGTCGGGATCTTCTTTATCAGGTATCAGTACAAGCTGCACATTCAGTCCTTCTTCTAATGCAAGATCAAGCCCGCGCAGGGCAGCTTTTACACCGGCCGCATCGCCATCGTAAATGATGGTAAGATTGTTGGTGTATTTTTTTACAAGCCTTAACTGGTCGGGTGTTAAAGAAGTGCCTCCGCTGGCAACTACATTTTCAATACCCGCCTGATGCAACGATATCACATCCGTATATCCTTCCACCAGCAAACATTCATCGGCTTTGTCAATTGCCTGACGCGCAAAATAAGATCCGTATAATATTTTACTTTTAAGGTAGATCTCGTTTTCCGGTGTATTAATGTATTTAGGCGCTCGGTCGTTTTTACCAATAATACGAGCGCCAAAGCCAATGATCTTGCCCGTTTGATTATGTACGGGAAAAATAATTCGTCCACGATAATTGTCAACCAACTGCTCATCGCGGTTAACCACCAGGCCAGATTTCAATAAAAACTCACTGTTGTAATGAGCTGCTGTAGCGGCTTTGGCAAAAGCATCTCGTTGCTGGCTGCAATAACCCAACTGGAATTTTTCAATGACAGTATCATTAAAGCCACGTTCTTTTAAATAGCTCAATGCTATATCCTGTCCCTCCTCGCTGTTCAGCAAAAGATCCGAAAAATATTTTTGTGCAAACCCGTTGATGATATAAAGACTATCTGCTTTTTGCTGTGCTTCTTTGTAGGCAGGACTCGTTTCTGTTTCTTCAACTTCTACATTATACCTGTTAGCCAGCCATCGGAGCGCTTCCACATAGCTGTACTTTTCATGCTCCATTAAAAAGCTGATGCTGTTGCCGCTGCGGCCACAACCAAAACACTTATAAATTTCCTTTACAGGTGAAACCGTAAACGATGGAGATTTTTCATTGTGGAATGGACAAAGCCCGAGATAGTTGGTACCTCTTTTTTTAAGTTTTACAAAGCTTCCTACAATATCTACTACATCTATACGCGACAATATTTGCTGTATGGTATGCTGTGTAATCAAAATTTAAACGCCATTTTTTTTAGAGCGGTACAAGTTAATATGTATCAAACTATCCATGAATTTTTTTTTATTGGTTGGTTTGCAACAATTTAAAAATCTGTTATACGTTATAGCCTTTGTTGTCTATATCCTCGAATAACTAGAACAATTCCCTATGAAGAGAATTATACTGTTCATGTCTGTAATGCTATTGATGTTTATCAATTCTTTTGCAGGCAACAAGGAGAAAAATATGTGGGCGGTAGTAGCAGGCTTTACAGCACCTGTTACTATGGGCTGCGCGCCACTAACGGTAACGTTTACCAGCACTTCCACCAGCGATGGTGGCGATCCTATTGTAAGCTATAGCTGGAATTTTGGTGATGGTACTACAATTATAGGAACCGATCCCAATCCAAGTCATACCTATTTAACAACAGGTAATTTTTCGGTTACGCTCACCGTTACCACCCAAAGCAATGCAACGGATGCTCACACAGAAAATAATTATATCACCACCGATTCAAAAATTACGCCTACTCTCGGTCCCGATACTACCATTTGTCCTGTCGATCTTGGGGTTGGATACCAGGTAACTTTAGGATCCGGCGGTTATTCTTTTACATGGAACGATGGTTATACAAACGAAACAAGGTATCTCACCACAAGCGGTTCATATTGGGCTGAGATTTACAATGGTGTTTGTACCAGCAGGGATACTATCAACTTTGTTGTACCTGCCGGAATAACACCCGATTTCAGCTATACAGTTTTAAATGATTGTGGAAGCATGCAAATACAGTTGAATGACCTGACCAGCAACTGCGGTGGAGGCACTGTAAATTATGCATGGTACACAGATGACGGCGGAGCCTATTTTACGCAAAATCCTACTCATACATTTACGACAGAAGGTACTTATGCAATATATCTTTATGTAGATGATGGGGCAGGAAACTACTATGATATAGTAAAAACAATCGACGTAACATTTTCTTCCGGTCCTACTGCGCCTAATCTCGGTGCAAATCCAACCGTTTGTGCAGGCAGCAGCGTTCAGTTAGATGCCGGTAATGAAGCAGGTGCTACTTACAGTTGGTCGCCTGCTACAGGATTAAATGATCCCAATATCTATAATCCCATAGCAACACCTACTACTACCACTACTTATACCGTAACAAAAACCAAATGCGGCATAGACGCTGTTAGCAGTGTAACCATTACCGTTAATTCGCTGACAGTTGATCTTGGTCCCGATCAGCAAACATGTGGCGGCATCGTTACCTTCAATATTAATATGACCGGCACTTCAAGCATTGTATGGGGTGGCACAGATCCAGCCTTTGGTGTAGGCAGAACCGATCAGCCAACTGCCAGCACCCCCGTAGCCGGCACTTACTGGGTAACGGTTGTGAAGGATGGATGCGAAGCAAAAGATACAGTGGTGGTAACATCGAAGCCTGCTGTTGATGCAGCTTTCAGCGCCACTCAAACAACCTCTTGCAGTCCCTTTAATGTACAGTTCACCGATATGTCGGTTATTAACTGCGGTAGCCTGAAAAGTTATAGCTGGGATTTTGGCGATGGTATTACCGCGGTGCATACGCCGCCAAACAGCAGCCAAAGAAATCCTTTGCATACCTATGCTTCAACAGGAAGTTATACTGCTACATTGATAGTAACCACCAACAGCAATAAAGCCGATACATTTACACAGGTGATCAATGTAACCGGTTCAGGGCCTTCCGTTAATCTGGGTGCAGACAGAACAATCTGTTCTGGCAACAGCACTACGCTTGATGCCGGTAATGCCGGCGCTACTTACGAATGGAGTACCGGTGCAAATACACAAACCATCAGTGTTTCAACTGCCGGAACTTATTTTGTGAAAGTAACAAACGGCGCATGTTCCGATAGCGATACCATTACTGTAAATGTAAGCGCAACACCGCCCGTTGTAAATCTTGGTCCCGACAGGAATATCTGCACAGGCACGTCTACCATATTAGATGCGGGCAATGCAGGTGCTACTTATTTGTGGAGCACCGGAGCTACTACGCAAACCATTTCGGTTAACAGCTCCGGAACCTATTCTGTAACCGTAAGCAACGGTTCCTGCAACAGTGCCGGATCTATAAACATAACTGTAAGTGGTGTGCCCCCAAGTGTAAATCTTGGAGCTGACCGCACTATTTGCATTGGCAGCGCTGTAACGCTCGATGCGGGCAACGCCGGTTCCACCTACGAATGGAGCACCGGTGCAACCACGCAAACCATTACTGTAACTACTCCAGGCAACTATGCTGTTACCGTGCGCAACGGAGCCTGCAGCGCAACCGACGATGTAAACGTAGCCGTGAATACATCAGCAGTATCTGTAAATCTTGGAAAGGATACTACATTGTGTTCTGGCGGATCGCTTGCGCTCGATGCAGGCAACGCAGGCGCTACTTATTTGTGGAGCACAGGCGCTAGCTCTCAAACCATCACCGCATTTTCTTCCGCTCAGTATTGGGTTGAAGTTGTCAATGGAACCTGCATTGGCAGAGATACGATCAATGTTACCATCAATGCTACCCCGTTAGTAGTTGACCTTGGGCGTGATACGGCGATAGCGTGCGGCCTTTATAAACTCAAAACAGGTATAACCGGTGCCAGCAGCATTGTATGGGGCAGCAATCCCGTTATACCAGAACTTTCAGGTTATACCGATCAACCCACTGCGAGCGTAATGATACCTGCGACTTATTGGGTAACCGTGGTAAAAGACGGCTGTACCGCGCGGGATACGGTGGTGGTAGGTACCAAAAAACAGGTTACTGCCGACTTTGAGTTCGCGCAAACCGGACCACCTTGCTTCCCATACACTGTTAAATTTAAAGCCGATGGGCACATTACTATTGCCTGTGGTGCGCGCAAAGACTTTACATGGGACTTCGGTGACGGAACGGTAGTGACCTATAACAATCCTGGCTCGACCCAAAGAAATCCTACACATGACTATGCTGTAGGCGGTACCTATATGGTAACGCTTATAGTAACCAATAACAGTAATGCAGCAGATACTGTAACGCATGCTGTCACTGTATCCGGATCGGGCCTTGATGTAAACCTGGGCAACGATACAACTATTTGTACAGGATCTTCCATTGTATTGGATGCAGGAGCTCACCCTGGTGCCACCTATTCATGGAGCACAGGCGCAACTTCGCAAACCATTACAGTATCCAGCGCAGGCAACTATTCTGTTACGGTTTCAAACGGTGTTTGTACAGACGTTGATAACATTACAGTGACTGTTGCACCTGACCTGAATGTTGACCTCGGCAATGATACCACTATATGTGCAGGCGGTGCATTAACACTCGATGCCGGACACCCTGGCGCTACCTACCTGTGGAGCACGGGCGAAACAACGCAAACCATACAACCTGCACTAACTGCTGGCAACACCACTTATACGGTGGCAGTAACCCAGGGTAGCTGCAGCGGCAATGGAGAAATTGATGTGAATGTTATTTCGTCTATCCCTGTTTCGCTGGGCAACGATACTACTATATGCACGGGCAGCAGCCTGGCATTGAATGCGGGCTACCCCGGAGCAACCTATGCCTGGAGCACAGGTGCTGCTTTGCAAACGATCAATGTAACAACGGCAGGCACATATAGTGTAACGGTTAACTATAACGGCTGTACTGGAAGTGATGAACTTGTGCTTTCTTTAACCGATGCTCCTGCCAGCGTAAACCTTGGCAACGACACAACCATCTGTTCGTCAATTGCCCTGGTGCTGGATGCAGGTAACCCCGGTGCTACTTATTTATGGAGCACAGGTGCAACTACGCAAACCATTAATGTCGCATCATCGGGTACCTATTATGTTACAGTAAGCGGATGTAACCAAAACGTATATGACGAGATTGTAGTGGCAATGGGCACAGCGCCAACCCCCACCATTACATTGCAGGGTAATGAACTGGTGTGCAGCAATGCCGATTCTTACCAATGGTACAAAGGCGGAGTGCTTATTCCGGGGGCTACCAGTAAAAACTACAAACCGAGGGGATATGGTTACTATAGTGTACGCGTAACCGTTGGAAGCAACGGATGTGTAGGCGAAGCAACTTTCTTCTTTGTTCCTGTGGGCGATATTTACCTGGGCGACATAAGAGTAAAAGTTACACCTAACCCCGGCAATGGACTGGCTAAGCTCATTCTATCTAAATTACCTTCTAAACCTGTCAAGGTATCTGTTTACGACAGGATAGGAAGGCTGGTAATGATTAACACCATTGTAAACACCGTGAACGATCTTAACCTCACCAAATTTGCTAAGGGTGAATACTTTGTGGAATTAATCACCGATAATAAGAAGGTGATCGTTCCCGTAATTACGCAGTAAATTTGAAATATAAATAACAATGACCCATCCGCTGAAAATGGCAGCAGGATGGGTTTTTTGTTGCATACACCTCACGGCTACCCGGGATGTTTTTTTACACAATAGGTGCTTTTTTCCATATTTTTCCTATTTTTAGTAAGCTGTAAAGCACAGCATCCGCCCCCCATTGGCCCAATAACAATTTCTGATTTCTTCACTTTTAAATTGTACGCCCATGGTTACTACAGAAATTTCACAGTTTTCGAAAGAATGTAATGGCTGGAGAGATGCCTTACGTTCGCAACGGGAAGAATTTACCCGTATGAAAAAAGAGTTGCAGCATGTAGCAGCTCACATTACCAGCAAAGATGCGCTGATAGATGTTGAACATTACGAAAACCAGTTCGACATTCAGCTTACCAACATCCACGATCTGAAAAAGACTATTAAGGTACACAACAACATGTCGGCGAACCAAACACAGGCTGTTGAAGGACCTCCTCCTCCCGAAGTAGCCGATGATCACGAAAAGCTTGCTGAAGAATACAGATACCTGCGTGGCCGGTTAACTGAACTGAAGCGGGATTTTCAACAATTTATTACCAGCTACGCCTGAGGGCTATAGTTGATCAGGCGAATGGATTAAGTGAGTGAGTAATTAAGCCTCTTTCCACAGATCTTATACCCTACGCCTTACACCTTATACCATACACCATAGAGTAACATCTTTACAGGTGAAGTGATTGTTTTGCCCAAACCCACATCATTATTCATCCATAAAATAGCTTGCCATGGCTGCCGAATTCGATACTTCTCACGTTAAGAACATAGTTCTTCTCGGGCATGCCGGCTCCGGTAAAACGGCGCTGGCTGAATGTTTGCTCTACGAAGCCGGGCTCATTTCCCGGCGCGGAACCATTGCCGAACGAAATACCGTAGGCGATTATCATGAACTGGAACAGGAGCGCGGTAATTCCATTTTTTCAAAACTGATGCATACCAAATGGCGAGGGTATAAAATAAACATCATCGATACGCCGGGATACGACGATTTTGTGGGAGAAGTGCTGTCTGCCCTTCGGGTAGCCGATACCGGTATTATGCTGTTAAATGCTGCAATGGGGGTTGAAGTAGGCACCGACATCATCTGGCAGTATACAGAGCAGTTTAAAACGCCGATGATATTTGTAGTGAATCACCTCGACAATGAAAAAGCAGACTTCGATCATACCGTGCAGCAGGCCAAAGAACATTTTGGCAATAAAATTACGGTGGTGCAATATCCCTTACAGCAGGGCGAAGGATTTCACTGCATTATTGATGTGCTGCGCATGACCATGTATAAATTTAAGGATGCCGGAGGCAAACCGGAAAAACTGGCTATACCCGAAACGGAAAGAGCAAAGGCAGACAGGCTGCATAAGGAACTGATAGAAGCAGTTGCAGGTAATGATGAAACTTTAATGGAAAAATATTTTGATAAAGGAGAGCTGGATGAAGATGAGATCAAAAACGGGATGAAAAGCGCTATGATCCATCACGACCTGTTCCCGTTGTTTTGTTTGTCCGCCGAACGCAATATGGGCGCAGGAAGGCTGATGGGATTTATAGACAACGTGTGTCCCAGCGCCAACGAAATACCGCCCCAGGAGTCGGTAAAAGGGCAGATGTTGCCATGCGATGCAAAAGCTCCTGTTTGTGCCTTTATTTACAAAGCTGTTTCCGAACCGCATGTGGGAGAACTTTCTTTTATGAAAGTTTTTTCAGGTTCGCTTAAAACAGGTATGGAGCTTATCAATGAAAATACCGGCGTATCGGAAAGAATAAGCCAGTTGTTTGTGATGGAAGGCAACAAACGCATTAATGTAAATGAGCTCAGCGCCGGGGATATAGGCGCTACTTTAAAACTAAAAAATACGCATGTAAACAATACCCTGCACGAAAGAAGTGCAGACTATGAATTGAAGCCGGTTGTTTTTCCTGCTGCCAATATGAGCATTGCCATCAGCACGCAAAAAAAAGGAGAGGAGGAAAAGCTGGCTGCTGCACTGCACCAGTTGAAAGAAGAAGATCCCACCATTGTGGTAGAAGTATCGCAGGAGCTGAAACAAACGCTGCTGCATTGCCAGGGCGATATGCACCTGGCCGTAATTAAATGGAAGCTGCAACATCAATACAAGGTAGATGTGGCTTTTGCAGCTCCTAAAATACCTTATCGCGAAACCATTCAAACTGCTGCCGAAGCCGTATACCGGCATAAAAAACAGTCGGGCGGAGCGGGGCAGTTTGGCGAAGTGCACATGCGGATAGAGCCCTGGTACGAAGGCATGCCCGACCCTGCTGGTTTAAATGTACGCAACAGGGATATACACCAGCTTTCGTGGGGCGGTACGCTGGCGTTTTATAATTGCATTGTGGGCGGCGCCATCGACCTGCGCTTTCTACCGTCAATACTAAAGGGTGTAATGGAAAAAATGCAGAACGGCCCCTTGACAGGCTCTTATGTACGCGATGTGCGGGTATCGGTATTCGATGGGCGCATGCACCCGGTAGACAGCAACGATATTTCTTTTAAAATAGCAGGATTGATGGCGTTTAAAAATGCTTTTCAACTGGCAGCGCCGCAACTGCTGGAACCTATACAGCAAGTAGAAGTATTGTGTCCCGATGATATAACAGGTGCTGTAATGGGCGATCTGCAAACCAGGAGGGCATTGGTAGAAGGAATAGATACAGAAGGAAATTTTACCAAGATCATTGCGAAAGTGCCGCTGGCAGAAATGGATGATTACTCATCGTCGCTTCGTTCACTCACGCAGGGAAGAGCCAAGTTTTCAATGCGCTTTCACGAATATGCCGTTGTGCCGTTTGAGCTGCAACGTAAATTAACGGAAGCCTACAGCAAAACCGGTAAAGAGGAATTGGTGGGATAGGGAAGGAGGTGAAAGGCATAAGGAGGAGGGTTGAGGGTTGAAGGAAAAAGGGTAAGGTGTAAGGTATAAGACAGCATGAGCTGATGGCTGACAACTATTAGTACCGGAAGGAATGTAACAAATCAATCGCCTTTGCACAGGTTCTGCCCCAGCCGCTGTAAAAATCGTTTTTAATTTGCCATAAGCCATCCTCTGCCATGGTGTTGGGAGGCGGATATTCAATTTTAAAAACCTGGGTTTTCAACAGCTTATACATATCGTAAAGTGAATGACTGAAATGAACAAGGTCAACCTGGTTTATTGTACCAATGTTGCTTTCAGCATATTTTCCAAAAGTGGTTTTGAAAAGAGCCTCTCGCATGATGAGCTCTCCTAAAAAGTGAGAAGTCAGCCCCGAATTTTTATCAGCAAAATGTATGGGCAGGTCATCAATGAATACGGCATCATCCGAAAGCTGGATTTCTTTGAAATGCAAACCCGCTTCGTATAAAGCAACCAATGCAATATGCAAACGCCTGACATAGGTTTCATTTGCGGGGTTGTGGGCTTCCATCAAAAAAATAAAGTCTTTGATGGCTTTAATCATTTCGGCGGTAGATGCTTCTCTTAAAAAACTCTTGAGCGAATCCATGATGAACAAGCGATGAGATAACGATAAGATGCATTGCAATTAAATATTACACACGATTCCTCAACAATTTTCAAAAAAAAATTAAGGCTTATTAAAATTTTGGTCTCCGGCAATCGTAAAGCTTACTGGTTGAGAGTGATACGCTCTTACTTTTTTTCCATTTTGCATTGCGGGGTTCCATTTAGGTCCGTTTTTAACCGCCTCTATAGCAGATATTGCCAATTGTGTGCCCTTCATTGTCATCGCCTCTACATTCGACACCGAGCCGTCGGTATCTACAATAAATCGTACTACACAGGTACCTTGCTTATTGTCGTCCTTCAGTATGCTTATATCTTTATTAATGGCTCTCGATATATACCTTGCCCATGCCATGTCGCCACCGGGAAAGCTGGGTTGTTCTTCTGTTTTAACGAATGCATTTTTGTCGTAAGCAACCACAGATATTTGCGGCAAATACCTGCCCTCAATGTTTTTAGTACGAATGTCAATCACCCCATGCTTTGCTTTCAATCCGTATTTATCAATGGCATCCATTCCCTTTAAAACGCTGATTGACTCAATTTCGTTTGGGTTCAACTGGCCCACCTCTTCTTTGGTTACTTCTTTGTCATTTATATAATAAACCGGTTCGTTTAGCTGTGAAATTCCTTTTAAATGAATGCCCAGGCTTTTGTGACCATCCGGTTCATTGATCAGCTTTCTTTTAATAGCCTCCTCTCTGGTGAGTTTCTCAGCCTTGTTATTTTCATAGATCACAATTACGTTTCCATCATTGGTAACATCTATCGATTTTATTTTTAGTGTGTCTCTTTTTTGAGCAGGCAACTCCTTTAGCTCCAGTACCAGCGTTTCTTTATTAACCTTTCCATCAAATTTTTTAACTGCTTCCTCATGAGCATTATTCGTTTTGCCGGTTTCAACAATTTGTTTTTTAGCTATTTCATCAATTACAAAAGCCCCGTACCTGGCGGCTTCGCCATATTTTTCCAGTGCCGTAGCGTTGTTTTCCGGATATACAGTTCCCCTGAGCATTTGGTCAGACGAACTTGCATGCAGCATCCCATCTTTGGGAAGCTGCGTCGTTTCCTTTCCGTTTATGATCAATAAAGGAGATTTGCTTTTTGACCAGTTTTCGAGCAGATCAGAAATATGAATTGCTGCTGCTTCAATTTGTATAATATCTCTTTGGTCAGGTTGGTCAATGAACGACGTTGTCTTTTTCTCCAGTGCATCCGCATACCTTGCTATCGCCTTCAAAATATCTCCTGCCACTTTTTCCTGGTTCTTTTCATTCGTTAAAAAACGCAGGTCCTTGCTGTCGGTTATATACCCACATTCCACCAATATAGAAGGATAGTTAATCTGTTCAGCATCCAACACCCATATACCCTTTTCCTTTCTTTGCTTGATTTCTTTAGCAATGGTGTAAGTTTTTCCAATCTCTTCTGTAACAATACTTGCCAGCAAACGAGCTTTTTGTCCGTTTTGCGAAGCAGTATCCATTTTCCCGGATAAATAGATCTCAAAGCCCTTTCCTTCGTTAGATGGCTGAGGGGAAGCCGCTACATGAATTGAAATAAAAGCATCGGCGTTTTGCGTCCTCGCAAAATCCACTTTTCCTTTAACCGGCTGATGAACATCTTCCGATCTTGTAAGGATGATATTGATGTTGTTATTGGCATTAAGCTCCTTGATTTTTTTTGCCAAAGCAAGCGTCAGATCTTTTTCGAAAAGTCCATCCTTGCTCCTGGCTCCGCCATCTGTTCCCCCATGTCCTGCATCTATTACCACATTCAACTTTTTTTCCAGAACAATAACAGGCTCTATTACAACGGCCTGTTTGGTGCGAATGGTGAATGCCACAAACACAATGGCAAGCAAAGGCAACACAAGCACCCTGCTGATATAACTTGTGCGCGGTGTTTGCATTTTAGTAAGCATCAGCAAGCGTCGTTTAACAGACGAAGAAAAAAAGTTACTGGTCAATCCAAAGCTCCTTTGCGGATAGGCAACCTGCAATATCATAGCAGCAAATTCAGCCGTATCATTGTTATCAACTGCTTCGCTATCCGCAATAAATTCATGAATCATATTCATTTCCCGCCTGATAAGCCAGAAGAAAGGATTGCTCCAGAAAAAGATCATTACGATGTTCATAAACAGCCTGTCAGCACTATGCCTTTCCTTTACATGCGCCAGTTCATGCAAAAAAACTTTGCGCCCTGTTTCCGAATCAATGTTAATATTCCTGTTCCAGAAAATATAATTGAAGAAAGAAAAAGGCGTTCCCTTAGCCTCCGTGTCCACAAAATGAATGCCTTCAATATTTTTGGAGTAGTGCTGTTTTACAATATTCCTGAGCCGCACAAGCGTTTGAAACAACAATGTGAGGAAAACAAGCGACACAATTAAATAGGTGAAGGAAACAATTTCTTCTCCCGATAGCCTGAACGCGCCATTGCCACTGGCATCGTGCACAAATGCCTCGCCCGTAGTTACTACGTTCAGCAAACGAATCACCTGTCCGTCGTCTTCAGCAGGCGCATGAAATATATTAATAGTAATAAGCGGGAAAACCAGGCTCATTACAACGGCTGCCAGCAGGTAAAACCTGTTCCACCGGTGAAATATTTTATTATGCAGCGCCAGGCGGTAGTAACCGTACAGAATACCCGAACAAATAACAACTTTGAGTAAATAATATGCAACGGGAAGCATATAAAATGGGTTTGTGTGTGAATAAGGCGGTAAGTATAAGGTGGTAGGTGGTAAGTGATAAGTAGTAAGAGGTGTAATCCAAAATTAACTCAATCGCCTCAAGTAACTCACTTAACCGTTGAACCGCTCAACCATTACTTACCCTGTTTTTTCAGTTCTTTCAGTAAAAGTTCAAGGTCTTCAATGCTCAGGTTGTTTTCTTTTACCATAAAAGAAACAACATTGCTGAACGATCCTTCAAAATAGCTTTTTACCATACTCTTCATGGTCGATTTTGAATAAGCTTCTTTACTGATAAGCGGATAATACTGGTGCATTCTGCCAAACACTTCTATACCCACGAACTCTTTTTCAACCAATATTTTTAAAATGGTCGCCACCGTATTCTGGTGCGGCTTAGGGTTGGGCAACGCATCTACCAACTCCCGTAAAAATGCTTTTTCCAGCTTCCATAGCACCTGCATGATCTGCTCTTCGGCTTTGGTAAGATTTTTTCCTGTACTCATAAAGACATATTTATACAACAAATATAAACTAATTAATTAGTTTTACAACTATTTTATTAGTTTAATGATAAAAATATTTTGCCCAATATCTAAACTAAAGAATGCGTTATTTGCACCCCACAGTTGTAAACCTTAACTTTGAACTTTTTGAACAATTAGTGTACGCAATGGCCGAAGTTATTCTTGAATTAGAGCATGCCAATATATACCAGGGTGGTTCGTTAGTGCTGGAAGATGTAAATATTAAAGTTAACAAGGGAGAGTTTGTTTACCTGGTGGGTAAAACAGGCGCCGGAAAATCGAGTCTGTTAAAGACGTTGTATGGCGAACTCAAATTAAAGGAAGGGGAGGGAACAGTAGTAGGCTATAAGCTGAAGGATATGGACTGGAAAAAAATCCCTTTCTTAAGACGCAATCTTGGAATTGTGTTCCAGGATTTTCAATTGCTTACCGACAGGAATGTACATGATAATTTAAAATTTGTGCTGCGCGCTACCGGCTGGAAGGACGAAAAGCTGATAGAAGAAAAAATATCGGATGTGCTGGACAAAGTGGGCTTGAAAACAAAAGGTTTTAAATTTCCTTTCGAACTGTCGGGTGGCGAACAGCAACGCGTAGACGTAGCGCGGGCATTGCTTAACTCGCCCAAACTGATACTGGCCGACGAACCTACAGGCAACCTCGATCCTGAAACATCGGACGAAATAATGCAGTTGCTGTTTCATATATGCAAGGACTTTGGTACCGCCATTGTAATGGCTACGCACGATTACCGGGTCATCAGCAAATTTCCGGCAAGAACCATCCGCACAGAGCGCGGCCAGGTAATAGACAATGCGGCAATTAGTTTGTAGTTTACACCAACGATAAACTATTAACCCAAAACTCAAAACGAACAAACCGCTGAAAGCTCACCGCTCACTTCGTTTCCCTGAACTTCTTCGGCGAAGTACCCATTACCTGCTTGAACGACCGTGAAAAGCTGTATTGATCGAGATAGCCCATTTCTTCTGCAATTTGCTTGATAGGCATTTTGGTAACTTTTAATAACTGGCTTGCCTTCTGAATTTTTAACGACGTGTACAATTGTATAGGAGAATAATGTGTTTTTTGTTTGAACAGTGCTGAGAGATAGGAGGCAGATACATGGGCTTTAGATGCCAGCTCATCGAGCGTGAGATTTTCATGCAGGTGATCCTTCATAATAAAAATACATCGCTCAATAATATTGTCTATTCCTTTTTTCATGTAGTTGAAAACCGTCAACCGGAAAGTTCCCAGGAAGCTATAGAAGCGAAAATTAGCATACAATAGGTTTTCCATGTTTTCCATCAGGTCAAGGTGGTGCATAATGTCCTGGAATTGTGCGATGCGCCCAACCAACGGCGGCGTAGACTGGTCAACATACTTTTTGTCGCGCGACAGATAAGTGTACATATCTTCCCCAATAACGCCGTTAAATCTTACAAAATAAATACTCCACGGCTCAGAAACATCTGTACCAAGCTGTATCGGCACCTTTTTAGGAAGCGCTACAAAATGATTTGCGTTCAAAACAAATTTTTTGTTGTTCAGCTTGTACCAACCACTCCCGCTCACACAATACACAAGTATATAATCAGGATTGCTTTTGGGCACTTCCTTTTCCGGCATACTGTGTTCAGGATAAAATGCTATTTCTGTTATGTACAGATTTTTACCAATTGGATGATTGTCGAGCTTGCTCCGTAAGCGGGCGGGTAATAACCAGTGAGATTGCGATGTGGTTTCGTTATGACGAGCATTTTCTTTCATTGATATACTCAATGTTTACAGTTGTTTTTTGGTGTGCTAAAAATAGTATTTATTGCATCTTAATAATAATTTATGCTATTCTTTTTATAACAATTAACATTGGTGGCTTTTCGTTTTTGAATAATCTTTGATTTGTACATACCTGAAAACTTACTGATCCAAACATGCAACATTTGCCCTTGATCGATTTGTTTGTTATTTTAATATACCTCCTTAGTATGGTGCTTGTGGGTGTATACTTTGCAAGGAAAAATAAAAATGCTCAGCAGTTTACTACTGCCTCCGGCAATATTCCAGGGTGGGCTTTAGGCATTTCGTTATATGCAACATTTTTAAGCAGCAATACTTTTTTAGGCGTTCCCGGAAAAGCCTTTGGCAGCAACTGGAATTCTTTTGTGTTCAGTTTATCTATGCCGCTGGCCGCCTATTTTGCCACAAAATATTTTGTGCCATTTTACAGGAGCAACGGAGAAGTGAGCGCATACACTCACCTCGAGCATCGTTTTGGCGCCTGGGCGCGAACCTATGCAATGGTTTGTTTTATATTAACGCAACTGGCGCGGATGGGTTCCATATTTTTTGGAATAGCCCTTACGTTGCAGGCATTAACGGGTGTAGACATGAAAACCATCATGCTCGTAACCGGTATTTGTATTATCATATACACAGTAATGGGCGGCATGGAAGCGGTGATATGGACAGAAGTGGTGCAGGGCATTATTAAAACCATTGGCGCCTTCATTGTGCTCTACATTATCTTTCGCGAAATGAAGGGCGGCATTGCAGATGTGTACAAAATAGGAATGGCCGAAAATAAATTTTCGCTGGGAAGTTTTGATATTACAGATTTCAGCAGCTCCACCTTCTGGGTAATTTTCCTGTATGGCTTTTTCATTAACCTGAACAACTTTGGCATGGATCAGAACTATGTGCAGCGCTATCACACTGCCAAAAGCCAGAAAGAAGCGGCGCGCAGTGTTTGGTTGTGCGTATACTGGTATCTGCCCGTTTCGTTGTTGTTTTTCATTATCGGCACTGCGCTCTATGCTTATTTTGCCGAGAATCCCGAATTATTGCTCACTGTAAAGCAACAGGTGGCTGCAGAAAAAAATGTTGACATCAATTCATTGAAGCCTTCAGATTATGGCGATAAAATTCTTCCGTTTTTCATGGTATTAAAAGTGCCAAAAGGTCTCGTAGGATTAATAATAGCGGCTATTTTATCGGCTGCCATGAGTTCCATTAGCAGCGGCATGAACAGTTCGGCTACTGTGTTTTTAAAAGATATATACCAACGGTATATCAATCCCAACCCGGGACCTAAAAAAGAATTGCAGATACTCTATACCGTTACTGCCATTACCGGTATACTGGCTATCGTTTTTGGAATAACATTAATAGGAGTGGGAAGCATACTTGACATGTGGTGGGAACTGGCAGGCATTTTTGCCGGCGGTATGCTGGGTTTGTTTCTACTTGGCATCATTTCTAAAAAAGCTAAAAATGCCGAGGCAGTAACGGCAACGATTATAGGCATATTGGTTATTTTATGGATGTCTCTTTCCAAGTATTTTCCCGCTGAGCTGGAGCACCTTAAAAGCCCGTTGCATGTAAATATGGTGATTGTGGTGGGCACGCTTACCATTTTCCTGGTAGGACTTTTACTCACCAAACTGCGAAAACGAAGCTGATTTGCCAATGAAAACAAAACATCAGTTCGTTATTTAAAACCAATAAACACAAAACAAATTTTATGTCGAAGAAATTTGTTCCGGTAATGATCACTCCCTTTACACCCCAGGCGGAGATTGATTATGATATGTTGAGAAAGCTGGTTGACTTTTACCTGGCAGCAGGCGTAAAAGGGCTGTTTGCTAACTGTCTTTCCAGCGAAATGTACAGCATTCATGAAGAAGAGAGATTGGCGCTCACCAAAGCCGTGGTAGAATACGTAAACGGACGTGTGCCGGTGGTGGCTACAGGCTCATTTGGATTAACCATTGAGGATAAAGCAGCGTTCACCAAAAAAATGTATGATACAGGCGTAGACTCTGTGGTGCTCATCACCGCACATTATGCGCAGCAGGAAGAAGGCGATGATGTGTTGCTGCAGCGCTTTGAAAAAATGCTGTCGCTTACCGGGAATATTCCGTTGGGATTGTATGAATGCCCCGTGCCTTACAAAAGATTGGTAAGCCCCCAAATGTTGAAAACACTGGTATCTACAGGAAGAATGCATTATCATAAAGATACCTGCTGCAATGTAGAGCAGGTAAAAGCCAAGCTGGAAGCCATTAAAGGCAGCAACATGCAATTTTATGATGCACACACGCCTAACGCTATCGCGTCTATGAGCATGGGTGCTGCAGGAATGTCGGCCATTGCCGGTAATTTTTATCCTGAGATATTGGTGTGGCTGTGCAATAACGTAGACAATCCTGCCAAACAAAAAGAAGTAGAATGGATACAGTCTGAACTCACCAGGCTCGATCCAGTTGTTCACACGGCTTATCCCATGAGCGCCAAATTTTTCCTCCAGCTCAGAGGGCTGCCCATACATACCATCAGCAGGTCGCACGCACTGGAACCAACGCCCAAAGAAAAAGCTGCACTGCATTCAATATTGGATACACTAAAAACATGGTGCGAAAAGCTCGATATTAAAGAAGTGGAATATGAAGATGTAGCATAACCCCGCAATGTATAATATGACTTGCCTTACAAAGTTTTCAGCATGAATAAAAGAATAACAGCCAATACCTGCGTTTTCCTGTCAGCATTCTTTTTTATAGCAACTGCCTGTAATGAGGGTGCCGGAGCAAAAAACAATATTGACACAACGGCTACTACGGTGCAAAAAGACTTATCTGCGGTTACACACGGTTATTTTTTTTCTGAGCAGGAAGTGTCATTTCCGGAATGTCATGCCTCAACACTGTTGCATTTGCAGGATGGGTCATTTTTAGCTGCCTGGTTTGGTGGTAAAAAAGAAGGTACTGATGATGTGGGCATATGGCTTACCCGTGGTAAACCGGGCGCCTGGGAAGCTCCGGTGGAGGTAGCTAAAATAAGAGAAGATGCACACTGGAACCCCGTACTTTTTCAATCACCCGAAGGCAAAATATTTCTATTCTTCAAAGTAGGAAAAAAAATTCCATCGTGGGAAACCTGGGTAAAAACATCCGACGACAATGGTAAAACCTGGTCAGATGCAACCGAATTGATCAAAGGCGATAAAGGCGGCAGAGGTCCTGTGCGCAATAAACCCATTGTACTGTCTAACGGCAGTTGGATTGCAGGCGCTTCGCACGAAGAAGGCAAATGGGATGCGTTTGCCGACATCAGCACCGATAAAGGCATAACCTGGAAAGCATCAGACTATGTACAGCTCGACAGAACCAAACTCAAAGGAAAAGGAGTAATACAACCTACGCTTTGGGAATCTGCACCCGGCAAAGTACATATGTTGCTGAGAAGTACCGATGGTGCTGTTTACCGTAGCGATTCCGAAGATTATGGTATAACCTGGTCGGCGGGCTATAAAACCGGGCTTCCTAATCCCAACAGCGGCATTGATTTAACAAGGCTGAGCGATGGCACGCTGGTACTGGCTTATAATCCCGATACTGCCAACTGGGGCTCAAGGTCGCCTATATCGTTGGCCATATCGCACGATAACGGTGTTACCTGGCCGAAAAAGCTGGATATTGACAGTGGCGATAAAGAAGACGAATTTTCCTATCCCGCGGTTATCAGTTATGGTGATACCATTGCCGTTTGCTATACCTGGAACCGGAAAAAAATTGCGTACTGGATCGGCACAAAAGAGGAGCTGTTGAAAGCAGCCAGATGAACCACGGAGGCACGAAGACACGAAGGTGCACGGGGATTTTTGATTTTTTGATTGCTGATTTGGGAAACGGTGAGGTTTACGGTTTATCGTTCCTGGTTTTTGGTTGCTCATGGTTGGCGGCTCGTAGCTGATAGCCCCGACTTTGGTTCTTGCTTCTCGTCATTTCGACGTAGGAGAAATCTCCTGAAATTGGTTCTTGTATCTTGTTTCTTGGTTTTCCAATAGCTGACCGCTGAAAGCTGATAGCTCTAATCTTCATCACATGCATACTTCTTCCCTTTTCCTGAAACGAATGTTGCCGGTGGCGTTGGCACTCGGCACTGCCTGGGCGTCTCGCGGACAAATTGGCCATGAATACGGCGCTACATGGGCCGCAGCCATCGGAGTCTTTACAGTAATCGCCTTATCGGGTAGGCAAGACTGGTATGATCGGTTACCCACCATCGTTGCCTTAGGAGCAATAGCCTGGGGAGCGGGTGGCATGATCAGCTATGGAAAAATAGTAGGATACGGACATGCAGCCGACTATCTCAACACCAGCTACGGATTGGTAATGCTAATGATAATAGGATCATTGTATGGTTTTATGGGAGGGGGCATAACCGGGCTTGCGTTGGAAAACACTCCCGACAAAAAAGTAGACTGGGCTTCGCTGTTTACACAAATGTTTGCAGGCGGCTACCTGTTCTGGGGATTTTTTATTTTTCAACTGGAGTGGTTTATGACGCCGCCACGTTCGGAGTTGTGGGCAGCATGTATGGGTGCCTGCCTGGCACTGGGATGGTTTCTGTATCGTAACGGTTACACACATGCGCTGCGTACCGCTTTTTTCAGTGCGCTTGGTGCAGGGTTCGGCTTTGGTTTTGGCAATTTCCTGCAGCGCATGGGATATGTATCGGGCATTAAATTCAACTGGTGGAATGTCATGGAATACTCCATCGGTTTCTTTGGAGGGTTGGGAATGGCTTATGGTGTATATTCAAGCAACAAATGGCCCAAAACCGTTGCACCCAGCAAAACATCCAATATAACAGGTTGGATATTTTTAATGTTTTTGTTGCCCGCTATTAATTTGGCAGAAGCAGTGAGCACCGAGCGGATGACAGGAACAGGAGAGGGCATACAAGCTGCAGATCCAGCGCAATTTGCACGGCTATGGCAGCAAATAATGTGGATAATGTCGGCAGTGTTCGCCGTATTCCTCACCTGGTACTACAAACCCGGTTTGCTTTCAGGCTCCCGTAATAAAAATATTGCTGTTGCATTAATCTACCTTGCATGGTACATACTTATCAGCAACTTTGTGAGTGCTATATGGCACACTCCCAAATTTGTTTCGCAGCACTTGTATTGGATAAACCTCGTTGTGTTGGTCTGGATGTTGTATCGCTTCCGTGAAAATGCAGTAGGCGAGGTATTTCAACCTTCGCACGCTTATTCATCAACGTTACTAAAATGGTGGGCTGCTGCTTTGGCTTTAATACTAATTGTAAGTTACATAGCAGTTTCAATGGCCTATGTACATAAAAATGCACAATTAAGATTTGAGTGAATGGAGGCTGTCAGCAATCAGGTATCAGCTTTCAGTATTCTATTGCATTTTCTAACTTTATATCCAGATCGGTCTGAACGTCCGGCGCAACCTTCCCATCGGCCGGCTCGACTGAATATCGTTCGGAAGGGCATGCCCGATGGGTGGTCTGATGGCATAAAGGCCAACTTTCTGTTCACTATTCGGCAAGCACGCGTTATCGTCCTACCGGTTTCAATTTGCTCTCTTTAATTTTATTCTCGATATATGCTTTCAGTTCAGCGAAAGACATATCCTGCGTTTCAACACTTATTTTGTCTCTGATTTCACGCATCATTTCACTGCATCAAAAGTTTTTTCTTTTTCAATCGTCTTCATAATTTATAAGGTCTTTCGGACTTCTAATTTCTATCGTTTGATAACCCAATCGAAGGTTTACCGAATTATAGCCCTTAATTCTGTCCAGGTTTACAATATATTTAAAATTCCAACTTGCTAAAACATCCACTTTACTTACTGTGGCTAATGCAGTATGTCTACAATCTTCTAAACTCGATTTACCAACTACTTTTTCTGAAATATAAGTATCTGCAAGTTAAGAGACTCTTCTGTCAATTCCACTCGCACAAATTTGTCGGCCGAATAGTTGTTAAGCAATTGTCTACTTTTTGCGGTGCATTTATTAATTCAAGGTCAAGCAGATCAGAAACTA